>JAYWDZ010000085.1:0-37232 GCA_043779595.1 Nitrosomonadales bacterium
AACTAAATCGCTGCCATGCATGCACTGTTTTTGCGGAAACTACTCTTTAACCAATTGATTCGCAAATATTATTCGTGGGGAAACCCCAGGGTCAGACACGATTATCTTTCCTCGGCCTGCCCACACCCATAGATGCCGCCCGACGCTGCCCCAAAACCTCGATCTGCTGTGTGAATCTTTCCCCGCCCAACGCCCAGCCCTTATGAGTCGATTCGCGTATGTTCTCCAGGTCTTGACCTGATATCGCCGCCCGGAACAATTGTCTATAGGCGCTTTGACGCTCAGCCGCACTGCGCGCCAGGCGTAGATATTCGTCATGCGGTGTCAGCCAATCTGCATTTATTCCCGTCTCACCCTGCGCATTGAAAGCGTAGCTCGACCACGGATAGTCCCTCGGATGTGCAACCATATCCGCGCGCACCGGGTTGAGTTCGATATAGCGCATCAAGGTCAGCAAATACTCCTCACTGTCCACCACAGTCGCCCGTAACGCCCTTCCCACAAAGTGCCGCTGCGCTTGTAAGTGAAGTTGAAATACTGCACATACTTCCGTCCAACCGACTGAAACACCTTGCTGATGCTGTTCTCCTGCGTCGGCGTAGCTAATAGATGGAGGTGATTCGTCATCCAGACATAAGCGTGAATAGCCAGACCATACTTGGCCGATGCCTCGATCAGGGCATTACGAAAGAATTGATAGTCAGTGTCGCTAGCAAAGATCGCCTGCCGGTTGTTGCCCCGCTGGATGATGTGTTGCGGCTGCCCTGGGATGACATAACGGGGAAGACGGGCCATAGTGATAGTGTCATTTGTAGTATTTCAGTGACCGCAGCGTAGCATAAATAATCGTGTCTGACCCCATTTATTCCTCGCCTGTAATGCTCAGCAATCGTGTCTGAGCGATTTATTCACCCATGGGTCATGGCTTTTAAGGGGGAGCGTCCTCATATCGTTTTACCTTCTGTTGTGTTGGAGTGATACAAGGGTCTTCATCCATATCACCCAATGTCACCCCATTCGATGCAATAATGCTGTCTGGCTTAGGCTCGTTATCAGAGAACAAAAATCTCCACCGTAACTTCTGCTTTGAAAGCGTAATCACGGTGAATTTTCTGCTTACATCAAACGATCTAACCAAATTTACGCTTTGGCTTGGAAGTCGATTGGCGTATCTCTTTTTCAGGCAGGTCAGATAAAAGCTTTCGCTAAACTTGTCTCTTTTCACAACCTCATCAAACGCATCCCCGGCAAGAGTAATTTCTTCTAGAGATTGATGGTCATGCATATCATTTTTTAGCTCGCTCTTTTTGATATTGAACAGGCGAAGTCCTTCAGGCCCCTCTGGCTCCTCAAACAAAGAAAAATAATCCGCCATAGTCGGCTCACTTCTTTTTGCCAACGTAGATAAAAATAATCTGACATATCTTGCTTGGCACTCAAACGGGCATTTAATCGGCTGCGCGAGAACATCTTTGCCAAGAAGACCTGACAAAATAAACACACAAAAAGCCGCGGCTAGGCTGCGCATCAGTAATCCACATGCACAGGAATAGAGCCATGCTTCTGCACTTGATCTTGCAACAAACGTCCCCACTCACGCGCTTGATTTTGTGGCGATATGCACCCTTGGGTCCCTGGTACATTGCCATCTGGATGCACTCTGAGCAAACTACGATCGGTCTTAAATTGGGGGGTAAGATCAAGGCTCCATCCGGTCTTCCCTTGTGAGTCGGAGACGGTCATCGCTTTTGTGGCTCTTACTCTGAAGTTATCCCCAACATAATCTCCTTCTGGCAAGGCACCTTTCCCATATGGACCAGATATCGCAGGCGATGAGATAAGGACTTCTCCAGTGACTGGATCGGTTAATGTCGCTGTCCCTTTAACATAAGTTCTTCCTTTCTTGTCGGTCATTATTTCACCATCCAATTTAAGATCATTAAACAACCTCGAGAACGCCCCCGTCATCGCCCCATTAGCGAACTTGCCTCCACCGATGACCGATGCGGTACTACCCACGATAGCCGCTCCAATCGCGTTGGCGCTTCTGCTGCCTAAATTGTCGAATAAACCAAGCTCACTCGCCCCCTGTGTAAACCCCGCCGCCAGAAACCCGCTCTTGAAACTGCCGCCCTGCATCTCGCTCATGATGCCACCCGCGACGCCGTGCGCGGCGATCTTGCCGATACCGGGACTCATGCCGTGCAGCTGGCTGAACATGCCGGCGCTCACCGCCCCGGCCAGCGCGCCTCTGCTGCCGCCAGTGATCGAGCCCGCGATGCCGCCTGCGGCGATGCTTGAGGCGGTCGCGCCCCACCCGGTCAAGCCGCTGATGAGGCCCGGCGCGTAGATCGATACGACGATGCTCGCGACCGGCTTCAAAAACCCATCCCGGAAATCCGTCCACGCACTGAACCCGGTGGGGTCGGTGTAACCCAGAGGGTTGTTCAGTACATAGCTGTAGCGGTTGAGGCTTTGCAGATCATAGGGATTATCGACGATGGGGTCGGCGCTAACGAAGCGGCTCAGCACCGGGTCGTATAGCCGACCGTTCATGTGGGTGAGACCGCCATCGAGCATTTCGTGACCGGTGTGGCCTTGCCTTGTCTGATTGATGCCGGTGTTGCTACCTGCGATGACGGTCTGTCTGCCCCAGGGGTCGTAGCGGGAGTAGGTCACGATAGTGCCCGCACCGTCAGTGACGGCGGTGATGGAGCCCTGGCTGTCGCTGTGGAAGTAGCGGGTCTGCGCGGGGGCGCCGCTATCGAAGGTGAGGACTTCGCCGATGGGCTGCCCGCCGCCATACAGCGTGTGACGGTGCTCGCCGGTACCGCTCGCGTAGCGGGTATATTCGTAGTGGCCGCCTTGATGCACGCTGGGGTTAAGGTACCAGGTGGTGCGGCCGTTAGTGACCATTTTGTAGCGGTCGTGTTCGGGGCCGTAGTTCCAGGTGGTGGTCTGCGCGGATTCGGTAATCGACTGCGGCATGTTCCATCCGGTCCAGGTGATGCTTCTGCCGCCTCCGGAAATGAAGTTGCCGTTGGCGTCGTAAGCAAGGCTTAAATACCCGACTTTACACACGGCGTGGGCACCGGCGTTGCTGCCGCTGGCACATTGGGGGCTGCCGCCATAGAAATAATCACCGATGCCGCTTTTACTGGTGAGGTTGCCCAGAGCGTTGTAGGCGATGGTTTCGGCCGATGTGACGCTGTTGACGGAGCGATCTATCTGGGTGAGCCGGTTAAGGGGGTCGTAGGTCATGTTCTCCCACACGCCTGCGCCCAGGTTCCAGTGGCTTTTGACGTTGCCCAGGGTGTCGTAATCATAGGAATGATTGTTGAACGGGCCCCACGGGTTGGCGGGGGAAACGTCCTGGCGGGTGAGTAGTCTGCCATTCTGCGCATTGTAGCTGCGACGGGCAACGGCGCCGTTGCCATAGGTTTCTTTGGTGATATGGCCCTCGGCGTCCATGGCGTTCTGTTGCCAGTACAGGGTGTTGTCGCTGGTCTTGCGGATTTCGGCGAGGTAGCCCAGCGCGTTGTAAACGTGCTTGACGCTAAAGTCGCTAGGGTAGGACTGCTCGGACATCCGGCCAGATGCGTCGTAAACCGTGCGGCTCCACAACGGAGCGCCCACGCCCAGGTTGAACAAGGTCTCGGCCAGACGGCCTTTGGCGTCGTAGCTGTGGGTGCGGACGTAGCCTGCGCTGGCGGCGGTGTAGAGCTTGCCTTTGCCGTATGCGGCGGTGTCGTAGACCCAGTCGCTGGTGAGGCCGGGCTCCAGGCGGCGGGTCATACGCCCAAGTTTGTCGTATTTGTAATCGTGTCTGACCCCATTTATTTGCATTTGCTTTTGATTTATGACTTTTTGTTGGGTTGAGATAAATACAACACACGTTTGCACTATCCTCTTTCGCCAGACTCGTCTCATTCTGATAGGTGTTTTCCCGTGAAAACATAAGAAATGGGGTCAGTTCAGTCTGCCCCATTTATTTAATCCAATTAACACAGGGCTGTCGTTGGTTTCTATTCTTATTGATAACGATCTCCATCTGGGGAAGCAAACTTTCCTTCAGTGGCCCGTCGAAGAGCCAATACACACCAATGTCGATCTTACCCTCCCTAGCCAAGAACCCGTCCGTTAAAACGTGAGCGACACTGTCCACATAGAGCCTCTTACTACTCAAATGGTTTAGGACAAGCCCGATACAGTTCAAGTCAGCCGACTGAATGCGTCGTCCCAGCCCTATGACTGACAATTCGCCAAATACGAGCGTATTTACTCCCCTGCTCTCAATCTTTCTCAGACTTACCTTCACCACCGTATCGGGCCATAGTTGTATCTCTTTTACTACGGTATCTTTCACGCATCCCCCTAGCAACGTCACCATCGCAAGCGTTAATGCAAGTCCCCGTTTTACATTCTGCAACATAACCATCTTAATGCTGCCAAGCACGCAACTCTTGCATCCAGGTGTTCGGTCGCGCAGATGTTGCTGAATTTGGAATACGCAATCCAGCACCCGAGTTGTTCACTACATCCACCGCCGCATCCGTGCAATTGTTGCTATATAAGTTGTAGTTCACCTGACCACTGTTATGAACGTTTGCGCTGTTGATAGCACTACGTGTAATCAGGGCATCTTGCTTCACTGTCGTACGGATATCTGACACCTCCAAGTGAATTGTGACTCCACTCAAAAATGTCCGAAATACCGGGTCAGTTCAGCCTGGCCCCTTAGATTCAAAAAAATGTCGATAGCGATCTATCTTGCACTTGCGAACACGAATCGCATCTTGAATCGCTTTTTCATTCCCGGCCCAGGTGCGTCCAGCTCGAGCGACATCGACCCTGTACCCAACTTCAAGCTCTTGAATGGCCGCATCGACATCTCCTGCTAGATAAAGCAGCAACGCAGCGCAAAGGCTTGGTTCAGGCGACCCGGGGCCGCGTGCCGGAGTCTTGTGTGGGTAGGCATCAATGTTTTGCAACAAGTGAATCAATTTTTCACGCGTATCGATTTTTTTTAAAAAAGGAATGCCGTATTGGCAAAAATCATTCAGCCACATGTCCGCACTCGCTTCAGCATTCTCGGCGGTGGCGCTCCATCTTAGCTGCCGCACGGGCGGCTCCGCATTCAGCATGAGCCAATGCAAACTCACCTGAACCATTCTTTCAGGATAAAGGTAAGGCTTGCCGGGGAATAACGCATTGTGTTCTGGATCACATTCCCAGGCTTTCACAGTATTCTCGGCATCCTGATATTGCCGCGAAGTGCCCCCTATTCTTACCGAAAACTCTACTGACCCACGATCACTCAGGCCGGGGGTAATGTCAATGAAGTGATCGATCTCGGCAAAAGCGGGTTTTGCCCAATGGTGATTACGATGGTAACTGCCATCGTGATCAGCCCCTCCATAAATCTTGACAAAGCCCATTTGTGTAAGGCGTCGCTCGATGGCTATTACCACCGGATGCGGGTCAAAGCCATCCCATAATTTAATGGCATGCTCTTTTTCGCTTAATTCCCTCTCTTTCGCCATTACTGAACCCGCCTCAACGCCCGCCGTTCAAACAGCCCACACAACCGCTATTGCTACCCGCCTCACCCGAATAGGAAAACAAATCTGCTGCCATCAGCGGCGCAGATCCCAGGAGAGTCAGCGCACCCCCAACGTATCGAGAACCAATCATGCGTCCAACCTGACGCAGCGCCCGGCTGCCTGCGGCGGCGTTTACCGTCAATGCAACAGCATATTTGCTACCTGCTTTGAGACCCAAATCCTTAAACGCCGAACCTTCTATCGCCACACGCCCGCTAGCAATCAATTCCTCATACACGGCTCGCTGATTCGCCGACAAGGCTGCCCCCAAGCCATCTTTCACTTCGCCAAAGATAATCCGGTCATCTACGCGGTAGGCATAATCGGCAATCGCAAGCGTCCCCCCTACCCCACCCAACCTAAGACGAACCTGTGTAACAACTTCATAACCTTGCGCTTCCAACCCTTCAACGGTAGCCCTTTCCGCCGCCCTACCTGCAATTTGGTTATCGTTTAGGTCATTAAACAATCTAGAGAACGCCCCCGTCATCGCCCCATTGGCGAACTTGCCGCCACCGATGACAGATGCGGTACCACCCACGATAGCCGCTCCAATCGCGTTGGCGCTTCTGCTGCCTAAATTGTCGAATAAGCCAAGCTCACTCGCCCCCTGCGTAAACCCCGCCGCCAGAAACCCGCTCTTGAAACTGCCGCCCTGCATCTCGCTCATCAGGCCGCCCGCGACGCCGTGCGCGGCGATCTTGCCAATGCCGGGCTCCATGCCGTGTAGCTGGCTGAACATGCCGGCACTGACCGCACCGGCCAGCGCGCCGCGTCCGCCGCCAGTGATGCCACCGGCGATGCCGCCTGCGGCGATGCTTGAGGCGGTCATCCCCCACCCGGTCAAACCGCTGATGAGGCCCGGGGCATAGATCGATACGACGATGCTCGCGACCGGCTTCAAGAACCCATCCCTGAAATCCGTCCACGCACTGAAACCGGTCGGGTCGGTGTAGTAGAGCGGGTTGTTCAGCACATAGGTGTAGCGGTTCAGACTTTGCAGATCATAGGGATTATCGACGATGGGATCGGCGCTGACAAATCTCGCCAGCACCGGGTCGTACAGCCGCCCGTTCATGTGCGTTAAGCCGCCGTCGAGCATTTCGTGGCCGGTGTGGCCCTGCCTTGTCTTGGCGAAGCCGCCGTTGGATCCGAATACAACGGTCTGCTTGCCCCAGGGATCGTAGCGGTATCTTGTGAGGACTGCGCCATCGCTGTTGGTGACGGCGGTGATGCTGCCCTGGTGGTCGCTGTGGAAGTAACGGGTCTGGGCAGGCGCGGCGTCACCAAAATTAAGGACTTCGCCTATGGGCTGGCCACCGCCGTAAAGCGTGTAGCGGGTTTCGACAATCTCGCTTGCGTACCGGGTCTCTTCATAGTGCCCCCCTTGATGCACGCTGGGGTTCATGTACCAGGTGGTGCGACCGGGGGTGGTCATTTTGTAGCGCTCGTGTTCGGGGCCGTAACTCCAGTCGGTGGTCTGCCCGGCCTGGGTCAGGGTCTGGGGCATGTTCCACCCGGTCCAGGTGGCGCTTCTGCCGCCCCCAGAAATGAAGTTGCCGTTGGCGTCGTAGGCGTAGGCGTTGTTCCCGGCCTTGCACACTGCGTGGCGGCCCGCGCCGTTGCCTGCCGCACAGAGGGTATCGCCTCCATAATAATAATTGCCGGCATCGCCTTTGCTGGTGAGGTTGCCAAGGGCATCATAGGTAGCGGTGACGGTAACGGTGCTGCTACTGGTAGAGCGCTGGGTCCGGGTGAGGCGGTTTAAGCGGTCATAGCCTAGATAGTCATCGCCGCTGTCATCGCTATGCTGCCAGATATTGCCCAGGGTATCGTAGGCGTAGCTCGAACTTTGTATCGGGGCGCCATTCGCCCCCACGGCGGTGATGCCTTCCAGACGGCCATTCTGCGCAGTGTGCGCGCGGCGCGTGACAACACCGTTGCCGTAGGTTTCCTGGAGGATATGCCCTTCGGCATCCATTTGATCGCCCCGCCAGTAAAGGGCGTTAGAGCTGGCGTTGCGCACTTCCGCCAGGTAGCCGCGTGCGTTGTAAATCTGCTTGACGCCGAATTCGCCACCGTACCACTGCTCCGATACCCGGCCTGATATGTCGTAGGCGGTATTGCTCCACATCAATGCGTTACCTGCTTCCAGGTTGTTTACGACTTGACGGGGGCGCCCTTTGCTGTCGTAGAAATGGGTGCGCAGGTAACCCGCGCTGGTTTTGGCAGTGTGGAGTTTGCCTTTGCCAGAGGCGGCGGTGTCGTAGACCCAGTCGCTGGTGAGGCCAGGTTCGATGCGCTGGGTCAGGCGGCCAAGCAGGTCGTAATCGAAGGTGCTGACCTGGTTTTTGGCGTCGGTCTGTTTGACCAGTTCGCCCAGCGCGTTGTGTTCGTATTTCCACAGGCCAAGGTCGGGGTCGGTGGTCTGGGTCTTGCGGCCGCGGAGGTCGTAGAGGTTAACGATCTGGTTGCCCGCAGGGTCGCGGGTAGCCAGCAAATTGCCAAAGGGGTCGTAGGCATATGCGGCTGTCTGCAACAGGGCGTCGGTGACGCTGACGGTTTGTCCCTGGCTGTTTTTGAGCGTGGTGCTAGTTTGATTTTTGGCGTTGGTGGCGACGGTGGTCAGGCCGTTGTAGACCAGGGTGCTCCAGCTGCCATCGGGGTTGTCAATGCGTACAGTGCGCCCAAGGTCGTCGTAACTGGGTGTGGTCCAGTAGGCCGCATCGAGGGCGTAATACGGACGCGAACTGCGTTTAACGCGGCCCTGATTATCGTAGTCGGTGTCGGTATAAATCCAGCGTCCGTCAAAGCCTTGCGCCGCCTGCCGCACGCTACGGTTGAGACGGTCGAAGTAGACGGCGGTGGTCGGGGCGGCCTGAATGTTACCCACCCCATAGACCTGGGTGAAGATGCGGTACACGCCCGTGCCTGGGCAGGCAGCGTCGCACAATTGGTAGGTCCACACGGTCTGCGTGCCATCGGCGCGAAGTTCCTGGGTCTTGCGGCCAAAGCTGTCGTATTGCCATGTGGTGGTGAGGGCGTTGGGGCCGGTGAGGGTTTTGACGGTACCGAAGCGAGGGTCGTAGGTTTTGTTCTCGGTGTGGCTGAGCGCGTTGGCGATGGTGACGGGGAATTGACCACGGGCGTCGTAGGTGGTGGTGGTAGTGCGTGTGGCGATGGCGGCATTGCCGGTGGCGGGTGAGAAAACCGTCGTGGTCTTGCGGTTTCCGAAGGCGTCGTGGGTATACGCTGTGTCGAGCCGGAACTGCACGTTGGCGGCGTCGGGCTCAATGATTTCCTTGGTTAGTAAGCCAGTGGTGGCGTTGTATTCAAAAGCTGAAACGCGGGTTTGCTGGGTACCGCCGTTGAGGCTGGCGCTGACACTGGCGCGTGTAAGACGACCAAGAACCCAAGTGCCAGGGTCGTTGTTGTATGTGTTATCGGTGGTTTTAAGGAAACCATCGGAGGTTTGCGTGGTGATTTTAGTAACGTTGCCCCAGTCGTCAAAGCTCACGTTCCAGGTTTCGGTGATGGGCAGGATGGCACCATTAAGATCTTTGCTTTGTTCCTTGCTATATGCCAGGTATGGAAATTTGCCGGCTCCTGTGAGGATTTTTTCAGCATAGGTGTTCTCAACACGGCCCAGTTCAACCCCACCAGAAGCGGTTTTGGTGACAAGTGTGGGCATGCCAATGTAAGGAAAAGTCTGACTGTAATTGGTGCGAGTGACGATGCCGGTCTGCAGGTCGGTCTGTTCAAGCGTGGCAAAGCCGAGAAAGCCTCGTCCCGTGAGATGGGTGCGAGCGCCCGTGTAGCGGTAGCTTATTCGAAATTGCCCGCCGATGCCGTCGTCGGCGGCGGTCTCGGAGACAACGTACATCGCTGCCTGCACGTCCTGCTCTGGATAAACCGCACCCGTTCCCTTGCTGTAAATAATAGGGTTGGTCAGAGGTTTATAACTTATGTTACGGGTAGCGCCGCGACCATCAGTGATGGAGAGGAGGCGATCAGGGACTTCGCCTAAGCCCAGATTAACCTTGACTTTGCCGCTGGATGGATCATAACGCACCCAATCCGGCAAGCCGTCGCCGTTAACATCGGCAGGTTGAAACCAACTACTGGTAGGTGCAGGCCCTAAGCCGAGTGTTGGCGCGGTGCCCGCGCCCAAGGAAGCCAAGGACTGCGATGAGCCAAAACTACCATCGCCGTTAGACAAAGCAACGGTTACTGTACCTGTTGCCGGATTGTATTTGACTGCATCGGCACGGCCATCACTATTGATGTCCACCATCTCTAGCCATGTATCTCCCGGGGTACCGCCCGTGCTGAATCCCAAGGTTTCTACCTTATTGCCGACTGTTCCGTCGCCTTTCGACAGCCAAACCTTGATCGACCCCGCGGAAGGATCGTGCAAAACCATATCGCCCAAGCCATCGCCATTAACATCGGCAAGCTGAAACCAACTTTGTTTCGGTGAGCCACTAGCGTCTATAGTAAGGTTGGTGACGGGCGCGAATGCACCACTCTGCTGAAGCCAGATATGCAGCGCACCTGTTGAAGAATCATAACGCACCATATCGCCAGCGCCATCCCCATTAATATCCCCAGTTTGCGCGATACTTGAATCCGCATTACTCAAGGGGACACTGGCTCCTTCTTGAGTAAATGTCAATTGTCCATAAGTGGCATCGGCATTAATGTTGCTGAAGAGTTCGAAGCCTTTCCAGTACTCTGCCGCATACCAATTTAAGCCGTTTCGGCCATCTGGGGAAGTGGTCGGCATACACCATTGTTTCCAAGTTAAAACAGCATATGGCTGAGCACCAAGATAGAGTGAGCGGGTCGCTTGCATCACAATGCTCGCTTGACCATTACCGTTGGGCTGTGTGATCCATGGAACCCCCACCCAACCTTTGTCATAAGCTAAATTGACGTACCCTGCTACACCACAGGAAACAGGTTCGGCAAAACCGTCTCCGTTCAAGTCAGCCAGAAAGAAACGCCATTCACCGGGATTAAAAGCGGCTGGATTTACTGACACAAAAGGGGAAATAAATTGTTGAGTCTGCGTCATTGCGCCCGTTCCATCGGCAGTGTATTGACGCATATCTCTGGAAGTGTTGAACGTAACCAAATCGGTCTTACCGTCGCCATTGACATCTCCCATCGCAAACCAGGTATTCGCTGTCGTTCCAGTTATTGCGGGTGAATTGATTTCAGTCCCAAACGACGCTGCCTGCCCTTCCTGCCATGCGAAAGTCGAAGATGCTAGACAATTCCCATCAGCCGCACATTGGCTCAAACTAGCTAAACGCGAGCGGCCAGTGGTGGTGCCGGTCTCGTAGTTCAGCGCGTAATTCATGACCAGCGTGCCGCTGGTTTTGGTCTGAATATTCACAAGACGCTGAGTCTGTCGCATAAGTGACCCAGCCAAGTAACCCAAACTAGTATCAGGCCGTGCTTCGTATTGAAACTCCAAAGCGTTGTATGGGCTGACGCTAGCCGACGCGTTGCCGGTGTAGTCGATACGGGCGATGCGATGTTCGCCGTTGGCATTGTCTTCGAAGTAGGTGAAAGCGATGTAGTTGCCAACGGTGTCGCTAATTTTGTTGACTGCCCAAGCGGCGGCAACACTTTTGCCTTGGGCTTCGACGTGTGAGTCGGCGGTATTGCCAAATTCGATAATATGTCCGGCTTTGGTCCAGACTTGGAAGGATTGAGGATCGCCCGGGCCGCCACCAATCGAGACAATTTTCGAGAAGGATTCGATCTCAGTGCGATATTCGGCACCGATGGTCCCATAGGTCGTACCCGTCGTAACTAGAATCAGGCGCTGACCGTCGAGACAAAAGCGGTCGTTCGTGTCGAGTTGGACGCCGCGCGCTGCCCCATCGTGAATAATGGTTTGGGGGCAACGGGTGATGGCGGATAAGCCACCGAGCGACCAGCCAACCCCAGCGATGCCGTTGCCACCCTGGCTGGAATAGTTAAGGGAAAGCTTGGGTTCCATGCCCCCAGTACCGGGAGGCACCGCGATAGATATGCTGTAGCTAGCAGCCCCAGATTCGCTGACGCTGAAACTCCCAGGGATGGCGCCAGGAGTGAGCGCGGCGAAGCTGTTGTGAGCGAAGACAGTGAATAAAGCGAAGCCAAGGAATTGGACCAAGATGCGCTTTATGTTTGCAGCATCGGGACACAATATGAAGGAGGAGTTTCGATTGAGAGAGGTAATTGCCTCCTTTACGCTGCGCGCTAACGCGTGGCATCGCGCGCTCAAATGCATTCTGTTTTTCATGCTTTCTTCTCCCTGGTGACTTGCGATATTGATTTTGTTTTACGCAATGAATTCTGTGCAGGCGACGTACTTTGCGTTGCCTGTCTATGGGAACGAAATTTACTCGGGGCTTTTATTCCAAGTCAAGTTAATTATTAAAACCTACTCTTGGGCCTGCTGCTGCAACGCCATATCTGCGCATAAATGCCATTCCGCGCCAGAAGGCCCGATGGCAGTCAACTATTTGGTTGTCCAGTTTCTGATCGCGAAGTTCGTGCTTGAACTGGCGGAACTCAGTCATTATTACCTGACCACCACCGGTATTACCTGACTACCACCGGGTTCGCGTTGATCTCCTCCTCAGCCTGTTGCTGCAACGCCCACATCTGCGCGTAAGTGCCATTACGTGCGAGCAAATCTGGATGGCAGCCCCGCTCCACAATACGCCCCGCTTCCATCACCAATATCTCGTCGGCTTCGACCACGGTGGAAAGCCGGTGCGCGATGATCAGGCTGGTGCGGCTTTTGGCGATTTCCAGCAACTCGGCCTGAATGGCTTTTTCGGTTTTGGTATCTAACGCTGAGGTGGCTTCGTCAAGGATGAGCACGACGGGATTTTTTAATAATGTGCGCGCGATTGCGACGCGTTGTTTTTCGCCACCCGAGAGTTTCAGGCCGCGTTCGCCAACGATGGTGTCCCAACCCTGCGGCAGGATTTCAATGAAGCTCAGGATATGCGCAGCGCGAGCGGCTTCGATGACTTCTTCGCGCGTGGCGTCTGGGCGGCCGTAGGCAATGTTGTAATAAATGGTGTCGTTGAACAGCACGGTATCTTGTGGCACTACGCCGATCGCGGCGCGCAGGCTGTCTTGCGTGATGTGGCGAATGTCTTGGCCGTCGATTTGGATGCTGCCTGTGCCCGTGTCGTAAAACCGAAATAACAAACGGGCGAGTGTGGATTTGCCAGCGCCACTTGTGCCAACTGCGGCAACCGTTTTGCCTGCCGGGATCGTGAAACTCACATCATGCAAAATGGGCCGGTCGGCGTTGTAGGCGAAGCTGACGTGCTCGAATTTGACTTCACCGCCACGTACCACGAGCGGCCGCGCATCGGCTGCGTCTTCGACTTCTTCCGGGCGATTCAGCAAGGTGAACATGCGCTCGACATCAGTCATTGATTGCTTGATCTCGCGATACATCACGCCCAGAAAACTCAGCGGTTGAAACATTTGCAGCAGAAAGGCGTTGACCATCACCAGGTCGCCCAGCGTGAGCATGCCTGCAACTACACCGTTGGCCGCCCGGACCACCATTAGCGTCACGCCGATAGCAATCGTGCCGGCCTGTGCCGCATTTAGTAGGCCTAGCGAGCGTTGTGATTGCAGCGCGACGCGTTCCCATTCGGCAAGGCTGGTGTCGTAACGCGCCGCCTCAAAGCGCTCGTTGCCAAAATATTTCACTGTCTCGTAATTCAGCAGGCTATCAATCGCACGGCCATAGGCTTCAGAATCAAGCGTGTTGGCGCGGCGCACGAACTGCGTGCGCCAGTCGGTAATCGTG
Organism: Nitrosomonadales bacterium; assembly: GCA_043779595.1. Lineage (GTDB taxonomy): Bacteria > Pseudomonadota > Gammaproteobacteria > Burkholderiales > Thiobacillaceae > Thiobacillus. The sequence goes on from JAYWDZ010000085.1 coordinate 13,441, forward strand.
ATGGTAAAGCCGATATACGCGGCGAGCGTGACGAGCGTAATCACGCCAAATACCCAATCGAGTTTGACGAACAAAATCCCCGCCACCATCAAAATCTCCAGCACGGTAGGCGTGATGCGAAATAGCAAATAGCCAACCAGACTAGAGATAGCCTTGGAGCCTCGCTCGATATCGCGCGTGATGCCGCCGGTTTGGCGCTCCAAATGAAAGCGCAGCGATAGCGCATGCAAATGTTCGAATACCGCCATCGACACCCTCCGCATCGCGCGCTGAGTAACTTTGCCGAAGACTACATCGCGTAAGTCAGAGAAAGTGGTGCTGGCAAAACGCAGCAAGCCATAAGTGACGATTAGCGTGAGCGGCAGCACCAGATCGCCGCGCGATTTATCCAGCGCGTCGATAATGTGCTTGAGCACCAGAGGTACCGACACGGATGCCAACTTCGCCCCGATCAGCAACGCGAGTGCCACCAGCACCCGCCCGCGAAACTCCCACAGATAAGGAAACAAACGCCCGACGGAACGCAGATCAGTGTGTTGACCGGGCGCAGGAGGCTCGCTGGAGGAAGTATGAAAGTTTTGGGACATGGGTCGGTTAGAATTCTGGATTAACAGCGCAATTTTACGTCCCTGTGGCGAACGTATCGGTTATGCCGCATTTAAATTCAATGAAACTCTACGGTATCTCTCACTGCGACACGGTTAAAAAAGCGCGCGCGTGGCTTTCCGCTCGCAATATTGCGGTGGATTTTCATGACTTTAAAAAACACGGCGTCAACGTCGCATGGCTGCAAGAAGTTGCCGCGCAAATAGACTGGGAAGCATTGCTCAATAAGCGCGGCACCACCTGGAGGCAGCTTGATGACGCCTCTAAAAATACGTTGATCGATCAACAGTCCGCCATACAACTTATGCTGGCTCACACTAGCCTGATTAAACGCCCGATCCTGCACGTGAATGGCAGGTATCATCTCGGCTTTGCTGAGCAACAATATCAAAGAATCTTCGGAGAATAAGCATGTGTACCCTCTTATTTGGCGCTGCGTGGGTTGCGGTTAGCAGACATCCCGCAGAATTTATCGCGGCCATCGAGGAGGCGCTGAATGGCCAATGAAACGCTCGATCTGGCCATGGATTTACTGGCGCGAAAATCACTCACGCCCAGCGACGCAGGCTGCCATGACCTGATAGCGGCGCGGCTGCAAAAAATTGGCTTCACCATTGAGCGCCACGTTTTTGGGGACGTCGATAACTTATGGGCACGTTTGGGTGACACTCCTCCGGTCGTTTGCTTTGCAGGACATACCGATGTGGTGCCCACAGGGCCATTGGAACAATGGCATTCTGACCCTTTTATACCCACGGTTCGCGATGGTAAATTGTTCGCGCGCGGTGCGGCGGACATGAAAATATCCGATGCCGCGTTCATCACCTCAACCGAACGCTTTTTGGCCAAACATCCCCATCCCAACGGCTCGATTGCCTTTTTGATCACCTCTGATGAAGAAGGCCCCGCGGTGAACGGGACGGTGAAAGTGGTCGAGTTACTGAAAGCACGCGGCATCACGCTGGATTACTGCATCGTTGGCGAGCCGACTTGCGCCGCCGAGTTTGGCGACACCATCAAGAATGGCCGTCGCGGGTCGCTCTCGGGCAAACTGCGCGTCAAGGGTATTCAAGGTCACATCGCCTATCCCCATCTCGCCAAAAACCCCATCCATCTCGTTGCGCCGGCCATTGCAGAACTAGCTGACACCATGTGGGACGAAGGCAATGCGTACTTTCCGGCCACGACCTGGCAGATTTCCAATTTGCAAAGCGGGACTGGCGCCGATAACGTGATCCCGGGCCATATCGATATCGTATTCAATTTTAGATTTTCGACCGCCAGTACCGCCGAAGGCTTGATGGATGCCGTGCACGAGATCCTTGACGACCACGGGCTCGATTACGAGATCGACTGGAAATTGTCGGGTAGCCCCTATCTCACCCCGCGCGGTAATCTGTGCAATCAACTCAGCGCAGCAGTTAAAGAAGTCACTGGCGTAACCCCCGAGCTCTCGACCACGGGTGGCACCTCCGATGGCCGTTTTATCGCCGCCATCTGCCCCCAAGTGGTTGAGTTCGGGCCGCTCAATATGAGCATCCATAAACTTAACGAACACGTTGCCGTCGAGAACATCGAGCAACTCGCCGATATTTACGAAAGAACGCTGGAAAAATTGCTCACCTGATGGCTGCAAACCTACTGTTCGACTCAGCACTCACGCAATTACATACCGTACGTGATTGCCTGCGTTTTGCGGTATCGCGTTTTAACCAAGCCGAACTTTTTTTTGGGCACGGCAGCGACAACGCCTACGATGAAGCGGTATATCTGATCCTGCATACGCTGCATCTGCCGTTGGAGCAGCTCGATCCTTTTCTCGACGCCCGCCTTACTGAAATCGAGATTCATACCGTGCTCGCAATCCTGCGTCGTCGCGTAGAAGAACGGCTTCCGGCAGCGTATCTTACGCATGAAGCGTGGCTGGGTGAGCATCGTTTTTATGTGGATGAGCGCGTGATTGTGCCGCGCGCCTTTATCGCCGAACTGCTGCGCGAACAGCTCGCGCCGTGGATAGCAAGTCCCGACGCCGTCACCCATGTGCTGGATATGTGCACCGGCTCGGGATGCCTCGCGATTCTCTCGGCGTTGGCTTTTGGGAATGCCGAGGTTGACGCGGTGGATTTGTCCACCGATGCGCTGACAGTCGCGGCAATCAATGTCGAGGAATATCAGCTCGAATCGCAAATCGAATTAATCCACAGTGATTTGTTTGCCCAACTGCAAGGCCGTAGCTACAACCTTATCCTGAGCAATCCGCCTTATGTGGACGCCGAGTCGGTGGGCTTGTTGCCGCAGGAATATCTTCACGAGCCAGAACTCGCGCTCGGCTCGGGCGATGATGGGCTGGATGCAACTCGCCACATACTTGAAGTGGCCAAGAGACACCTTCAACCTGCAGGATTACTGGTCGTCGAAATTGGTCATAACCGGGACGCGTTGGAAGCCGCCTATCCTCACCTGCCGTTCACCTGGCTGGATACCAGCGCGGGCGATCAACATGTCTTCCTGTTGCGGCGTGAAGAACTGCCCGACTGACACATTCAATAAACAACTTTGCAGTAAACTACGCCGCTCTTTCACCCGCCTGAAAGGATCCACAATGCAACAGCAACTCGACGTATTTGTCGCCTCACTCACTTCGTTCTGGACCCAACTTGCCCGCTTTGTGCCGCAGTTACTTGCAGCAATGTTATTGCTGTTTGTGGGCTGGATACTCGCCAACCTCGCGCGAACGGGTGTGGTGAAGCTGCTGGATCTGTTGCGCTTTAATAGCCTTGCTGAAAAAACCGGCATCGAGGCGTTTCTAAAGCAGGGACATCTGAATATCTCACTGGGGCGCATCATCGCCAACCTGGTGTATTGGGTGATTATATTTATCGTGATCGTCACCGTCGCCAACAGCTTAGGCCTGCATATGGTGGCTGAGCTCTTTAACAAGATTGTGCTGTATATCCCCAACCTGATCGTCGCGATATTGGTACTGGTATTTGGTATTTTAATGGCCCGCTTGATTAACAGGCTGGTGTTTGCCTACCTGAATAATATTGGGGTGCAGGGCGCGCTCACCATCAGCACTCTGTCGGAATATGCGCTGATTATTTTTGTGGTGTTCGTCGCGCTCGAGCAGTTGGATATTGGCACCACCCTGCTGACTGCGGCTTTTCAAATCGGCTTTGGCGCGATAGGTTTGGCCTTTGCGCTGGCGTTCGGACTGGGCGGACGAGAGTGGGCAGCAGGCGTCATCAAACGCATGACCGAGAAAGAATCCAACGGTCGGTAGTGGGTGTGCTTTAACGCTCGCTGATATTGACCAGCGTTCCGGCTTCTACGCGGTTAAACAAATCCATCACATCGGTATTCTTCATTCGAATACAGCCATGCGATACCGGCGTGCCGATTTTGTGTTCTGCATTGGTGCCGTGGATATAAATGTAACGCGCATGGCTGTCTACATTGCCGCCTTGGTTTTTTCCCGGCTCCATTCCGCCCAGCCACATAATCCGACTTAATATCCAGTCACAATCGGGGGCGGTCGCCTCCAGTTCCAGCGTCCATATTTCCCCCGTCTGCACGCGAGCCTTGAACACCGCAAACGGGGGGGCACCCTCCCCTATTTTTTGTTCAATCCGATGCCGCCCACGCGGCGTGCAATAGCTGTCTTTCGCCTCGCCTGCGCCATTCAATGCAGTCGAAACAGCATACTCGCGCAGTAAGATCTGCCCATTTGGGCTGGGCTCAAACAGCGATAACTGCTGGGTGTGCAGATTGATTTCGATCATCACATTCATAATTCCGCCTTCTTTGCTAGTCGCCGCGCTTCAAAAAATCCTGAGATTAATGCGGCGCACTCCTCTGCCAAAACTTCCCCCTGCACTTCGCAATGATGATTCAAGCGGGGCTCGGCAAATACATCCATCACGCTACCGTGCGCCCCCGTCTTATACTCGCGCGCCCCATATACCACGCGCTTGATGCGCGCATGCAAAATCGCTCCTGCACACATCACGCAGGGCTCCATCGTCACTACCAAAGTGCAATCGTTAAGCCGGTAGTTCTGCAGATGCGTTGCCGCTTCACGCAACGCCATAATTTCGGCATGCGCCGTGGGGTCGTGACTGGAGATGGGATGGTTATAACCGCGCCCGATAATCTGTCCGTCTTTCACCACGACGGCGCCTACCGGCACTTCGCCTGTCTCGCCACCGCTGCGCGCGAGGTCAAGCGCGACGCGCATCCAGACGTGATCGTTTTCGTTCATGAATCCCTCATCCGGCTATCAACTTTAAGCCGATCAGAATGGTAAGGCTTTCGAACGCGCGTTTGATCCACAAATTGCCTTTATTGATAGCAAAGTGGCTACCCAGATAGCCCCCTAATATTGAGCCTGCCAAAAGCGCCGGCATCCAGGTCCACGCCACGGTTCCGAGAAATCCCAGCACCAGCGCACCCGTGCCGTTCCAGACCAAGCCGCACAATACCAGCGTGTAGGCCACCGCACGTTTGTAATCGAGACCAAAATGATGGATCAGCCAGATGGTCAGAAACAAGCCGGTTCCGCTAGTGATTGAGCCATTCAAAAAGCCGACGATAAAAAGTCCGAAGGCGCCTAAAGTCAGCGCCCTACCCTCGCGATTTTTTGGCGCATGCACCAAGCCCAGACGGGGTTTGAATATCGAATACACGCCTAAACTCAGCGTTAATACGCCAAGCAGTAAGGTCGCCACCTTTTCAGGAACATAGAGAATAATCGATGCCCCTAGCACCACGCCGGGTAAGCCTGCCGCCAGAATGATCAATGAGAAACGTCGTTCGAGATGATGCTCGTTGAGATGGCGTAGCGTTGCACCTAACCCAAGTGCCACGCTGGCGACTTTGTGGGTGGCAAGCGCGACGCCAAATGGCAAGCCCATAAAAATCAACATCGGGAACTGGATCAACCCCGCCCCGCCGCCCGACAACGCGGACAAGAAGTTGGCCACCAGCGACGCGACAAAGAGAATGAATTGATCGAACAAGTCTTGGTCAGCCCAGACGTTTTGTTCCGCGGCTACCGGTGCGCATCAATCATCTCAATAACTTGATACTGTAAAAGCCTAAGCTCGTCGCTAGAAACGAGCCGACCATATGGGTAAAGGCAATTATCCCGCCCGACAGCCATAGCCCGCGCGACAGTGCCAGCACGACCTCAGCGGAGTAGGTTGAAAACGTCGTCAGCCCGCCCAACAGACCGGTGATCAGAAACAATCGAATTTCGGGAGGTAGCCCCGGGTGTTCTGCCAGCCACGCAATCACTAAGCCAATGGTGTATCCCCCAATCAGATTGGCCGCCAGCGTGCCTAAGGGCAACGAGGGGAAAACCGGGTTAAGCCAGAGGCTGAGTCCCCAGCGTAACCAAGCGCCTATCGCGGCGCCGATCCCGACCGCCAGAAATGCATTCATGAATGAAGAAAGTATGCGTGCGGCATCGTGGCGTTTAGTCGTTTAGTAAAGCCGCTACATGGCTTCTTTAATGATCTCGGTTAGCATTTTCTCCAATTCCAGCAAGGTTTTTTTCAATGCGGGATTTTGAGTAGCGGCGGGCTTTCGATAGGTGATGTAGACATGTTTATCCTTGGGAATCGTGTACACAGAAATAATATAGGGACACATCGCAATAGCATGCGGATCCGCTTCCATCATCATCCGGGAAATTCGCGCGTTGCAAAACTCAAATTGCTCGGCGTGTTCGTATATCTGTTTGGTCGCTCCGATATCCTTGCCTGTGCGCTCCAGCATCTCGGAAATTTTACTGTTGCTATTGATCTTCAGGCCCTTGCCTTCAATAGCCATCTGGAGTTGGTCACGCACATCGCTAAATTCGCCATTCGCTTTAAATGTCACCGCATAATTGTCGGCAGCCCCGCTCAGCATCGGCATGCAAAGCAGCGTTAACACCACGATCATTTTGTTCATTCACATTCTCCTAAAGTATATTCATGGCCGGTCATCAAGCTATAAGTTCAAATTTGCACTTGCTACACTAGCTGAATGATTAGCAAAATTCAGGCTCATGGCCGCTTCTGGTTTACATTGGACGGGACCAATTTTCTGGGGCGAGGTCGTGTCGAATTATTGCAGCGCATTGGTGACACCGGCTCAATTTCAAAAGCTGCCAAGGCGATGAAAATGAGCTACAAAGCGGCCTGGGATGCGGTCGATGCAATGAATAGCGCTTGGGGTACGCCACTGGTAGAAAGCCATCCTGTTGGCAGTACCTTAACTACCGAGGCCGTTCGACTAATCGCCACTTTTCACGCAGCAGAAGTAAAACATAAGGTATTTCTAACTCAATTGTCGGTGGCTCTGTCAGACGAATAATTCAAAGGTCTGCTGGCAGATGCTGCCTAAATTGCCGCTTCGCCATTCTCTCCGGTACGAATACGCACCACCTGCTCGACACTACTCACAAAAATTTTGCCGTCCCCAATTTTACCGGTACGTGCAGCCGCGATGATTGCTTCCACCGCCCGATCAAGCAAGCTCTCGGCAACCACGATTTCGAGTTTGACCTTGGGCAAAAAATCCACCACATATTCCGCGCCGCGATACAGTTCGGTGTGGCCTTTTTGCCGGCCAAAACCCTTCACTTCTGTGACGGTTAAACCGGTTACGCCAATTTCGGAGAGCGCTTCGCGCACTTCATCCAGTTTGAACGGTTTGATAATGGCTTCGATCTTTTTCATTACAGCACTCCTTCGGGTCGATACTTGCATGTTATGGGATAACGCCGGTCTTTGCCAAAGTTACGCGCGGTAATACGCGGTCCGGGTGGGGCTTGGCGACGCTTGTATTCAGCACGATCTACCAATCGAATCACGCGCGCCACCGTGTCGGCGCAATGGCCTAACGCGACGATCTCGTCCAACGACAGATCACGCTCTACGTAGGCCGCCAGCATCGCATCCAGCTCATCGTAGGGGGGCAGGCTATCCTGGTCGGTTTGATTGGCGCGCAATTCGGCAGACGGCGGGCGATCAATAATGCGTTGCGGGATAACCGCCGAGAGGCTATTGCGATAGTGAGCCAGTCGGTACACCAGCGTCTTGGGCACGTCCTTCAACACCGCAAAGCCACCCGCCATATCGCCGTATAGCGTGGCATAGCCGGTGGCCATTTCGCTTTTATTGCCGGTGGTCAAAACTAGCGAGCCAAACTTGTTGGAGAGCGCCATTAACAAAGTGCCGCGAGTACGCGCCTGTAAATTTTCTTCCGTCACATCCAACGGCAGTCCTGCAAACTCACTCGCGAGTTGCGCAACCAACGCGTCGTAAACCGGCTTGATCGCAATTTCTGAGTAGCGCACGCCCACACCTTGCGCCATCGCGCGGGCATCCTCAATGCTGATGCTGGCGGTGAAGTCCGACGGCATCATCACCGCATGGACTTTATTTGCCCCTAGCGCATCGACCGCGAGCGCCAAAGTGAGTGCGGAATCTATCCCGCCGGATAAGCCCAGATGCACGCCCGTGAATCCATTTTTGTTGACGTAATCACGCACGGCAAGGGTTAAGGCAGCATAGACATTGGCTTCGCTACTTTGCAAAGCATGGACTGCCCCAGACACGGCACCGCTGCCATTAACCTCCAAATAGTACAAACCCGCTTGCCAGGTTGGATACTGCGCGGCGAGTTGCCCCGATGCATCCATCGCAAATGATGCGCCATCAAACACCAGCTCATCTTGCCCGCCGACCATATTGGCGTAAATGATCGACAGGCCCGCTTCATCGACTCGCTCCTCTGCCACACGATAGCGGGCTACCTGTTTATTCAGATGATAAGGCGACGCATTGGGAACCAGCAGGCACTGCGCGCCCGCGGCAGCGGCTAGTGCGGCAGGGCCCGGGTCCCAGATGTCGCCGCAGATATTAAGACCAAAACGCACCCCGCCGCAGTAAAATGTACAAGCTGCAGACCCCGAATTAAAAATGCGTTTCTCGTCAAAAACGGAATGGTTAGGGAGATGGTGCTTGCGGTAGATCGTCTCTATTCCACCATTGCGAAGTAACGCAGCAGCATTGAATAAGCCGTGCTCGGTGCGTTCAGGAAAGCCCACAATCAGGGCCAGCTCCGGTGGGGCAGCTAGCGCCAATGCCTGTAACGCGCGCTCACAAGCCTCGGTAAAGTCACGACGCAACACCAGGTCTTCCGCCGGATAGCCACAAATCGACATTTCTGGCGTGAGTAACAAAGCGGCACCCGCAGCATGCGCATCGCGTGCTGCTTCCAATAGCATCGCGGTATTGCCGTCAAGGTCGCCGACCGTCAGATTAAGTTGAGCTATGCCTAACTTCATCTGCAAACCCGAGGCACGCACAGATCACGCATCACAGCGCGCCACGCCTTTGCGCCAAGGCCTGCTGTACCGCCTCGCCTAATCCAGCCGGGCTCGCTGCAACGATGACGCCTGCTTGTTGTAGCGCACGAATTTTATCCTCGGCCCGCCCCGAGCCCCCGGCGATGATGGCCCCTGCGTGACCCATGCGCTTGCCCGTCGGCGCGGTCAAGCCAGCGATATAGGCGGCAACCGGTTTTTTAATCTGCGACTTGATATATTCCGCCGCCTCTTCCTCTCGGTTGCCACCAATTTCGCCCACCATCAGGATCGCTTCGGTCTGCGGATCGTTTTCAAACAGCGCCAGACAATCAATAAAATCCAGCCCCTTGATCGGGTCGCCACCAATCCCGACGCAGGTCGATTGCCCCAAACCCAGGTGCGTCGTCTGGTGCACTGCCTCGTAAGTCAAGGTGCCGGAACGCGACACGATGCCCACGCTCCCCTTCATATGAATATTGCCGGGCATGATGCCGATTTTGCACTCGCCTGAAGTGATGATGCCCGGGCAATTCGGCCCGATCAGCTTTGCACCGTTCGCGCGCAGGGCTGCTTTCACGTTGACCATATCCAGCACCGGAATGCCTTCTGTAATGCAGACAATCACGTCGATACCCGCATCTGCCGCTTCCAGAATCGAGTCCGCAGCAAATGCGGCCGGTACGTAAATCATGGTTGCACTCGCGCCGGTCTGACGCACAGCGTCGCGCACCGTATTAAAAACCGGCAATCCCAGATGCCTTTGTCCCCCTTTGCCCGGCGTGACGCCGCCGACCATTTTGGTGCCGTAAGCCAAAGCTTGCTCGGAATGAAACGTGCCCTGCTTGCCGGTAAAACCCTGGCAGATCACCGCGGTATTTTTATTCACGAGAATGCTCATAGCGCTGCCTCCACCGCTCGTTTTGCCGCATGGGTGAGACTTTCTGCAGCAATAATCGCCAACCCGGAATCCGCCAGAAGCTTGCGCCCCAGCTCGGCATTAGTGCCTTCCAACCGCACGATCACCGGCACTTTCACACCAATCTCTTTCACCGCCTGGATAATGCCTTCGGCAATCACATCGCAGCGCACAATACCGCCAAAAATATTGATCAACACTGCACGGACATTGGGATCAAGCAGAATGATTTTGAAACCCTGCGCAACGGTTGCGGGCGTCGCGCCTCCGCCCACATCCAGAAAATTGGCTGGCGTGCCACCCTGCAACTGAATCAAATCCATCGTCGCCATTGCCAGACCCGCGCCATTTACCATGCAACCGATATTGCCGTGCAAGGCGACGTAATTCACGTTTGCCGCATTCGCGGCAGCTTCTTTGGAATCTATCTGGCTATCATCACGCAACGCGGTTAAATCCGGGTGGCGATACAAGGCATTGTCTTCCAGCGCCATTTTGCAATCGAGCGGCAACACGCGATTCTCACCGGTCACCACAAGCGGATTGATTTCGAGCAAATTCAAATCGAGCTGGCGAAATACGCGATAAAGCGCCGGTAACAGGCGGCAAAAATCTTTAAAAGCCTCACCCGACAGTTCCAATGCAAAAGCCAGTTCGCGACATTGAAAATCCTGCAGGCCGAGCATCGGATCGCAATGCGCTTTCAATACTTTTTCTGGCGTTCGACGCGCGACTTCTTCAATATCCATCCCGCCAGCAGCCGAGGCTACCACTGCGATGCTTTCCGTTTCGCGATCCACCAGCAATGACAAATACAACTCGCGTGCAATGCTTAAGGTTTCTTCCACCAGCAGTTGGCTCACCCGCTGACCGTCGGGCGCGTTTTGCACGGTGACAAGTGGCTTGCCCAACAGCGTTTCCGCTATTGTTCGCACCTCATCGAGGTTACGGCAAAGCTTCACGCCGCCGACCTTGCCGCGCCCGCCCGCATGAATTTGCGCCTTCACTACCCACGCGTTGCCGCCCAGTTCCGTCGCTGCCGCGGTTGCCGCGTCTCCGCTGGCCGCTACAATGCCCTGAGGCGTATCAATGTGGTGCGCGCGAAGCAGTTGCTTCGCTTGAAATTCATGCAGGTTCATACGCGATGCAAAGCACGGAAAACACGCATTTTGAAGGAAACCCAGAAGATACGGAAGCAGTGATTAGCGCCGAGTTACGCGTGGTGACGCAGATGAGCGAATTTGTCGAAGCCGACTGGAATGCGCTGGCAGGCGGCTCAGCATTACTGCGTCATTCGTTTTTGAGCGCGCTGGAAACCACGGGCTGCGTCGGGCCAGATATAGGCTGGGAACCTATGCATTTAGGCTTGTTCCGTAATGGACGACTGGAAGCGGCGATGCCCTTATATGTCAAACACCACTCCTGGGGCGAGTTTGTATTTGATTTTGCGTGGGCGGATGCCTATCGTCGCCACGGCTTGCGCTACTACCCCAAGCTCGTCAATTGCGTGCCCTTCTCGCCCGTCCCCGGGCCACGACTGCTGGTCAGGAACTCGGCGGACAAAGCCGCATTGATCGAGGCGGCTTTGCAACTTACGCGCGAACTCGGGTTTTCATCCTTTCATAGTTTGTTTCCCACCGAGCCAGACCAGACTGTGCTGAGTAGTCCTGAGACACAGCTATTACATCGCACGGGCTTTCAATACCACTGGAATAACGACGGCTATCAAACCTTTGATGATTTTCTGGGCGCGATGACGCACGACAAACGCAAAAAAATCCGCCAGGAACGTCGCAAGCTCGAAACCGGCGGGATTCGTTTTCGCTGGGTTAAAGGTAACGACAGCACCGCTGCCGATTGGGATTTTTTTGAGCGCTGCTATACCGACACCTACGCTCGCCATCGTTCGGAGCCGCATTTGAATCGCGCCTTCTTTGACCAGCTGTGTGCCACGCAACCTGAAACGATGCTGCTCATTATCGCTGAACGCGAGGGCACCCCGGTCGCGTGTTCCTTCAACCTGATGGACGGCGCGCGTTTATATGGCCGTCATTGGGGTGCGGTGGAATATGTGCCGGGACTGCACTTTGAGACCTGCTACTACCAGGGCATTGAATACGCGATCCGGCATGGTCTGGAGGTATTCGAAGGGGGCGCTCAAGGTGAGCACAAGTTGGCGCGCGGGCTTGTTCCCACCCAAACGCATTCGTATCATTGGCTGGAAAATGCAGAATTCCGCAGCGCGGTGGATCGCTTTCTTGAACGTGAAGAAGTCGCGATCACCCACTATATCGATGAGCTGGAAGGGCCTTTCCGACAGGCACCGAATATGAGCTCGACATCCACATCGAGTAGTTAAGCTAAAGCTTGGCTTATGTTAGCTAGCGAACAGACGCCATTCCAAGGTTTGCACACTATCTGATCATAATGAAATACTGGGTAGTTAACCAAGCTTGTAATTAGCAACAGATGAAACCACAGCCCGTAAAAATAGACGCCGAAAAAAAAGCGACAGAATATCTCGCCAATGAGCGAACATTTCTAGCCTGGATAAGAACGAGTATTTCGATTGTCAGCCTGGGTTTCGTTGTAGCGAAATTCAGTTTGTGGCTACGTCAGTTATCCAGCCAACTTCAGCCCCACGCCCAGACCTCTCACACGAGTGCTTCGTTGCCCATCGGCGTCACGATGATGGCCTTGGGCGGCGTATTGGCGGTATTAGCCGCATGGCACTATCACAGCGTTAGTCGGGACATCGAAAATGGGAGCGTTCATGCCAGTCGCAGACTAATCATGCTGGTGACTTTAATGGTGGCCCTACTCAGTGTCGCGATGATTGTTTACATGCTGCTGACTGCGGAACGTACTTGAAAATCCCAACACACAAATGAATAACGACTTACTGCAGAGGAAAAAAATGTTTACTCGTGTTTGGATGCGTTGTCCGCTGCGCGCTACGGTAGGAGTTGCACTTTTAGTCATGGCAAGCATGGGTCCCTCGAATGCTGCCGATCAAATTAAGGGGGTCGTAAAACAGCAAGCCCAAACAATCACCATTCTGCATACCAACGATATTCACGGCCATCTCGAAGCGTGGCAAGGCTGGGAAGGCGAGCTTAAAAATCATACTGTCGGTGGACTGGATCGACTATCGGCGCGCGTCAATGAAGCGCGAAGTACAACCGCGACCAATTCTGTATTGCTATTAGATGCCGGCGACACGTTTGGCGATACGATGATCGCGGTTGAAACCGAAGGCCGCGCCATCGTGGAAGCGATGAACGCGCTCCATTACGATGCGATGGTCATCGGCAACCATGAACCCGATTTCACCGCAGCGAAGTTGCACGCCCGTATTGCCGAGGCGCATTTCCCTGTGCTGGCAGCCAATATTAGCAATCGTAGCGATGGAAAATTGTTCACCCAGCCTTACATTCTTCGCACAGTCAACGGCGTTAAAGTGGGTATCCTGGGGCTTGCCTATCCCAATACGCCGCTGACTTCTGCGCAAAAAAATGTAAAAAGTCTTCGCTTTGACGACGCCGTCGAAACCGCCCGCACTTACCTCCCCCGCTTGCGCCACGAAGGCGCTCAAATCGTGATTGCGCTTACCCACTTGGGCCTCAGCGCGGACAAGCAACTCGCCGAAAAGGTAGATGGCATCGACGTGATTGTCGGTGGGCACAGCCATAACCGAATGAAAGAAGCGCTCCAAGTCCGGCAAACTTTAATTGTGCAAGCGGGCGCGCATGGGTCCGATCTGGGTCGACTGGATATCCAAATTGCGAATGGTCATATTCTTTCGCATCGTCGCACCTTGATTCCGCTTACCGACGAAGTTTCAGACCACAATATGGCGGATCTCCTTGCGCGTCAGCGTTCACCTTACCTACAAAAAATGGATGCTCCCGTCGGCCGCGCACTGACTCTTATTCCACGTGCACAGACCATCGCGGAACAAGAGCCGGAAAAGCGCGATGCCGAATCCCCCGCCGATGATTTATTTGCCGATGCGATACGCGAGACGACCCATACCGATATCGTTTTTCTGCCCGGGCTCGGTTATGGCGTCGCATTGCAGCCGGGCAAAATTACAGCCGCGCAGTTACGAAATCTGATACCGCACGATTCCGCAGTGTGGACGATGCGCCTCACCGGGGATCAAATCCGGCAAGTGCTGGAACAGGCGATTGAAAATTTCACCACCAAAGATACTTCCAAAAAGGTGGGGGGAATGATCCAGTCGTCCGGCCTCCAGTTCAGTTATAAGCCCGAAGCCGCGCAGGATCAGCGCGTGCAAAAAGTGACTGTAGGCGGTGTAGCGCTCGACCCACAACGCCAATACACCGTTGCAGTCAACGGGCTGCTGGCGGAAGGCGGACATAACTACTCGCCCTTTACACACGGGGTGGATCGTCGGGAAGTAGGCAAGCAGTATGAGATGGTCAAATCGTGGATTACCGCGCACGCCGAAATTTCAGCTCCGCCTACTAATCGCATCATCAAGGTGTCCGATAAATGAGGACAAATCCGTTGAGTAGCACTTCGATGAAGGCTTTACAGGTTAGCGACTCTCCAGAATTATTTATGCCCAAATGCTAGTGCGATGAGACTGATTCTGTTTGCTCTCTTTTTATCCGGACTCATCGCAACAACCACAGCTCGCGCCGATGGCGCGAGCATTGCGCTTAATGGCAACTCTCGCGGTGCCCCTGCTTGCGTAACTTGTCACGGTGCAACCGGTACAGGGGGCGTGGCGAATGGCTTCCCCCGGATCTCAGGTCTCAACGCCGATTATTTACAAACGCAACTGGAGGCGTTTGCAACTGGCCAACGCCGCAACGCGATGATGGCGCCCATCGCCCAAATCTTGAGCCAGGATGAACGCGCCGCACTCGCCCGTTATTACAGCGCGCTCACTATTCAAACTGACCCTGCGCCGCCCCCAAATACAGACACGATAGGCGCGCAATTGGCGTTGAAGGGTCGTTGGTCCGACGGCTTGCCCGCCTGTGTGCAATGCCACGGCGCGACGGGGGCCGGAGTAGGTCGAGTTTTTCCTGCGCTCGCGGGTCAGTCTGCGCTTTATATTGAAAATCAGCTACATGCATGGCAACAAAGCACACGTGCGCCAGGCCCAATGGGTTTGATGAAATTGATCGCCTCTAAATTGTCCACAGCAGAAATTCAATCGGTGGCCGCATATTTTGCGGCGCTCACGCCAGCAACAGCTGAACAGGAGCACATTCCATGAAAATCCAAACCCCCGGCGTATTCACGATCGGTGTGCTGGTGCTCGCGGCCGCGGTCATCGCTGGTGTATCGCACTACCACCACCAGTCCCCGGCTTCAATTACTGTAGAGCCTTCTCCCGTCGCCAAAAAATCTGACACTGCGGCTGCTTCCTCGACCCCGGACACCAAAATCCCCGTCACTTTTCATCCGCCGTCGGAACAGGACATGCCGAAAGATGAATTTGGTAAAACCATACAGCTGGGCAAGGATATTTTTGACCACACTGAACGCTATGCGCGTGAGTATGTGGGCACCGCTTCGAATCTTCGTTGTAGCAGCTGTCATTTGGATGCGGGCCGTCTCGCTCATTCCGCCCCGTTGTGGGGAGCTTATGTGGGTTATCCGGCCTATCGCAGCAAAAACAAGCATGTGAACACTTTCCCGGAGCGTATGCAGGGTTGCTTTAAATACAGCATGAACGGCAAGGCACCACCGCTGGGCGATCCGATATTGGTCGCATTGGAAAGCTATTCGTACTGGCTCGCGAGCGGTGCACCCATTGACCCCAAAATCCCCGGTCGTGGGTATCCCAAACTACCCAAGCCTGCATTACCCGCCGATTACGCGCGCGGCCAGCAGGTGTTTGAGCAGCACTGTGCGCTATGCCATGGCGCTGATGGTGCCGGCCAGATGGACGCAAACGGCAAGCGCGGCTTCCCCGCCTTATGGGGTCAAAAATCCTTTAATTGGGGCGCAGGCATGGGCAGCATAAAAAATGCTTCCGGCTTTATCAAGGCGAATATGCCATTGGGTTTGGGCGGCACATTGAGCGATCAGCAGGCGTGGGATGTGGCGACGTTCATGGACAGCCACGAACGCCCGCAAGACCCACGCTATAAAGATTCGATCGCTGCGACCCGCGCGCAATATCACGACTCGCCGGACGATATGTATGGCCAAACCGTGAATGGGCGCGTGCTAGGACAAGGCACGACGTCCGCCGGACCAGGAGCGACGCAATGAGCGATCAAGACGTGCAGACCTCCCATCACGCCGGCCACGAGCAGGGGCCGCCACTCAGCTTTGTTACGGGTGACACGATAGCGAGTGTCGAAACCGGGCTGATGAAAGTGCACGCTTATGCCGCGCTGGCGAGTCTGATGATCGCAGCATTATTTGGCTCGGTGGTCGCCATCAAAATGGTGCAGCCGGACTTTCTGGGTGACCATGTCTGGAGCACATGGGGCTCGATGCGCGCCAATCACACTCAAGGAATATTGTTCGGCTGGCTGGGCAATGCATTTCTCGCCTTTCTTTATTTTGCGGTGCCACGCCTGAGTGGGCGGTCGGTGACCAGTCGCACCTTGGGCTGGTGGCTGTTCGCCATGTGGAATATCGGCGTGGTGTTACTGGGCTGGGTGCTGGTTTCAATCAACCTGCCCAATTATTTCTGGGCGATCAAGCCGCTCGAATGGACCGAATTCCCGCTCGCAGTGAATCTGGTGACGGAGTTGTGCCTGGGCTTGATGGCCTTGCAGTTCATCCCGCCGTTGGCGCGCAAACCCAATCCAGACGGCATGTATGTTTCGTCGTGGTACATCATCGGGGCACTGGTGTTTACATCTTTAGCTTTTCCGGTCGGCAGCCTGATGCCGCAACTGGTGCCCGGCGCGATGGGCGCGGCGTTTAGCGGACTGTGGATACACGATGTGGTGGGGCTTTTTGCGACGCCCTTGGTGTTGGCTATCACATTTTTCGTACTGCCTATACGCACCGGGCGCCCCATCTACAGCCACTTTCTGTCGATGATCGGTTTTTGGCTGCTGTTTTTTTCTTACCCGCTAAATGGCACGCATCACTACGTGTATTCGTCTATCCCGATGGATACGCAACGTGCCGCTATCGCCGCATCGGTGATCATGGGGTTCGATGTGATGCTGGTGGTCTTTAACCTGCTGATGTCGTTGCGCGGTCAAGCCGCGCGAGTATGGGAAGACGTGCCGTTGCGTTTTATGTACACCAGCATCGTGATCTATTTGATCGTAAGTTTGCAGGGCTCACTTCAGGCCCTTATGCCTATGCAGCGTTATATTCACTTTACCGATTGGGTCATTGGGCACTCGCATTTGGCGATGTTGGGCTTTGCCAGCTTCGGCGCGCTGGGTGGCCTCGCTCACATCTGGGAGCGCACGCCCGGCTGTCGCTATCACCCAGGCTATATGAATCTCGCCTACTGGCTGATTCTGGGCGGGCTGCTGGTGATGTTCATCGACTTGACAGCGGCAGGCATTGTGCAGGGAAAATTATGGACTAGCGCCGCGCCGTGGTTGGATTCTGTCCGAAGTTCTCAGGGGTATTGGCTAGTTCGCATGTTGGCCGCGCTACCTATTCTGCTGGGATTCGCGGCATTCGTTACCGGCATGGTCAGCGGTGCCGATGGCCGATCCAACGTCCGCCAAACTTTGTCGAAGGGGCGCGCGCAGGCGTCGCTGGTCAGCGGTGGCTGAGCGCGCGCCTGCTCCAACACAGAACGAGCCGCACGGCTGGTTCGGCTACGCGTATCTGCTAATCTTTCTAGCGGGGGTGGGTTTCTTTCTGCTCTCGTTCGTGGCATTGGGCGTGCTGCCCGGATTGCGTTTGACCGATAAGATGGAGTCCGTCGGCCAGTCAGACATACCGCCGTATACCCCAGCTGAACTGCGCGGTCGTAGGGTGTATGCCAGCCTCGGCTGCGCGTTGTGCCATACCCAGCAGGTCCGTTTTCTGCCGGCCGATGTGCGCCGCTGGGGCGCACCCACGGCAGCCTGGGAAACGCGCTACGACTATCCCCAAGTATGGGGCACGCGCCGCATCGGGCCCGACCTTGCCCGTGAAACCCGTGTGCGCAGCAACGACTGGCAACTCACACATCTCTACAACCCGCAATCCATCGTGCCCGATTCTGTGATGCCCGCATTTTCGTGGCTGTTCAACGGCCGCCCCGACCGGCCGACCGCAGCGGCGGCGGACCTGTTGACCTATTTGCGTAGCCTGGGACGGGCGCGCGCGAACGACGGCAAGCGTGTGGTCGACGATACGCGCGATAGCGGGATGGACCCGGCTATGCTGATGCAGATCACCAACCTATGCGCGGCGCCTTTCGTCAATCCGCAGCAGGCACGCGTAGATGATGCGTTGCCAGCGCTAGGCAAGCAGACGATTTCAGGCGATGCTCTCCATGTTCGCGGCAGCCAGCTTTACGCACAAAATTGCGCGGGCTGTCACGGCGCCAACGGAGACGGCCAAAGCCTCGCTGCTGTGGGGTTGACGCCCAAACCCACCAATTTGCGTCTGCACCGCTATGCCACAGACGGCCTGGCGCAGCGGTTATGGAATGGCGTGGCCGGGTCGGCCATGCCGGCGTGGCGTGATTTACCAGTCGCCGATCTGGCCAGCTTGACTGCCTATGTGCAGACCTTCCACGCCGCTGCCGACACCGAAGCGCCCGCCCCGGCACCGATTCTGGCGCGCGGCGCGGCCGTATATGCCAGCCATTGTCTGGCTTGCCACGGCATACAAGGAGACGGCAAAGGTCCGGCCGCCCTGGGTTATTTACCTCGCCCCGCAAACTTCACTACTGCGCAATCTGATACGGCGCGCATCACTCAGGTATTGAACAAAGGCATTCCTGGTACCGGCATGTCGGCTTGGCCTAACCTTACCCCTCTGGATAAACAAGCTGTGACGGCTTTCGTGCGCACGCTGTTCAAACCCAAAACAGGGCCAGCTCCGTGATAGCCGCGATGGTGGGCGCGATCTTGTTGATCGTACTGGCGCTGATTGTGGTGTGGCTGGTTTCACCCGCATTCCGGACCTGGAGCGAGCAGCCCAAATATGGAATGCTCGAACGCAATGCGCGCTTTGAGAGCATCAAGCCGGGAAACTCATCGTCGATAAATATTGAAAGCCGGACTGGATCATCGCCCTCCCCGTTTATGAAATGACGCCAAACATCGCGTTGATCAAAACAGGCCTCCAGCGAATTGGCTGGCACATAAAAGTGTGGATATAGGTTTATCCCGACCCTTCGCTTGAGAAACCCATGGAAATTTACGTCCCCACCGATACGAACACGCTGATGAATAGCGAAGCGCTCTACGATATCCCGGCTTTCGGCAATGTCAGTTTGCTGCATTTCACCGATTGCCACGCCCAGTTACTGCCGATTTATTATCGCGAACCCAGCATTAATCTGGGCGTGGGGAGCAGTGAAGGCCAAGTGCCCCATCTTGTCGGAGTCCCGCTTCTAAAGCGCTTTGGCATTAAGCCGGGCAGTCGCCAAGCTTATGCGTTCTCGCACCTTGACTTTTGTGAGGCTGCCCAAGCTTATGGAAAAGTAGGCGGGTTTGCTCACCTCGCCAGCTTGATCAAACGTTTAAAAGCCGGACGGCCCAAAGCCTTGCTGCTGGATGGTGGAGACAGCTGGCAAGGCTCGGCTACGACGCTGTGGACCGCCGGGCAGGACATGGTGGAGGCGTCGCTAGAGTTGGGCGTGGATGTGATGACCGGGCACTGGGAATTCACTCACGGCGCCGAACGCGTGCTTCATGTGGTGCAGCATGACTTCAACAACAAAATCGAATTCATCGCGCAGAACATCATGCATGCGGATAGTCACGACCCGGTTTTTGCGCCTTATGTTATTCGCGAGCAAAACGGCATTCCGGTCGCCATTATTGGCCAGGCTTTTCCCCACACTCCCGAAGCCAACGGCGCACAATTTACCCCCGACTGGGGGTTCGGCATTGACGAAGCGAGCTTGCAACGAATGGTCGAAGAAGTTCGCGATAAAGGCGCGCAAGTGGTGGTGCTGCTGTCGCACAACGGCATGGACATCGATCTTAAGCTGGCGTCCCGCATTCGGGGGATCGACATGATTCTCGGCGGCCACACCCACGATGGCGTGCCCGTTCCCAGTGTGGTTAAAAACGCAGGCGGCAAAACTATCGTGACAAATGCCGGATCACACGGCAAATTTTTGGCCGTTATTGATTTTGATGTGCGACAGGGCCGATTGGCCGATTATCGCTACCACCTATTGCCCATTTTCTCCGATCTATTACCTGCTGACGCCGCGATGCAAGCCACCATTGACCGCGTGCGCGCACCCTTCGCGGATCAACTCCAAGAACCCCTCGCTGAAGCCCAGGAACTCTTATACCGCCGCGGTAATTTCAATGGCTCTTGGGATCAGTTAATCGTCGAAGCGTTAATGCAGGTGAAAGATGCAGAGATCGCGTTCTCGCCTGGTTTTCGCTGGGGCACCACGTTGTTGCCCGGACAAACCATCACTCGCGAAAACCTGATGGAGCAAACCGCGATCACTTACCCGGACACCTCAGTGGTGCCGATGACCGGCCTCGAAATTAAACAAAGCCTCGAAAAACTCTGCGACAAAATTTTCAATAACGATCCTTACCAGCATCAAGGCGGCGATATGGTCCGTACAGGCGGACTGGTCTACGCATGCGAACCCGGCGCAACTAAAGGATCGCGCATCAGTGAAATGAGCCTGAATAATAAATCCCTGCAGCCCGACAAAACCTACAAAGTAGCACGCTGGGGAGTAGGCAGCGCACAATCCGAGGGAGCGCCGATATGGGATGTGGTTGAGGCGTATTTAAAAAGCACTTTGACTCTCAAAAGCCATACACCCAATGTGCCGCGCCTGGTAGGCGTGTCTGCTAATCCCGGAATTGATCACCCCCCCGGGACGATGATCGGAAGTTGTTTGAGCTGGCGGCCAAGGGGGATACGCAGGGGTGAGGTTTAGGGGGTAGCGCTAGGACATATTTCCCGACAGGTGGGATGGCGCGCATCATTTGACAATACCCAAAAAGACGGCCAGGCAACGCTCGACCTCCACCAGCGCCTCTGCATCGATGCGACCGAAGGATTGCCCCAGTTTGCTGCATGGCGCAGATCAGCGCAGCGGTTTCTATGGCCCGGACGGGCAAGCGAAAATTTCCGTAACCGCACGCAATCTGGTCATCGGCTAATTTGCAACAAGCTATGGAATCAGTACCCGTCTCAATCCAGTTTCAGTTTCATCTTGCGCATGCCGTCGTAGTCTCCATCCGTAGCCTTGATGATGCCCATCACATTGAGCGGTTCCAACAGCGCGCGCCCTTCCGCATTCCCGTTCATTTCTATCAGCGCTTTCTGGATGCGCTTTACCGCCGCTTGCGGCACACGCGGATGCGCGGCGAATGCAAAAGGCGGTAGCGGCTCGGACTCCCACAGAATGCGGAATTTGGCCTGCATGGCAGGATCGAGCATGCCAAAAATGCGCAGGTTACTTGCACCTGCGGGATATAGGCCTTTTTCAACGTTGCGAAATACCGACTCGTGGTTGTTCACTGCGACCAGCGTGACATTGATGCCTTTTCCACGCAGATAAGCCTGAGGGATCTGCGCTGCGCCAAAGGCATGCAAATTCGGCACAGCCAACTTGCCGCCATTCAATGCTTCGATACTTGCCGGTCCAACTTTGCGCGTCACGATAATGCCCACCAGCGGCGAATCCTCTTCCTTGGCAAACGCCACATAGCCTGCCGCTGCATGCGCACTCACATAACGCGGCGGCGTGATATAGACAAGGTCAAACCGGCCGGTGTCGGTGTCTTTCCAGAATGTCTGGAGGTCTTTCGACGTTTTGAACCTGATTTCATAACCCGTGTGATTACTGAGATATCGGCCGACCGGACCCCACAATCTGGCAAGCTCCGCAGGGAGGTGCTGGGGGGGTAATACCCAAGGTCAATTCCCGAGCGCCCGGCCCAGCGTACGCGAGCCCGGTAATCATAAAAAACATAACCCCCAGTGCAAGCCTGATAAATGCGGACATAATTTCCCCCGACCAATCCTACTATTTACTTCGCGTTCACAACGATCTGCGCAGCCCACGGCGAGGTCTGGATCCATTCCATCAACTTCTCGGCCGGCAAGGCTTTGCTCATGAAATAGCCTTGGGCCGAATCACAACCCAGTTTACTCAGTTTATCCCACGCCTCCTGACTCTCTACGCCTTCGGCCACAGCTTGCAGGCCCAAATTATGCGCAAGATCGATCGTGGCACGCACGATCACTTCATCGTTCTTGCTGGTGTCCATTTCCATGACAAAAGACTTATCGATCTTTATCTTCGCCACCACCAGTTTCTGTAAATAGGCCATCGACGAATAACCGGTGCCAAAATCGTCGATCGACATTTGCACGCCGATATGCGCGAGCCTGCGGATATTCTCAATGGCGGTAATCGGCTCGGTCATGATGGCGGTCTCGGTCACTTCGAATTCAAGCAGAGAACTCGGTACTGCATGCTCTGAGATCATCGTAGCGACATATTCGGGGAAGTCTTTGTCCTGCAAATTCACCGCAGAAATATTGACCGCTACCGGAAAGCTGTAACCGTGACTGCTCCACTCCCTGATCTGTAACATTACCAGCCGCAACACCTCGCACGTCAGGGGTTTAATCAAACCGGAGGATTCGGCCAGGACGATGAAACTGTCCGGGTAGAGCAAACCCAAACGCGGATGCTGCCAGCGCACCAGCGCTTCTACGCAATTGATGGTTTTGTTCTGCATATCAATCTTGGGTTGATAATGCAGCACCATCTCGCCATCAGGGATCGCTCGCCGCAATTCGGCTTTCAGTGTTACCGCCTCGGATATCCCTTCACCCATTTCCGGCTGATACAACACCACGCCTATTTTCTGCCGCTTCGCTGCGTACATCGCGGCGTCACTGTGCGTCACCAGCGCTTCCTCATCCTCGCCGTGCTGCGGAAAGATCGCGACGCCCAGGCTAGCCCCGACCTCGACCAGGTTGGCGCCGATTTGCAACGGCTCTTTGATTGAACCGCCCCGACTTTCGTGGAGGCCATTTGGTTTAAGTGCAGGCCGCTGATTCGGTCTGTTGTTCGGCGAGTTGCCGATAGTAGTTTGCCTCAGCTTCTGCTGGCGGGATATAGCCGATCGGTTCGAGCAGCCTGTGTTGATTGAACCACGCCACCCATTCCAGCGTCGCCAGTTCCACCGCTGCCTTCGTCTTCCACGGCGCTCTGCGGTGAATCAGTTCAGCCTTGTACAGCCCGTTGATCGTCTCGGCCAAAGCATTGTACCCAAGGGCAGGCTTCGCACTCGTAACTGTCACCTTTACTCCCTACAGACGGTTCAATGCCCGCTTCGGCCAAGCGCTCGCTGTAACGGATCGAGACATACTGCGACCCCCGGTCGGAATGATGGATCAGGCTGTTGTCGCGCTCGGGTTGCCGGGCGTGGAGCGCCTGCTCCAGCGCATCCAGCACAAAGTCCGTATGCATTGAACCGCTCACCCGCCAACCGACGATGCGCCGAGCGAAGACGTCGATGACGAAGGCGACATATAACCAGCCCTGCCAGGTCGAAACGTAGGTGAAGTCCGAGACCCACAGTTGGTTGGGGCGCTCCGCACTGAACTGCCGATTCACCCGATCCAGTGGACACGGCTGTTTTGGATCGGGAACCGTCGTGCGGATCACCTTGCCACGGACAACACCCCGCAAGCCCAGACGTCGCATCAGCCGCTCGACTGTGCAGCGAGCGACCTCCGTCCCTTCGCGCTTCATCTGCCGCCAGACCTTGTCGGCGCCGT
>JAYWDZ010000086.1:0-2162 GCA_043779595.1 Nitrosomonadales bacterium
TTTGGGGGTACTTGGTGGGTCGCTTGTCAGCGCTGCACATTGCTTTTTGTCACGCGCGCTGGCTTACCTAGAGAATTCGATATGAGTAACGCAATCCCCCTGGCGCGTCACTTTAAAGGAGCTTACGAGGGTAGTTTCTCCCGTCCAAGAGTTCATTGGGAATCCAGCATCTTTCTGTACTCGCCGATAATTAGTGAGTTCTGGCATTATCGGAAGGTAACTTAATTTCTAGCCGTTTATCGAAGCTCAAGAGATCAGGTTGTTGAGCGATAAGCAGCGCGTCAAAAGCTTCGCTACCATTGCTTTGAATAAACTCTCTTTCGTTAATTGTTATGGGTACCAAATTTACAAACACAGTTTTTGGATTGCTAGTTTCATATATTTTAAAATCGTCAGTGAAGTAACCTGCCTCCGTGCAGTATCCAGTCCCGCGAGCTGCTACTTTGGAGGCCCCCCGGTTGATACTTTATTAATATGAACCCCTTCATCGACGGGAATGCAGCGGTAATGCTTTCCTCCCAGCTCGTGATCTCATCCGGCGGAAGAATACGGTATACACCGCTATTAAAAGATGCTCCGGAGAATGCTTCGAACAGGCTCTGGAAGCCAATCAATTTTTTAATGCGCTCGTCCGAAAATGACTTTATCAAAGGGTCAGGAGCTTGCTCCTTGTCACGGAAGAAAACTTTTTGGAACTCTCCGTAAATATTTGCCATTATTTTGAATAGACTGATTGCATCATGTTGGTGTTGCTTTGTTTGGATACAGTCTTGGGGTCGGCGGATGGACGCGGGCGGGACATTCCATCAGGGTGCAGCAACCTTCTTCAATCGAATCAGATTCAGCCCAAGGCGGTCATCTGGTCTGTAAATAAGCACGGACAAACCATAGCAGCCCGGCTCAAGGGTCAGTTCTAAATAGTTGTCGCCAATGTCGGCCAGTTGCCAGGCTGAGTCGAACAAGAACATCTTCGGTTCAAAAACGGTGAAACTAACCGGAAGAGTCTCAAACGACTCGAAGTCGAGACGTTGCAAAGCTTCCCATACCTGTTGATCCGAATCCGCCCCAACCCATTTAACCAATAATATGTCACCCGGCGCTCTTCTCAGCCAAGCTGTTTCATCTGGCTCGCCTACTACCAATATCTCGTGTGAACTCCCGGCAATAACACTCACATGATCTTTACTCTCGCACGACCGTTCGTAGTCATTTTCGTATCGACTTGCATCTCCAGCGCTCAATCCCTGCGTGCCCAGCCAGGCGTGCGCACTGCTGCTCGTTGCCAATATGTATGGTCCGCCACCCGAGTAAATCCATTTAAAAGGTGTGGGTGTGCTCATAGTTATTTCGAGTAGACACTCTGCATTATGTTGGTGTTCGCTTTGTTTGGATAGAGCAAAAATCCGCCGCCTGCCGGGTTGTACGACGATGAAGGTCCAAACTGGATTGGGTTAATCATATCGCTGCTAATGCCATTGCTGCACCCGCCCGTACTCTTGAGTCTCACGGCGTCCCAAATATCTCCCAGCGGTGACCACTCAAATGCTGTCTGTAATACATCCGCCGCCGCATCCTGTGGGTTGCTTAGCCAGGCACCCACGGCAACGGCACCTTGAGCGAGCGTTTTGCCCACGTTCTTGGCGGCAGTCACAAATCCCCCCTGCGACCTGCTGCAATTGATACAGCTTGGAAATCCGAGTTGTGGCTTGCCGTTGGCGAGCGCGCTGGGGGGGATATGATCCGGCACCCAGTCACCTGTTGGCGTGCCGGGTCCTTTAGCGCCACAAAGATGGCAACCGGTCACGTTACCAATTTCGTTGATCTGATTCCGAACAGCCTGTGGTGGTCGGCCTGGTCCAGTTAAAGGAACACCCTGTCCTGCATGTGGTCCTGGTTCGAATCGTTTGATTAAATTCGCAAGCCCTTCGGCGATTTTTCTGACAGCATTCCCACTCGGGTCGTTATAGTTGACTGGGTTGTTGTCCACATATGCATAGAAGTTAATCCCCGCCTGAAACCCCAACGGGTCCTCACTGACAAACCTGCCGATGCTCGGATCGTAATATCTGGCGCGGTAATAGTACAGCCCCGTCCCATCACTCTCCCGCCCGGTGTACCCCAACCGGTTCGGACTCGCCCCCGTCGTGCTCAAGACATTACCA
>JAYWDZ010000087.1:0-37224 GCA_043779595.1 Nitrosomonadales bacterium
AAAAACTCTGTCCGCTTCATCCCATCCCCCTTTCAGAGTCAGAATGAAACCGGACAGATCATTTGCTACAAGACCGGACAGATTACTTGTTCCCTACACTAAATCGATTTCCGTATTGACAACCATTCTCATTTAATTGATACTGAAGTCTCCTTAAATTCTGGGAATAGCGAAATGTATGTTTGCCTGTGTCACAACGTTACCGATACCGACATCCGCCATTTGGTGCGTACCGAAGGCGTGACGTCAATGCGTGATTTGCGCGAGCAATTGGGCGTGTCCACCCAATGCGGCAAGTGCGCCCGCTGCGCGAAAGAAGTGCTGCAAGAAGCGGTATCGGAAATGCGGGCTGAGTCGCGCCGCTGTATCCCTATTATGTCTGCCCCCGCCTGAACAAGCTTAGTCCGGCGATGCCCGCTTCAGATTATGCTTAGACGCATCGCCCGGGCGATTGCTTGGGAGCGATTCCTAACATTCAGCTTTGCGTAGCAATTGGCAATGTGAAATTTCACGGTGCGCTCGGAGATAGAAAGTATCACGCCTATCTCCCACGACATCTTGCCCTCTTTTAGCCATTGCATCACCTCCCAGCTATCCCACATTTAGATACGGCCTAATCCGAAAGGACAGTATCCGCCCCTCCTTGTCTAGTCGACAATGACTCTGCTTCATTATTAGAGGTTCATTGCGATGTTTTCAGGTCTATCCGTGCATATTCATGAGCTTGTCGCCGGAATCGATGTGAACCACTTTTCGTATAAGCGACGGGGCAGGAATAGGGCGACTAAGCGACCACATCGATTCGTCGGATTTATAAATCAGTAAATAATCAAATAGGGAGGATGTATCTAATGAAAACAACATTAAAATTTATTGGGCTAAGCTTGGGGTTAAGTTTTATAGGGGGTACGGCTATAGCAGGGCCTTCGGCGGTGATCGATTGGAATAACGCAATACTTGAGGCGATTCGTATTACGCACCCTGGACCGCCTCAAGTCGCCCGTATGTTGGCAGTTTCCCATACTTGCATGTATGACGCTTGGGCTGCCTATGATGCCAACGCAGTGGGGACGCGTTTAGGCGGCACTTTGCGTCGACCGGCAGATGAATGGACCGATGCCAATAAGACCAAGGCAATCAACTACGCCGCATACCGTGCACTTGTCGATCTATTCCCGAGCGAGAAGCCGGTCTTCGATGCAAAGATGGCCTCGCTCGGGTATAACTCCATCAGTAATACTAACAACGCGGCAACCCCTGAAGGGGTCGGCAATGTGGCATGCAAAGCCGTGCTCGATTTTCGCCACGCCGATGGCTCGAACCAATTGGGCGATTTGGCCCCGGGGGCCTATAGCGATTACACCGGCTATCAGCCCATGAACACCCCGGATACGATTAGTGACCCCAATCACTGGCAACCACTCCGCTTGGGGGGCGTCACACAAAAATTTATCGCACCGCATTGGGGAAATGTAGTGCCTTTCGCGCTTAAATCACTCAACCAATATAAAATTAAAGCGCCGGCCAAGGCTGGCTCCAATGACTATTTGGAGCAAGCGAAGGAAGTGTTGAGTTATAGCGCCTCGCTGACTGACACGCAAAAGGTCATCGCTGAATATTGGGCAGATGGACCAAAATCTGAATTGCCGCCGGGTCATTGGTGCCTGTTTATTAAGTATGTGTCGGAGCGCGATGGGTACAATGTGGACAAGGACGCTAAGGTGTTTTTTGCGATGACCAATGCGTTACTTGATGCAAGCGTGTGGAGTTGGGGAATTAAACGCCAGTACGACTCTATTCGTCCTGTAAGCGCCATTCATTACCTATTCAATGGTCAGCCAGTCAATGCATGGGCTGGTCCTTATCTAGGCACGCAAAGCATCCCGGGCGCAAGTTGGAGGCCTTATCAAGCTGCTACCGTTGTAACGCCGCCGTTTCCTGAATATCTTTCTGGTCACAGCACGTTTAGCGCGGCTGCGGCAGAGGTGCTGAAGCGGTTTACTGGCAGCGATGTATTTGGAGGGAGTGTAAAGATCAGTGCGGGAACTTCACGCGTCGAGCCGGGTGTGGTACCTGCAAATGATGTCACGCTTTCTTGGGCAACGTTTACCGACGCTGCCGATGAGGCTGGCATCTCTCGGCGCTATGGCGGCATCCATTTTCAAGATGCTGATTTGGAGGGCCGGCGCGTTGGCCGCATGATTGGGGCTGCCGCACTGAAGAAAGCAAACTCATTGTTCAATCCGCATTCTCCCGGCAAAGATAGTGACGACTAAACACGGTATTCGAAGCGAAAAAGAAAGGCTGCTTTAGCAATATCGGCTGGGTGCAACACCACAAATCCCCACAACAATTGTTGTGGGGATTTTTTATCCTTATCTTCAGTGTGCGTAAAACCCTAGAAGGCGTGACGTTGATGCGTGATTTGCGCGAGCAATTGGGCGTGTCCACCCGATGCAGCAAGTGTGCCCGCTGCGCGAAAGAAGTGCTGCATGAAGCGGTATCGAAATGCGGGCTGAGTCGCGCCGCTGTATCCCTATTATGTCCGCCGCCGCCTGAACACACAGTCCGGCGATGCCCGCTTCAGATTATGCTTAGACGCATCGCCCGGGCGATTGCCTGGGAGCGATTCGTAACATCCAGCTTTGCGTAGCAATTGGCAATGTGAAATTTCACGGTGCGCTCGGAGATAGAAAGTATCACGCCTATCTCCCACGACGTCTTGCCCTCTTTTAACCATTGCATCACTTCCAGCTCGCGCACACTTAGCGCTGAAGTCATCTTGTCTGGCGCTATCCCACAGACTCTACCTAAAAGCTCATGCAAATGCGGTAGCGCATAGCGTAGCGCTTCTGCATGGGCACGTGAAAACGGCGCCCGCCCAGTCTCCAGACAAATATAACTTGCTTCGTGGCTATGTGGCGTGGGACGCGACCCATACGCGAGTCCCCGCTTGAGGCCGTAGTCAGCGGACAATTCGAGTAGTTTTTTTACCTGGTGCGCGGTGCCAGGCTGGGTATGCGACGCGATGGCTTTCTCCCATGAGAAAGGCTGGGAGCCACTCAAACCGCGGGCGACCAAGGGGTCTGATATGGCAAACGCTTGGCGGGAATAATTTTCCAAAAACGCAGGAGAGTGCCCGAGTGAAAAGCTGCGCACCGTTTGCTTGAGCGAACTGCCCGAAACCTTCAGGAGCCCTACGATACCCGCCTGAAATGGAATGAAGCCGTCGAGCTGTTTGAGCGCTTTGATAACGTCATATTGTTGAGTCGAACAACGGCAAAGCTCAATGAAATCCAATAGCCTATACAAGTCACCACGGGCTAATTTCTGTTCCAGAACATTCAAAGCGTTTCCTCCGAGAAGGTTAAGGCGATCGAGGCCGTGCCCATTCGCAGCTATCAAACCCCTGTCCGAAGGGACAGTTTCTGCCACCCGATGTTAACGCGACAATAACCTCGTTTCATTCTCAAAGGTTCAGTGCAATGGTTTCGGGTCTATCTGTGCGTATTTACAAGCTGCTGGCGACTGCAATCAATGGTGAGCCTCTAAACAAAACAATCCTCATCAATGACAAGCCGCTCAGAGTGGAATGGACACCTCGCGCCCAACGAGAGCTGGATCGCCGCACCCATCCACTGTACGTCGAGATGGAGTTGTACTTCTCATGTATGGTTAAAAAATACATTCACTTCTTGGAACAGCCTCGTAACGGGACGTCTGTCCCCATCAACGAAAAGTTCGCCGTCTATTTTCGCCCTGTCACTTCTACCGAATGCAGTATGGATCTGGCCGCAGATTTAGGACGTCAACCCGAAATCGAATTACACAATGAGGCCGTGTCGCGCATGGTCCCCAAGCGTATCTTCGTCGATTTCAAGAACAGTCGATGGATAGGCGAATATTGGCTGTAGCTGTACAAAAGCTCTAGAGAGGTATTTGGCTCCCCCTTGTGAGTGAATATTCCCTTGACTGCCTCCTCTTGCCTTGAACCCCGTTTAGCCTAAAATGCCTTGCACTCCCGCGCCGTTTTTTTAGCCAACGGGGCCTCGACGGGATTCAACATTTAGGAGCACGGCATGAAAGGCGATGTACAAGTTATCCAGTATTTAAACAAAGCATTGGCGGTGGAACTCACTGCGATCAACCAGTATTTTTTGCACGCGCGCATGTATCAAAACTGGGGCTTGGCGGCGTTGGGCAAACACGAATACGACGAGTCGATCGAGGAGATGCACCACGCCGACAAGTTGATCGAACGCATATTGTTTTTGGACGGCCTGCCTAATTTGCAGGATTTGAACAAGCTGATGATCGGCGAAAATGTTCCCGAGTGTCTGGCCTGCGATTTGAAACTTGAGTTGGCGGGTCGCGCAACGTATGTCGAAGCTATCGCCCACTGCGAAGCGGTGAAAGATTATGTCTCGCGCGAAATTCTCACCGGCATTCAAAGCGATACCGAAGAACATATCGATTATTTGGAAACGCAATTGAGTCTGGTCAAACAATTGGGCGAGCAGAATTACCTGCAATCCGCGATGGGGCCAATTGCCTCTTGAATCCAGGCATAAACGTTACAATCTATGCGCCTCATTACGAGGCGTTTTTTTATTCCAGCCCATGCATTTTGACCTTGATTGCCGCGCCTGTCCGCGTCTTGCCACGTTTCTGGATCAAGTCAGCGTCTCGCATCCGACTTACCACGCGCGCCCAGTGGCGCCGTTTGGGGTTGCTGCGCCGCGTCTGCTCATTGTGGGCCTCGCTCCCGGCATGCACGGCGCGAATCGTACCGGACGCCCGTTTACCGGCGATTTTGCTGGCATCTTGTTGTATCAAACGCTACATAAATTCGGCTACGCGAACCGCGCTGAATCAATCAGCGCTGACGATGGTCTGGAGCTGATCGATTGCCGCATCACCAATGCGGTGAAATGCCTGCCCCCGGCGAATAAACCCGAGCCCGCCGAGATACGCGAATGCAATCGCTATCTGGCGAACGAATTGCATAGTCTGCCCTCAGACACTGCTCTACTCGCGTTAGGGCAAATCGCCCACCAGTCGGTGTTGCGCGCGTTTGATTTAAAGGTAAAAGACTATCCATTTGCGCACGACAGTCATCACGCGTTGCCAAGTGGGCATCGGCTCTACAGCAGCTATCACTGCTCTCGCTACAATACCCAGACGCGCCGCCTGACGCCCTCGATGTTTGAAGCCGTTTTCACCCGTATCACCGCAGATCTTAAGGAGTAAACATGCCCGTCGTCACGATCAAAATTGCCGGTTCGCTCACTCGCGAGCAACGGCAAAAAATTGCTGAAGAAGTGACTGCTACGCTGGAGCGCCACGCGCATAAACCTGCGTCGTATACATACATTGCGTTCGAAGAGTTGCCCTACGAAAACTGGGCCATCGCTGGCAAGCTGCTGGACGAGGACTGAAGCTTAATTGAGCGCCGTCACTAAAACTTTTCTAGCCTCGCTGCCGACTTTGCCGGGGGTATACCGGATGGTAGACGCCGCCAATACCGTGCTGTATGTGGGCAAGGCGAAAGATTTAAAAAAGCGCGTAGCGAGTTATTTTCAGAAAAACGATCAGAGCCCGCGTATCCGGCTGATGCTGAAAAGCGTGGCCCGGGTCGACACCATCATCACGCGCACTGAGGCCGAAGCGCTGTTGCTCGAAAACAATTTAATCAAGGAATTAAAGCCGCGTTTCAATATTCTGTTTCGCGACGATAAATCCTACCCGTATGTGCTGCTGACCGGGCACCGCTTTCCGCGCCTGGCGTATTTTCGCGGCACGCCCAAAAAAAACGATCAGGCGTTTGGCCCGTATCCCAACTCTTTTGCCGTGCGCGATTGCATGCGCATGGTGCAAAAAGTGTTTCAGTTGCGCACCTGCGAAGACAGCGTGTTTGCCAACCGTTCACGCCCCTGCTTGCTACATCAGATTCAGCGTTGCACCGCGCCGTGTGTTGCCCATATATCGGCCGAGGCGTATGCGCGCGAGGTCGATGAAACCGCCCAACTGCTGAACGGCCATGCCTCCGATCTGATGGCCGAGATCCAGACGCAGATGAACACCGCCGCCGAGTCGCAGGACTTTGAACGCGCCGCCGGATTGCGCGACAAATTGCGTGCGCTCGCGGCGATCCGCGAAAAGCAGTTTGTCGACACCACCGGTGGGGATGCCGACGCCGACGTAGTGGCGGTCGCGCAGGTCGGCGGCATCGTCGCGGTGAATTTAACAATGATTCGCGGCGGGCGGCATTTGGGCGACCGCAGTTTTTTTCCGCAGCATAGCGACGACGCTGCGCTACCCGAAGTATTGGAAGCCTTTATCGCGCAACATTATCTTGACCACCCGATGGCCTCATGCATTCTATTGAGCGAGGCTATTGAGACAGACGCACTGCAAACTTTGTTGTCGCAGCAGGCAGGCAAAAAAATCACCTTGCTGTATCGCGTCAGCGGCGAGCGCCGCGTGTGGATCACTATGGCGCAGGCCAATGCCCGCCTGTCTGCCGAGCGCCGTAGTAGCGAGCGCGCGAACCAAACACAGCGTTTGACTGCGTTGCGCGACACGCTCGATCTGCCGCAACTCAAGCGCATCGAATGCTTCGACATCTCGCACACGATGGGCGAAGCCGCGGTGGCGTCGTGCGTAGTTTACGAAGGCGAGGACATGAAAAAAGCCGATTATCGCCGCTACAACATCAACGGCATCACGCCCGGCGACGACTATGCGGCAATGCGTGCGGGCTTGATTAAACGGTTTCACCGCACCGTGGATGAAAACGGCGTAATTCCCGATTTGATATTGATTGATGGTGGCAAAGGGCAGATTTCTACCGCGGTCGAAGCGATGGCTGAATTAGGCTTAAGCGAAGTATTGCTGCTTGGTGTGGCCAAAGGCGAGGCGCGCAAGGTGGGTTTGGAAACATTGATATTTGCGGATGGCCGCAAACTGAAACTCGCGAAAGACCACGCCGGATTTCATTTGATCCAAAACATCCGCGACGAAGCACACCGTTTCGCAATCACCGGGCACCGCGCAAAACGCGGCAAAATACGGCTTCACTCGTCGCTCGAAGACATCGCCAACATCGGTCCAAAACGCCGCAAAACCCTGTTGGAGCACTTTGGTGGGCTGCAAGGCGTGCGCGATGCGGGCGTCGACGCGCTTGCGCTGGTGAAGGGTATCAGCCGAGAATTGGCGGAAGAGATTTACCGCGTGCTGCACTAATCACAAAAACGACCTAAAAAATGCCCCTCAATCTCCCCAATCTGCTCACCTGGCTACGCATCGTGCTGATTCCGCTGATGGTCGGTGTGTTCTATCTGCCGGATGGCTGGATCACCGGACGGGGGGCAGATTTGCTAGCCGTGAGTTTTTTTGGGGTGGCCGCAATCACTGACTGGCTCGATGGCTATCTAGCGCGAAAGCTTGGGCAAACCTCGGCTTTTGGCGCGTTTCTCGATCCCGTCGCAGATAAGCTGATGGTTGCGGCAGCCTTGATTGTGCTGGTGGACTTGGGGCGTGCCGCCCCGCTCATTGCTTTCATTATTATTGGGCGCGAAATTACTATCTCCGCGCTGCGTGAATGGATGGCTCAAATTGGCAAGTCAGCGAGCGTAGCTGTCTCGTTTGCGGGCAAACTCAAGACCACCGTGCAGATGATTGCGATCATGTTATTGCTGTATTACGAGCCGGTAGCTGGCTTCGATACCAAGCGGTGGGGAACGGTGCTAATCTGGGTCGCCGCATTATTGACCTTGGTATCTATGCTGTATTACCTGAAGATGGCGGCGCTTGCGCTGCATGCCCAACGCGTTAGCAGGGATAATTTTCCGGGTAAAAAAATAGAGTATTAATCCCTCTAAATCCAGCGTCCGCTCGCTGAGGCAATCGCCAGATTCCCGTGAATTATTAAGGAGAAAATAATGAGCTTTGAACCAGATCGAGTCGAAGAATTGAAAATTCTTGCATTGTTTGATTTGTCCTCCACGCTGGAAGGCATCAAGGTACACAAAACTGCCGATTCCAATGCCATCGCAGCTACCCAGCGTTTGCACACCCAGGGACTGATCACGCTTAATGACGGCGGGTATCTAACTCCATTAGGGGTGAGGGCGGCAGAACATGCTCACGCACTGCTGACGATATTGGGAAAGAATTAATTTTTTTACGAGACGACATGAGCAACAGTAGGCTGAGCCAAATAAGCACCCCTACACCCATCGTCTGAACCCCACCATGCCCACCATCCACCGTACAAATCCATAGGCCAACCACGACACTAAGCGGTGTGGCCATGCGCGGCGCTGCCAGTCTGCACCCACCAACTCGATTGCACCTTGCTGGATGGCGTGTTGTAATTTTTCTTCCAGCTGGCGAGCAAGTTCGCGGTCTTCGCAGACGATGTTTGCCTCGCGTGCCAATAACAAGCTAAACGGATCAATGTTGCTGGAACCAATGGTCACCCAATGGCCATCCATCACCGCTACCTTGGCATGCAGCTCACTCGCGTGATACTCAAAAATGCTGACGCCGGCATTGAGCAGGTCGCCATAAAGCGCGCGGCTGGCGGCATGAAAAAACAGGTGATCCGTGCGCCCTTGCACCAGCAGACGTACGCGCACCCCGCGCGCAACGGCTTTCTTTAACGCACGCCGAAAACTGCGTCCGGGCAAAAAATACGCGCTGGCGATCATGATGTCGCGCCGGGCAGTCACTATCGCCGCCAGATACGCGCGTTCGATATTTCGCCTATGCCTTAAATTATCGCGCACGATATACGCTACACGCGCCGGGCCTTGCGTGGATCTGTCCGGTGTCAGGTCCGGAAGATCGTCTAACGCAGGCTGCAGTTGGCTGCGTGCGACCAAACGCCACAAGCGTTTTACGTTAGTGTAAATGGCGCTTACCAAAGGCCCGCTAATCGCCACGCTGTAATCCAGCCGTGGAGCGGCCCAGGCCACGGGTATGAAATCATCCATGATGTTGATGCCGCCTAAAAAAGCGATGCGCGCGTCAATCACCGCGATCTTCCGATGCAAGCGTCGCAAGTTAACCGGATTGGTTAGCCAGCCGAAGTGAGGTGGACGATAGATCAGAACGCGAACCCCTTCCCGGCGAATTTTTTCCAACCATGCTCGGGGCAATTGGCGCGAGCCTACCCCATCCAGCAATAGCGCCACCCGCACCCCGCGCTGGGCAGCACGGACCAGCGCGTCTCCTACCTGTACACCACTCGGGTCCAGATTAAAGATATAGGTTTCGAGCCGAACTTCGGTCTGAGCAGTGTCGATTGCAGCGATTAAAGCGGGGAAGAATTCCGCGCCGTTTTGCAGCAAATGGATTTGATTGCCTGCTACCCACCCTCCCCCAGGGTAAAACAATTTGCTCAGACGGGTACCCGCGCCTGTGCGATGAGCGGTCATGCGGGAAGTAGTTTGGCCGTGAGTGCAGCGTGGTCTGAAATGCGGTGCCAGGCGTTACCGCTATGAACTTGCGCGGACTGGATATTGAAACGCCGTACGTAAATACGATCCAGGTGAAACATGGGCAGCAGCGAAGGGAAGCTGCGTGCAGCCTTGCCATGATGCGTTTCGAACACTTCAGCAAGCCCTAATTCCTGTTCGAAAAAACCCCGGGTGCGGATCAACCAGTCATTAAAATCCCCGGCAAGAATTAGCGGCGCAGAATCCGGCACCAGCGCCCGCACTCGCGCGACAATCATCGCCAGTTGGCGTTTTCGCCCGCGCTCGGTTAAACCCAGATGGACGTTAATGCAATGCACCGGCACCTCAATGCCGGGCACCTCGATCTCGCAATGCAACATGCCACGGCTCTCAAATGCATGCGCAGAAATATCTTCGTTTTCCCACGCCAGTATTTTGTAGCGCGACAGAATCGCGTTGCCGTGATGGCCCGCGTCGTACACGCAATTTTTGCCGTACGCAAAATCCGGATAAACCTTGCCTGCCAAAAATTCGGTTTGCGGCTTGCCCGGCCAGTGTTGAAAGCGACTAGCGTTACGTGAATGCCCGCCCTGCACTTCTTGCAGAAATACAATGTCTGAACCCAACGAATTTAAGCGATCACTTAACTCGTGAACCGTCAGACGGCGATTGAAATGCGACAAACCCTTGTGGATGTTGTAGCTGGCGATGTGCAACATTGAACTCATTTTAGGATTATAGGTGGGAAGGCAACAGCTGAATTGCCGCCGCATTGCTCGGCGAAAAACACTGTTCGGCAGCCGTCTGCCAGGGTAGCCAAACATAGTGCAGATGTTCGCGCGGCGCCAGTGTAATCGGCTGAACTTCAGGTAGGCACAAGCCGAATACGTGCTCTAAATTATGAGTGACACCCGGGGCATAACGGTGTCGCCAGCGCGGGTAAATTTCGTATCGAGTTTCGATTTCCCAGGCGCGGAGCGTAAAGCGCGCGGCATCCAGGCTGGTTTCTTCTTTTACTTCACGAATGGCAGTTTGTTCCAAGGTTTCGCCCGCATCCTGAGACCCCGTGACCGATTGCCAAAAACCCGGCGCGTCTGCGCGTTCCATCAACAGTACCTGTAGGTCAGCCGTGTGAATCACCACAAGGACCGAGACCGGAACTTTAAATTCAGTCACGGTCGACCAGGACATCCAGCTGACGCTGTGCAGCGATGCAGGTAAACAAACGATCAATATTGGGGTGCTTACCGGGATGCAGGCGTGCATCCTCCGCGTGTTCGGCGAACAGCGCGACCCCCGCTGTGGCGGCTTCTGGCGTAATGCTGCCGTATTGCTGTGCTAGATAGGCGTAGAGCTTAAACGAGCCCGCAGTGCCGGGTGCATTTTCGATCACCCCACACTCGACTCCTTGCGCATCGCGCAAACGCAAACGCGTGCCGATGCTCGCGGGCAATGCGTTCAGGTTTTCAGCAAAACTCATGCGGGCACATCACCCACAGGCACGGTGCGCAAGCGGATGTGCAATTCGCGCAACTGTTTATCGTCCACGACGTTGGGGGCGTTGGTCATTAAACAGCTGGCACGCTGAGTTTTGGGGAAGGCGATCACATCGCGAATGGATTCTGAGCCCGTCATCAAGGTCACTAACCGGTCGAGGCCAAACGCGAGCCCGCCGTGAGGCGGCGCGCCATATTGCAACGCATCGAGCAAGAAACCGAACTTTTCGCGGCGCTCTTCTTCATTGATGTTCAATGCGGCAAAAACTTTTTCCTGCACTGTTTGCTGGTGAATACGCACCGATCCGCCGCCGACTTCCCAGCCGTTTATCACCATGTCGTAGGCCTTGGACAGCGCCGCGCCCGGGTTGGTCGTCAGCAAATCCTCATGACCGTCTTTTGGCGCGGTGAACGGATGGTGCAATGCATCCCAGCGATTTTCGCCTTCGTTGAACTCAAACATCGGAAAATCCACCACCCACAACGGCGCCCACGCGCGACCATCGAGATGCTGCTTGTCGTGGCCGATTTTGCTGCGTAACGCGCCGAGCGCTTCGTTCACTACCTTGGTTTTGTCCGCGCCAAAAAACACAATGTCGCCGCTTTGCGCACCCGTGCGTTCGACAATAGCCTGCAATGCCGCCGGATGAATATTCTTCACAATGGGTGATTGCAAACCGGTTTCGTTCAGCTGATTAACATCGTTGATCTTGATGTAGGCCAATCCACGTGCGCCGTAAATTTTAACGAACTCGGTATAGGCGTCGATTTCGCTGCGGCTGATCGCAGCGCCGTTGGGTACACGCAACGCAGCGACGCGTCCGCCTGCCATATTTGCCGCACCAGCGAACACTTTGAAATCGACATCCTTCATCACATCGGTGAGTTCGGTGATTTCAAGCGTGACGCGCATGTCGGGTTTGTCCGAGCCATAGCGGCTCATCGCTTCTGCGTAGGTCATGCGCGGGAAGGCGGTGGGCAAGTCAATGTCCTGCGCTTTTTTGAACATGTCGCGAATCATACCTTCCACGATAGCCATGATGGCTTCTTCGTCCATGAACGAAGTTTCCATATCCACCTGGGTGAACTCGGGTTGACGATCAGCGCGCAGGTCTTCGTCGCGAAAACATTTTGTCAGTTGAAAATAGCGGTCGTAGCCCGCTACCATCAACAATTGTTTGAAGAGCTGCGGCGACTGCGGCAACGCGTAAAACATCCCATCGTGCACGCGCGACGGCACCAGATAATCACGCGCGCCCTCTGGGGTACTGCGCGTGAGCATCGGCGTTTCGATTTCGATAAAGCCGTTTAAATCCAGATAATCGCGCATTAATTTGGACACGCGATAACGCAGGCGCATATTTTTTTGCATCGGCTCGCGGCGCAGATCGAGATAACGATAGGTCAATCGAATGTTCTCGTTAATGTTGTCGTCGTCGATCTGGAACGGAGGGGTTAATGAGGCATTCAGCACGTCGAGTTTTTTAGTCAAAACTTCAATCATGCCGGTAGGCAGGTTGGCGTTTTCGGTGCCCGCAGGACGCGCACGCACGCGGCCTTCGATTTTCAGCACGAACTCGGAACGCACGTCTTCAGCCAATTTAAAAGCTTCGGGCGTGTCCGGGTCGATCACTACTTGAACCAAGCCTTCACGGTCGCGCAAGTCTATAAAAATGACGCCCCCGTGATCGCGGCGGCGATGGGCCCAGCCACACAGCGTAACGGTTTGATCGAGATGAGTGCTGTTAATACTGCCGCAGTAATGAGTACGCATAAAAGCTTTCTAATGAGGAGGGAGTGTCCCGCCGAAATCGTCCGACGCGACCCCCATCGAGATAATATATTTGAGCGCACGATCAACTGACACTTCCAGTTCTATCGTCTCGCTCTTTTTAACAAAAAAATAAAACCCATTGACCGGGCTCGGAGTGGTGGGAATAAACACCGCTACATGTTCATCCGGCAACTGGACCCTTACCGAATCTGGCAATATCGTTTGGAACGCCAATGACCACGCTTCCGGATGAGGATAGCGCACCAGCAAAACTTTACGGAAGGCATGCCCTTTGCCGGATAGCAAAGTATCGGAAACCTGTTTTACGCTGCCGTAAATCGTTTTGATTATCGGGATTCGCGTCAGCTGGCGTTCCCAAAAATCGATAATTTTTTGGCCAAAAAAATTTGCCCCGAACAGACCCGTAAGCAAAATGACCACTAAGGTGAGTATTACGCCGAGGCCTGGGATGCGGAAGCCAGACCACACTTCTGGCTGCCACGCGGCAGGTAGAAACAGCAGCGTTTGATCCATGGTGCCCACCAGCAGATCCAGCACCCACAAGGTGATGCCCAGCGGAACCCAGATCAGCAGACCAGTGACAAAGTAGCGTTTCATAATCGGTTAAAAACAAATGGGCGGCTCGCACCGCCCACGTTCAAAGTGCCAGCGGTCAATTAGTGCTAGGCGGAGTAGTTGCAGGCGGGGTCACTGCGGGGGTAGCGGCTGCCTCAGGTTTATCGACCTTTTCGGCGGGCTTATTGCCCCCCTTGAAATCGGTGGCATACCAGCCACTGCCTTTAAGGTGGAATCCCGCGGCGCTTAACTGCTTGACGTACTCAGGTTTGCCACAGGAAGGGCATAGGCTTAAAGGGGCATCCGAAATTTTGAGAATCTCGTCTTGCGCGAATCCACAAGACGCGCATTTATAGGCATATATCGGCATAAATCGCTCCGAAAATCAATTAGTTGCGAATTATACCCAAACTACCGGGTACACGTACCCCAACTCCCCGAGTACAGATACCCCACCTAGCGTTGCGCGAACTACCAACTCACGCTGAAACTGGCGTAGACACGTTGGCTAAAGCGATTTTCCACCCGGAACTCTTGATAATTATCCCCGAGATTCTGGCCGACAAGGGCCGCTTCAACTTCACGACCTTGCCACTTCCAGCGCCGCGCCAACCGCGCATCCCAGCGCGTATACGCTTGGGTAATATCTCCATCGGATAGCCATGTCATTCGTCCTGAGCGATATACCCCTACGCTCGCCTGCCATCCATAGTTGAAGTCGTAGCTGCCTAACAGGCTGAAATTATTTTCCGGCGCAGATTTAGGCAAGTCTTTATCGACCGAAGTTTCGGCTTTAATATAAACACGCGCATATTGCGCCGATATTCGAATGGCCGATGTCGGCTGCCAATTCAGATGGACGTCGCCGCCCTGCACCTGGGCCGCGCCTGTGTTCACAAATTGGCCTGGACGACCCTTCGCCTTAATGTAGTCTTCAATCCGATCACGGAATAATTTAACGTCCCACTGTAACTGCCAAGGCTTGTATTGGCCAATATAAGCGAGCTCTCGCGACAGCACTCGTTCAGGCGCCAGATCATCGTTAGCAGGGACCGTCAACCGGGCCAGTGGTACACCCGTTGTACTGTAATAAGTCCAGTTACCTTTCTGCTCGAAAAAAGTCGGAGTCCGGTAGGCTTTTGATAGATTAACGCGTAGCGTGTGGTCTGGGACGATTTCGTAATTAATTGCGAGCCGGGGTGAAATATTCGTGCCGGTAAAATAATGGTTTTCTGCCATTGCGCCGCCCTGCACTAACCAATCGGGGTGAGCGCGCCATTCAAAATTAGCGTATCCGCGGCTTAGCACCCCATGCAAGGTTTTCTGAGTATTCAAATAAAGCGGACTTTCAACCGTTTCCTCGCGAACTTCTCCTCCCCACACCATACGCAGCATGGAGGCCAAACGCTTATTCGATTGAAACTCAAGATTAGTGCGGGTTTGCACGCTATTTTGATCACCATTGATGATGAATGGCCCGCTTTTCTGTGAGGCTGGCGCATCCTGCCGATTACGGCTGTAATAAAAATGCACCATCCATTCATCGTCCGGGCCGGTCACGCGCGTGTATTTAATTTGCGCGAAGCCCATCTGCACATCCTGCTTGCGCGGCTCAAGGGGGCTGGATAAGCGTCCCGCTTGCCAATCGCCCTGCGTGAGTCCAAATTGTGCAGTAATCTCATCGCCCGCAGACAAGCGGTAATCCACGCGCCCATTGACGAAATAAGTTTGGGTTTGCTCGAACAGCTTGTCCTTAAGGGCGCTACGCGGATCGTCACGCTCGAAACGATCTCGCGCCTGCGACGAGAACGTTACGCGATAACGTAAATCGCCCTGCCCGCCACCATATCTCAGCGTGGTACCCGCCATACCTTGCTCGCCTAGCTGTTGCGACACAAACGCGCCAGGCGTTTGGGTAGCGTCTTTTGAGATGATATTGATCACCGCAAAAAAAGAATTGGCCCCATAAATGGCTGCATTAGGTCCGCGTACTACTTCGATGCGGTCTATGTCATCTATCGAGAGCGGGAGCTCTGACCACAGCACGGCACCAAGCGCCGCACTGTAAATAGAGCGCCCATCCACCAGGACTTGAAAACGGCGGGAAAAAGCATCGGCCACGCCGTGATAGCCGACTGCCCAAGTATTGTCGCGGGTATACGCCACGGAAAACCCGGGTACCAAGCGCAGAAGATCGGGGATGTCGCGAAATCCGGAAGCCCGGATCATGCGCTGATCGATAACCGTGACCGAGGCGGGGGTGTCATTCAGTGACTGTGATAAGCGCGAAGCCGATAGCACAATCGGGACTTCTTCAAAATAGTCCGCTTCGCTTATTACTGCATGCGTTTCTGCTTGCGTCCCTCCTGTAGCTGTGAGCGCCAGAACCCCCCAGGCGGGGTTGATGAAGCGGGCGGTAAACTTCACAGCTTCAAAAGGGGATGTCGTCTTCCATATCGTCAAACCCACTTCCCCCTGAAGACGCGCCAGGTGTTGCGGTAGGCTGAGGACGAGTGGGTTTCGCCCCAACGTTATTAGATGCAGGCTTATCCATACCGGTATCTCCGCCGCTGGCCCGCCCCCCTAGCATTTTCATTTCGTTGGCCACAATTTCGGTGGTGTAGCGATCATTGCCTTCTTTATCCTGCCATTTGCGGGTTTGCAGTTTGCCTTCGATATATACCGAACTGCCCTTTTTCAGGTACTCACCGGCAATCTCAGCTAGACGACCGAACATCGATACGCGATGCCACTCGGTTTTTTCCTGTTTTTCACCGGATTTATCTTTCCAGTTTTCAGTGGTGGCAAGTGTTAAATTCGCGATTGCATCACCGCTGGGCATGTAGCGAATTTCGGGGTCTTTCCCCAGGTTGCCGATCAGCATAACTTTATTGATAGATGCCATTATTTGTATCCCTCAAGATCAGCCGATATTTTACATGTGCGCCATCGATTTGGGTTTATAGGCATCAAGCGCTTTATTTACGGAGTATTTGTGCTAACAACGCGCGCAACCTAGCGGGTTTTACAGGTTTATGCAGTGCAGGTAATGCAGAAATTTTATTAATTTCCGTATTGTCGATCAACGTATCGCCGGTAATCACTAACACTGAAAATGTCGCGCCAAGAAACTTGGCCTGCAATTTATCGACTACGCCCTTACCTGTTTCATCCTCAGCCAGTCGCCAGTCGGTCATCAGCACATCCGGCACTCTACCGAGCTTGGCGCATAAATCATCTCCACTTTTGGCTTCGATTACCTCTAAACCCCAGCCTGCCAAAAGTGTTACCAGTGCATCCAACACTTGTGCATCGTCATCCACCACGGCAATTAGGCCTTGCATTCGTGTGTAATCAGGCAGGGCGGGAGTCTTCACAACGTTTGCCGTTGCGCTATCGCATACCGGCACTGTCAGGCTGAATACTGTACCTCGTCCCAATTTAGACTGTACGGTAAGGGGATAATCCAGTAGCTTTGCCAACCGCAGCACTATCGACAGACCCAAACCCAAGCCCTGACTACGATCCCTCCCCGAATTATGTACCTGATAAAACTCATCAAAAATGCGAGTCAAGTTTGACTCCGAGATTCCTTCACCCGTGTCCCACACTTGCAGCACTAATTTATTGTTCCGACGTCGTGCCGACAATAAAATACCGCCGGAGGCGGTATACCGCACAGCATTTGAAATGAGATTACGCATAATGCGTTCCAGTAATTCGGGATCTCCTTTAATACTTTCCGCGCAAGCATGGATTCGCATAGTCAGCCCTTTATGCTCAGCATCCACATGCAGACGGTCGGCCAAACCCTGAAA
This sequence comes from Nitrosomonadales bacterium, assembly GCA_043779595.1. Classification (GTDB taxonomy): domain Bacteria; phylum Pseudomonadota; class Gammaproteobacteria; order Burkholderiales; family Thiobacillaceae; genus Thiobacillus. The sequence goes on from JAYWDZ010000087.1 coordinate 17,129, forward strand.
AAAGTCACGCACTCGGATTGCTTCGCAGTGTGGGGTAACCGCACCCGCATCCAGTTTAGATACGTCTAAAATCGTATTGAATAGCCCTTCTAGCGAAGTGACTGAGACCGCCAATTTCTCCAGTGTGAATGCTGCCTGCCTTCCTTGTAAAAGAGGCTTTAATGCTGCGACATAAAGCCCGATCGCATGCATAGGTTGGCGGAGGTCGTGGCTGGCTGCGGCCAGAAAATGCGATTTGGCCGCATTAGCCATTTCAGCAGTTGTTTTTTGCGCAGCCATTTCCGCAGTGGCAGCATCAACCTGCTGTTGCATGTCATGGCTATACGTACGCAGCGCTGCACTCATCTGATTAAAGCCCAGCTCCAGATCCCTAAGTTCATTTTTGGAAGTCGCCGACACTTCTACGCCCAAATCGCCCAGCGCTATGCGACGCGCTGCCGCAATGAGTTCCATGATGGGTCTAATGCCGGTAAATATCAGGCCTCGCGCTAACAACGTGGCAAACACCAAGCCGAGCAACACAATTCCAGCCGAAGTTATTAGCATGCGATTGCGGGCACCCACAAAACGCGCTCGGCTCATACTCAGATGAACCGTAGCAATCGGTGAGGCGCTGGATAGGGTGCCCTGGGTCTCCGGTAAATAGGGATCGTTAACGCTCTTTAAAAAACGCGGGATTACAAATGCAGCAAAGTGGAGTTCATCCTTATTTGACGCACCAATCTCTGCGAGTACAGCACCTGACAGGGCGCGTATCTCTATATGCGCTACATCTGGCTCGGCCTTGATTTGGAGTAGTAGATTGTGCAAATCGCTGCGGTTACCGCTTACCACACCATATTCTGCCGTGGTGGCGACGTGCCTCGTTAAAGCCTGGCCTCGAGATTCAATTTCTTCTTTCAGATCAGCCAGGCGCGACACACCCAGATATACGCCTAAAACCAGAGCCACTGACAGTGCAGGTGATAGCGCGAGCAGATACGCTCGCTGGCTAATTTTCATGTAGGGTCGAGGCTTGAAGGCGCCGAGTCAGTTCATCTACCGATGGCAAGGTCACGTTTAAGGCACGCGCTACGCTGTGGTTGATCGCCACCACAAAACTGCTGGGATAACGCGGTGGGGGTAATTTATGACCCGTCATTACCAGCAAACTTTTTAACCACTGCCCTGCTTCGTGTCCCAATTGCTTGGGGGTAGCATACAACCCTAGCATGGCACCCGCTTGTACTAGAGCTGCAGAATACGCAAGTATGGGTAAACGCTGGCGATAGGTTTGCAAGAACAAACTTTGCAGATTATTGCGATTGACTACAAGGGGGTCGGGAAGCAGCCACAGTACATCTATGACTTCGGTCAATTCAGACAAAGCCGTGAATACCTCCTCACTGGAGTCGATCATGCGGATCTGCATATCGAGCTGCTGGCTAGCCCCGGCCTGTGCAGCTTCTTCACGCAAGAATTTCATCGTGGAGCCCAATAGCACACCCGTTCGCCGACTATCATGCAACGCATTGTGCTGCAAAATGGCTAAGCGCTCTAAGGGCTGATCCAGGTACAACGCGGTAACCGCGCGCGTTTTTCCTGCGGTAAGCTTAAGGTAACTGGAGCGGGGTACTAAAACAGAAAGCACGGGGGTGGTTGCGTGCTCAGTCATTACTTGTTGCAAAGCCGCTACCCCAAGTACTACCACCCAATCTTCACGACGGGGTTCGCCACGCTGGAGTAAACCCTGATACGTAACTTGTACCCCCGCCTGCTCCAGGTCACTTTGCAACGCACGGGCCGCCTCCTGATAAATTCCACCCGTATCGGATAACAAAAGCGTCACATTGGTGGCTGCCCAAATGGGCCCGCAAATCAGCAACAGGAATATGCGCCAAAAAAAATAACTCAATCCGTGAAGCGTGGATAAAAAAGAAGAATTGTGTTTCATCAAACAATGCTGTGTTGTTTTTTTATCAAAATTACTCTCCGATTCCGACAAGCGCCCCGGCACGTTAAATTCAGCTTAGGTTCGCCGCACTCATTCTTTAAACCACTCGAGAAACGCTTTCCTGCCAGACCTCTTGAGCTGCCTTCCTGCTTTTTCACTATAGGCTGAACAGAGACGTGAGGCTTTTTTTAAGTCTAGTGAATTGGTCTAATTCAAATGGACGATGCTCGACCAAATGAACCTCTACACTCACTATTTGTTCGATTTAATAAAGTATTGAACCCGCTTACTATGCTCGTCGACGTGTTTATTCAAACGCTTTCCAAAGTCTCTCTTGTGTATTTACTCAGTGAGACTTTCAGTTCCACTTTATTTATTTATGGAGAAATTCATGGTTGCAAAAAATCACGCTTTTTTAATGGGTATCGCTTTGAGCACGATGGCCGCTTCGGCAATGGCGGCTGGCGGACGCGGGAGTAGCTCGCCTAACCCGGTCATTGTGAGTGCAAGTGTGGCTCCTGTCGCCCATCAAATCACAATACGAGGTTATGCTTTTGGCGCGTCAGCGCCGGTGGTGTTGCTGGGCCAGCAGCGCTTGCTGGTTGTGCGAAATCATGAAAACGAAATTGTCGCGGCCTTGCCGGGGAGCACGCCACCTGCCACCTATACTTTGCAAGTGATTCGGAACAAAACCCTGCAATCCCCCCCGTTTACGCTGATGGTAATGGCAGATAAACCCAGTCCATCCTCACAGGACTAACGATGTGATTTAGCAGGAGGCGTTGCCAATGTTGGCAGCAGTGGCGGCTCGCAAACGGATCAAAACTACTTATCCATTAATCCTAAACGCTGGGCTTCCATGGCCGCCTCAGTACGATTTGCTACATTAAGTGTGCGATAAATGGCACTCAAGTGGACCTTAATGGTGCCTTCACCCAAACTCAATTCGCGGCAAATTAGCTTATTGGATTTGCCTACAGCCAACAGTCGCAAAACTTGTAATTGGCGCCCGGTAAGATGTGTTGCGCTGTCGATTACCCCCTCTCCACGCAAGGGAGCACTGAGGCCCCCATTCAGCATTTGAGAGGGCACATAGACGCCACCGGCCATCACCAGCCGAATCGCAGAAATCATCACCAGGGCACTGGAGGATTTGGGTATATAACCCGCTACGCCTGCGGTTAACAGGGCTTCCATCTGAGCACGCGACTCTTCTGCTGTGAGGATTATGATGGGAAGACCAGGATATTTCTGCTGTACCTTTTGTACACTGGATATGCCGTACATTCCTGGCATATTCAGATCCAGCATCAGAATATCAATGTCACTGAAGGCTTGAAGCAGGTTAATCGCGTCATCGAATGAATTGCCAACGTGGCATTGCATTTCAGATTCGTATTGTTGGAGCAACAGCGCAAAGCCGTCTCGAAACAACGCGTGATCGTCTGCGAGAATAATTTTCATGCCTACGCCCCCTATCCTGTCAGGCCAAATTTTCGAAAGCTATGCAATGCACTGCATTCCTGGGCGAACTAGCATGCAGGTTAACTGACCCCAATTAATTTAAGGCCACTCGCCTGACGATAAAGCTTAGGCCTAAGGCCTAAGGCGGAATACTTCCCACTGGCTCGCCGCATCCTTATTAAGCTATACCGCTTAGTTTATACATGGCACAAACAAATGTCAGTGGCCTTCCCCTCATCCATTTGGATGATGTTCATCTGGTTGAGCCAAGCGCGTGACTCTTTTCGAAGCTTGTCCTACCCGGCCTTAAACGCGCGTAACGTACTTTTTTTGCACGGGCGGCTCATAGCAAAAAAACTTCAAAATTTGGCATGCGCATATCATGCGTATCCTCCACTAACATTACCCAGGCAGGTTGAGAATCGTTCGGGCCACGGGTTCGTCCCAACCCGCGCGCAGTACTTTAAGTATGGCTACCCCTTCTTCCGCTAACACGCCGGCTTCAACTACGCCCCCTACACTCGCCAGTCGCACTCTTAGCGACTCGGCTTGTTGGCTGCTCATTACGCCGACATTAAACATGCGTGTTCTGATTGCCAGCGGCGGCGTCATCGATAAACTGAGTATCAGCCAAATGCCCATCAGCCCGCCGCAAAATACGAATACCGCCGCAAAACCCATATGTTGCGCCAGCCAGCCGCCCGCAACGCCCCCCACGAACAGCCCCAAGGCCTGGGCGGTGTTGTACACCCCCATCGCGGTGCCTTTGGCTGAAACGGGTGCGAGCTTGGAGATTAGCGAAGGCAGACTCGCTTCCAGCAAATTGAACGCAACAAAATAAAAAAACAGCGCACTCACGATGCCCCAAAAATGTTGGATGCCTAGCGCCAGCCCAATCTGCGCGCCCAACATGAGCGCAACCGCTCCGATAAACACCGGCTTCATCTGGCCGCGTTTTTCGCCATAGATAATGGCAGGAATCATCAACACAAATGATCCTACTAGCACGGGCAAATACACCGCCCAATGCTGCTGAGGCAATAAGCCGCTGTTTTTGAGCGCGACTGGCACCACCACAAACATCGCCATTTGCGCTGCGTGCAGTGCAAAAATGCCAAAATCCAGGCGTAGTAATTGCGGATGACGCAGTACGTCTTTCAACCGCGCCGGGTTGGCGCTAGCGTCAGCGTGATAATGGGTGGCGGTTGGGTCAGGTATCCAATATCGCACGACCACAATGGCCGCCAGCGCTAGCACCCCGGTCAATGCGAATATGCCAGGCACGCCAATCAGGTGACCCAAGGCTGGGCCCGCAATTAGCGAGACTGCAAATGCGATGCCTATCGTCGAGCCTATGGTCGCCATGGCTTTAGTGCGTTGCTCTTCGCGCGTGAGGTCGGCCAGCATTGCAGTCACCGTAGCGGAGATGGCGCCGGCCCCCTGCAGCGCGCGCCCGGCAATGGTCCAGTAGATATCGGGCGCGAATGCGGCCACAAAACTCCCTATCGCAAATACGATTAAGCCAAAAATAATGACCTTCTTGCGCCCGATGCGGTCGGAGGCCATGCCAAATGGAATCATCAGCAGCGCCTGGGTTAGGCCATACATCCCTAGCGTCCATCCCACCAGCGTGTAATTCTGACCGCCCGGCAGGTGTGCGGCATACAGCGCGAAGACCGGCAGAATCAGGAACATCCCCAGCATGCGGAGACCAAAAATCGCTGCCAGGCCGGAGGTAGCGCGTTTTTCAGCGCGCGTCATGTTGTCGGAGAGATAGATTTCGGACACTGCGGGATTACGGCGAATGCTTGAAGTCCGTTATATTAGCAGGTTGCTTAGCGCTTTTTTGACCCAAGCTTGTAGCTTGCGCCGTAAGGTGCGGAAGGCACTTCCAACCGCTCTTCGAAAGCGAGTTGCTGTCATCAGCGATAGTGGCCCGCAGCGAATCGCATGGAGCCAAAGCGCATGTTTAAAATGGAATGAAATTATGGAATACATCCGCATTCGCGGCGCTCGCACGCATAACCTGAAAAACATCAACCTGGATTTACCCCGCAATAAGCTGGTGGTGATTACCGGCTTGTCGGGATCGGGTAAGTCTTCCCTTGCATTCGACACGCTGTATGCCGAAGGCCAGCGGCGTTATGTCGAGTCGTTGTCGGCCTACGCCCGGCAATTTTTGCAATTGATGGAAAAGCCGGATGTGGATTTGATCGAAGGCCTGTCGCCCGCGATTTCGATCGAGCAGAAAGCTACCAGCCACAATCCCCGCTCTACCGTCGGCACCGTGACTGAAATTCACGATTATCTGCGGCTGTTGTATGCGCGCGTCGGCGACCCGCAATGTCCTGAACACCACATTACGCTCACCGCACAGACCGTATCGCAAATGGTTGATGCGGTGTTGAGCCTGCCGGAAGAAACCAAGCTGATGATCGTGGCTCCGCTGATTGTCGGCCGCAAAGGCGAAAATCTGGAGTTGTTCGACGAGTTAAAAGCGCAGGGCTTTGTACGGGTGCGGGTGGATGGCAAGGTGCATGAGATCGATGCGGTGCCCAAGCTCGAAAAAAATAAAAAGCACACGATTGAGGTGGTTGTTGACCGGTTAAAAGTGCGCGAAGACGTCAAGCAACGACTGGCCGAATCCTTCGAAACTGCGCTGCGCCATGCTGAGGGACGCGCGTTGGCGGTAGAAATGGACACGGGCCATGAGCATTTGTTTTCGGCCAAGTTTGCCTGCCCGATTTGCAGTTATTCGCTGCCGGAACTGGAGCCGCGCCTGTTCTCGTTTAACAACCCGATGGGCGCATGCCCCAAATGCGACGGCCTCGGTCACATCACCTTTTTCGACCCCGCGCGCGTGGTGGCGTTTCCCCATTTGTCGTTAGCTAGCGGGGCGATCAAGGGTTGGGATAAGCGCAACCAGTTCTTCTTCATGCTGTTGCAAAGTCTGGCACTGCATTATGGTTTTGATCTGGATCAGCCTTACGAAGCGCTGCCTGAGCGCATCAAGAACGTGCTGCTGAACGGCTCGGGCCGCGAAGCAATCGCGTTTCAGCACATTGCACCGCGCGGCGGTTTCAGCACGCGCGAGTATCCCTTCGAAGGCGTGCTCGCCAACATGGAACGGCGCTACCGCGAGTCCGACTCGATGGCAGTGCGCGAGGAGTTGGCTAAATACCAAAACAATAAACCCTGCCCCACCTGCAGTGGTACACGATTGCGCGAAGAAGCACGCCACGTAATGGTGGGCGGACTGCCGATTTATCAAGTCAGCGCGATGCCACTAAAACAGGCATTGGCATTTTTTAGTCAGCTCAATGTCGAAGGCCATCGCGCCAAAGTCGCCGATAAAATCGTGCAGGAAGTCATCGCGCGCGTCGGCTTCTTGAATAACGTCGGGCTGGATTACCTATCACTGGATCGTAGCGCCGATACGCTTTCGGGCGGCGAGTCGCAACGCATCCGTTTAGCCAGCCAGATCGGCTCAGGTTTGACCGGGGTGATGTACGTACTGGATGAGCCGTCGATTGGTTTACACCAGCGCGATAACGATCGGCTGCTCGCCACACTGAAACACCTGCGCGATATCGGCAATTCGGTATTGGTGGTCGAGCATGACGAAGATGCGATCCGCGCCGCTGACTACGTGGTCGATATGGGCCCCGGCGCAGGCGTGCATGGCGGCGAAATTGTGGCCCAAGGCACACCCGAAGAAATCCGCCTCAGCGAGCATTCGCTTACTGGACAATATCTATCCGGGCGACGCAGCATTGCACTGCCCAAAAAGCGCCGCAAGCCCGACCCCAAGCGCATGCTGCAAGTGACCCAAGCGAGTGGCAATAATTTAAAAAACGTCACGCTCAATCTGCCGGTGGGTTTGTTTGTATGCGTAACCGGCGTGTCTGGCTCGGGCAAATCTACCTTGATCAACGACACCTTGTATAGCGCGGTGGCGCGCCATTTATATGGCTCCTCTACCGAGCCCGCACCGCACGGCGAAATTCATGGCCTGGAATTTTTCGACAAGGTGATTAACGTTGACCAATCACCCATCGGCCGCACCCCGCGCTCAAACCCCGCCACCTATACGGGGCTATTTACGCCCATCCGTGAACTGTTTGCGGGCGTGCCTGAAGCGCGGGCGCGCGGCTATGGTCCGGGGCGCTTTTCATTCAATGTGAAAGGCGGCCGTTGCGAAGCTTGCCAGGGCGACGGCGTGATCAAGGTCGAGATGCATTTTTTACCCGACATCTACGTGCCTTGCGACGTGTGCCATAGCGCGCGCTACAACCGCGAAACGCTGGAAATTCACTACAAAGGCAAGACTATCCGCGATGTGCTGGAAATGACTATCGAACACGCCGCCGAATTTTTTGCGGTGGTGCCGGTGGTAAAGAAAAAGCTCCAGACCATGCTTGACGTGGGCCTGGGCTATATCCGCCTTGGCCAGTCCGCCACCACGCTTTCGGGCGGAGAGGCGCAGCGTGTCAAACTCTCTCTCGAGCTGTCCAAACGCGACACCGGCCGTACGCTCTATATTCTGGATGAGCCCACAACGGGCCTGCACTTCGCAGACATCGATTTGCTGCTAAAAGTGTTACAGCGCCTGTCGGAAGCGGGTAACAGCGTCGTGGTGATCGAACACAATCTGGATGTGATCAAAACAGCTGATTGGTTAATCGATTTAGGCCCCGAGGGCGGCGCGGGGGGCGGCGAAATTATTGCGGAAGGCAGCCCGGAGGCCGTGGCTGCGAATAAAGCTAGTCACACCGGGCATTATCTTAAACCGGTATTAGCTTGAGCTAGTAGCTTGGGTCCACCGCTATAAGAACCGGTGGTTTAGCTGCGTTTGGCTTTAGCGAGCGATTGAGCGTAATTGCTCAATCGATTCCATCGGGCGACCAATCGCAAACCCTTGGGCGTAATCCACCTTCAGTTCATGTAAAAGCGGAATCAGCGCCACGTCTTCAACAAACTTCGCGACGACTTGTATTCCCAAATCGTGCGCAACGGTAGTCAAGTGTTTAACCAAGGCTTGGTTGGCTTTTTGCGTGAGTAGGTTGCGTATCAGGCTGGCGTCGATCTTCACCATGTCGACCGGAATTTGGTGCAAATACTGGTGATTGTGGCCGTGACCAAAATCATCCAGCACCAGTCGGCAACCAATGTTGTTCAACTGCACGCCCAACTCACGTACCTGATCGATGTATTCCATTGCAGCCGACTCGGTCACTTCGATATGAAGCTGCCCTGGCCGCAACGCGGTTTCTTGCACTACCGCTTTAATATGCTCGAAGAGCTTTTCATCTTTTAACGCCGCACGCGACAGATTGAGCGATATCCATAAATCCTGTTCATCAAAACTGTGAATTTTGCGTACCGCTTTGCGGATCACCATGTAGTCAATCGGCACGGCCAGCCCAAAGCGTTCGGCTGATTCAAGAAACAAGCCCGGACTAATCAGCTGCCCGTCGCGATCTTCCATACGCAACAAGGCTTCGTAGCCAGGAGTGGCATTATCCGCGAGGCGCACCAAGGGCTGGTAGAAAAGCAAGAACTGATCATTTTCCAGCGCGCGTCGCAAACGCCCCTCCCACTGAATATGTTCCTGCACGTGCTGAGTTTCCTGCGGCGATGCTGAATACAAGCGCCAACAATTTCGACCCGAACTTTTAGCTTCATACATTGCAGCGTCAGCATACACAATCAGCGCATCGAAATCAGACCCATGGTCCGGAAATAACGCCATGCCGATGCTGGCCGAAGGATTAAGTTCATGGCCCATAATAGTGAACTTGGCCTCATTAAAAAGCCGCAATAATTTGTTGGCGACTTCGAGGGCGGCCTCTTTTTGCGTCTCGGGTAACAACACAGCAAACTCATCCCCTCCCCAGCGCGCGACCGTATCTGTGGTGCGCAATGCAGTGGCTAACAAATCGGAAACAGCCGTCAGGTACTGGTCGCCCACATGGTGACCATAGGTATCGTTAACAAATTTGAATTTATCCAGATCAATAAAAATGAGCGCGGCATTACGCTGGTACCGCAAAGCATACTGGCCCCATTTATCCAACTCTTTTTGGAAACGGCGGCGATTGAGCAAACCAGTCAGCGAGTCATGCTCCGCCATATGGGCAATCATCTCGTTCGCTTGCTTGGACTCATCCAGCGCAAGTCGCAAAGACTCGGTTTTAGCCGCAACCTGCTGCTCCAGCGATGCAGAAAATCGAAGAATCCGATCCTGCCGTACCCCGGCTAAACGCGCGAATAAACCCAAAAATAGCGGCGCAGAATCAATCACCCACAGCAACGAATTGTGATGCGCCTGTGCGAGGATGGCGGACAAACTTGAGATGTCGCCGATCTCGTTCATGAAATACAAAAAAACCACGGAGCCTATCGGAAAACACAGCCCAAACAACGCGCCATACCCTGTGTACTTGGTCGTTTCGCTCAAATGCACCCTATGCTCCTCCCTGTAGATTTCAGTGTGTCGAGTCGTGCGAGATATCGATTGCTATCTTAGTAGAAGTTTTTAATGCCAAGCCCTGAAGATATCATGCCACTCCAGCCCCATCACTCTTATTTATACCTTAAAGGTTTAGCCCATGAAACTCGCCGCCTGGAACATTAACTCGCTCAAAGTTCGGCTACCGCAATTGCTGGACTTTCTTGCTACACGCACACCCGACGTGGTGTGCCTACAGGAAACCAAATTGACCGATGAAAATTTTCCGGTGGCCGAGATAGAAGCGGCCGGATATCAAGTGGTGTTTTCCGGGCAAAAAACCTACAACGGGGTTGCGATTCTGAGCCGCACGCCGATGTCGGATATCTGCATAGGCATTGCGAATTTTGACGATGAACTGAAGCGCGTAATCGGCGCGACTGTAAATGGCATGCGCGTGATTTGTGTGTATTGCCCCAACGGCCAGAGTGTAGATTCGGATAAATATGTCTACAAGCTCGCGTGGTTTGACGCGCTGATCGCATGGCTGAAAGATGAGCTAGACCGTTATCCCAAGCTTGCTTTGCTCGGCGACTTCAACATCGCACCCGAGGATCGCGATGTGCACGACCCCGTGGCATGGGAAGGAAGCATCCTGGTGTCCGAGCCAGAGCGCGCGCGCTTTCAGGCCTTGCAGGCGCTGGGTTTGCAGGACAGCTTTCGGCTATTTGAGCAACCTGCAAAAACCTACTCATGGTGGGATTACCGCATGCTCGGCTTTCAACGCAACAAAGGCCTGCGCATCGATCATATCCTGCTGACTGCGTCGCTGTCCCAGCTATGTACGAGTTCGATAGTAGATCGCGAAATGCGCAAAGTGGAACGGCCTTCGGATCATGCGCCGGTGGTGGCAGAGATAAATTTGGCTCACTGATAGATTTACCAAGAACAGGCTTTGCGTCGAAGACTATTTGAACAGTTTTATATAGGCATCGAACGCATATACCTTGCCGCGCTTGCCGCCGGTGATTTCCTTCAGTATCCCGAACCGCTCCAGATCAGCGATCAGCTTGTAGGCCGATGCCGCCGACACCTCCGCTACCTCGCCCACCCTGGCCGCATTCACTATCGGACGCTGATACAAATAGTTCATCACCTTTTGCGCATTGGCCGTGCGGCTACCCAGCGTATGCAATTGCGCCTCCACCTGCTTTTGCAATTTGAGAATATTGTCGAAAGTCGCGGTGCTGCTTTTCGCCGTTTCGATCACGCCCACCAGAAAAAAACGAAACCATTGCAGCAAGTCATTCTTCTCCCGCACCCGCATCAGATTGTCGTAATAAAGCTGGCGGTTACGCTCAAAAAAGTCCGACAGGTACAGCACCGGCTGTTTCAATATCCCCCGGCTCACCAAGTACAGCGTAATAAGTAGGCGGCCCACGCGGCCATTGCCATCCAGGAAAGGATGGATGGTCTCGAACTGGTAATGCACCAACGCAATCTTCAACAGCTCGGGAAAATACTGCCGGTCGTTATGCACAAACCGCTCAATGTCGCCGATCAGCTCACCAATAGAAGTATGCACGGGCGGCACGAACACCGCATCGTCGATGGTCACTCCACCAATCCAATTCTGGCTGTGGCGTAACTCGCCCGGCTGCTTGTGTTTGCCGCGCACGCCTTGCATCAAGGTTTTGTGCGTCGCGCGGATCAACCGTGCGGAGAAGGGCAAAGTCTGCAACTTGGCTACCGCCTCGTTCATCGCCGCCACATAGTTCTGCACCTCTTCCCAGTCATCCCGCTTGTCCAGCGCCACGTCCTCCTTTTCCAGCAGCGCTTCCTCCATGTTCGTCTGCGTCCCCTCGATCTTGCTCGACTGGGTTGCCTCCTTCAGCACATGCATACGAATGAACAGATCGATGTTGGGAATGTATTCGGAATACATATCAAGCTTGCCTAGCTCCCGGTCCGCCTGGCCCAGCAACTGAAGCAAGCTCATATCGTCCAGCGTCCACGCACGGTCGATGGGGTTGGGCTGAAAGCTCTTGTAGTGCGCCTGCTGGACCAGGCGGCCAGACTTAAAATGCTTCATCAGAATATCCCTCCCCGAACTTAAAACAAGGCCGGATGTTGTTTTAGATTTTATCTAATATCTAAAACAACATCAAATGCTGATTTAATTTATGCGACGAGGCAGTGCTGCTCAATTGAATTGCCGGTGAGCCGTGCCTGATATGCCAGTTTGATATGGGGATTCACGCCAACTCTCGCTGCTTAAGCTCGATACATTTCCGGAGAAATCAAGCTTGGGATACGGAAGCATCAAGGATAAGATTAATTTTCTCCAAAATTGTATTTCTGAAGTTACGCACTTATTTGCCGCGCGAACATAGACGCAAAATCGTCGAGGCGCGCGCGGTCTACAAGCTTCTTGTGCGTGGCCGCGATCTCATGCGCCAATTTGTTACACCACTTCTCATCGCGAAGGCGGCCGCGATAATCAAAGTCATCTTCAAGTTGATCGATCTCCGCGTTTAGGTCGGTGATAACTTCTGACAAGAGTTCGTTTATTGCCTTCTCGAACGCTTTTCTGCGATTAGCATCCCGAACAAAATTACGCGGTGTTGTAAGGATGCCTGCGCCAGAGTTGTCGCTCTCAATGAGAAGTCTCAGCACGTACATGAGGAAAAATCTTGTAAGAGCATACTTTGCGAAAAGCTGATTGTTGATAGTCTCTTTGTTTGCGTCTATGCACGAAGCTAGAACATGGCAAAGCATGATCCTGTCAGCGGTAACTTCAGGTCGAGCAAACAGATCGGAATGCCGATCCTCAAAAATCTGGTATTTTCTGTGTGTTGCCCAAGGGGTCTTTAAGTCCCACGCCATTAAATATTGGCCAGCAAGCTCGTTGGTAATGACAGCTAAGCCCCCGGGGTCCTCTCCCCGCTTGATTTCGAAAAAATATTCATCACCATAGTTAGCGCTGAACTCATTTTGCAAGCGAATTTGTATTTGGTTATTTGACTTGAAATCCCTTGCCTTTACTCCGTTCTGATTATTCGAGAATCGCGTGATCATCTCAGCAAGCGTCGATGTAGGCGACGCTTTTATGAATTTTGTAAGGACACGCAAATTATCTGTAAGGTTTTTTTTACCTTTGAACAGGGCATTCAAGCTCTGGCACCCATTAACCACAAAATAATTCTCAACATCGATGGAGTCTGCTGAGCGTTGGACTCTTTCCGCAATTACTGTAATTCCATTGTGGAACAGAGGGAACAGCTTGTGTTTTTCTGGATCATCGATGCTCTGCGCGATGTCACGATTCACCTGAGTGCGGCCGAGAGACCCGCGCACATTGAAGGCAAAAATGGATTGGTTGGCGATACCTTCCATCTTCACCAGTTCACTCGCCATTATTGGGGCAATGGCTCGGTGGTCGGCATCAACGATGTATTCGGCCACGTCATACCCCGTAACACTGAAGGATGTTGGCGCCGTAACAGGGAGCGTTCTTACCGCTGGAACGTAAGTTGTTACAAGATCAGACTTGCCCAAAAATCGAATACGCGGCGTACCGGCAAGGAAATCTCGACCGTTTGCGTCGATCTCCCCGTTACAGACAAAGTACCCTACGACTTCGAACTCGGTGATATGGCGAATAATCTCCAGTCGGTTGATAAGTTGTGCAACTTCAGCATCACCGGCTGTGTTGACTAGATGCTCAAGAGACTCAAGAGACTCAAACTGTGAAAGGCTGCCTTGGAATTCCCGTAGCAACTTGTCACCGACGATCGCATCCGCCTTCTGAAATAGTTTGCTCTGGTAAACCTCGATGGCATTTGCATCGGTATTGAGGTAAATGCCGTCAATTCCCTTGTCTCCTGCCTGATCACACACACAGTCGACAGCTTCGAGGGAATCAAGTCTTAGGTAGTTCTCGAAATACCAAATAAGGAAAGACGCACTCTCACTCCGTCTAGGTGCTAGATGTGGCGCTAATTTATCCAGAACCGCTGGATAGGATACATCTGTCATGTTTTACCTTTCATCATCGCGTGGGTTTTGTCTCACTGATTTTATAAACCACCGCACTATTAGAGGCGATAGTCAGGGCTGCTCAAAATCCGCTCTTGTCCGCAATAGATCAATCTAGTTCTATCCCTTCCTCCGCGCAATCCATACAGCAAAATCAATACTGCACCACAGCCGGGTCCAAGCTGCGCCATAAATACCAAGTCGCCACGGTACGCCAGGGCGCAAACTGCTCACCCATTTCTCGCAGTCGCTTAGGGGTAGGCCGTTCCCCCTCCAGATAATGCAACGCAACGGCTTTCTGTAATCCAATATCGTCCACCGGCCAGACGTCCGCGCGGCGCAGATAAAAAATCAGGAACATTTCTGCGGTCCAGCGGCCGATGCCGCGCACATCGACTAGCTCGTTTATCACTGTCTCGTCATCTTCGTGAGTCCAACGTTCGGGATCTATCCGTCCATCGATAAAATGCCCTGCCAGGTCTTGCACATACTCGACCTTGCGCCGCGAAAATCCGCAGGCGGCAAGCGCGAGGGGATCTAAGTCAGCGATGCGTTGAGGATTGATTAGCCCGGCCAGTGTGGCAAAACGCACCCAAATCGAGTCTGCTGCTTTGACAGATATTTGCTGGCCTACTATGGCGCGCAATAGGGTTTGAAACGGGTCGCCGCGATTGGCGAGGATGGCGTCGGGGTAGCGTGCGATTAGCGCCGCCATGATCGGGTCGCTTTTGCTTAACGCGAGGGCGGCTTGATTCCAATAAGTGGGGGGCTTGTCTGTTGCCGGATGCTTTGCGCGTGCCGGCTGCTTTGCGCGCGGCTTCACAGCAAAATTATGTCGTACTGCTCTTGGCTGTAGCTAGTCTCGACTTGCAACGAGATCGGCTTGCCGATGAAGTCTCCGAGTTGCGCCAGGCTGGCTGACTCTTCTTCTAAAAACAAATCAATGACGGATTGCGAGGCGATGATGCGATATTCGCGGGCGTCAAACTGTCGCGCTTCGCGCATGATTTCGCGTAGCGCATCAAAACATACGGTTTGCGCCGTTTTGATGTGCCCACGCCCCTGACAGGTAGGGCATGGTTCGCACAGAATATGCGCGAGAGATTCGCGCGTGCGTTTACGCGTCATTTCAACCAAACCCAGGGTTGAAAATCCGCTGATGGTGGTGCGCGTGGGGTCGCGCGCCATGGCTTTTTTTAGTTCTGCCAATACGGCTTCGCGGTGTTCGGGATTGTCCATATCGATCAGGTCGAGAATCACGATCCCGCCTAGATTGCGCAGCCGTAATTGCCGCGCGATTGATTGCGCAGCCTCGAGATTGGTTTTGAATATGGTGTCGTCAAAATTGCGCGCGCCAACAAAGCCGCCGGTGTTCACATCCACCGTGGTCAAAGCTTCGGTTTGGTCGATCACCAGATAGCCGCCGGATTTCAGATCGACTCGCCGCCCGAGCGCTTTGGCGACTTCTTCTTCGATCATATGTAGATCAAACAAGGGGCGCTCGGCGCCGTAGTGATGCAATTTGTCCAGCACTTCGCTGGTGTAATTTTGCGCAAATTCGAGCATGCGCTGGTAGGTTTCGCGTGAGTCGACCTGAATGCGGGCGGTGTCTTTATTCACGAAGTCGCGTAACACGCGCAACGATAAATCCAGATCCTGATACAGCACGCAGGGCACTTCGCAGTTCTCGCGCGATTTGATGTTGTGCCACAAACGTCGTAGATATTCGATATCGGTTTGCAATTCAGCGTCTTCAGCGGTTTCGGCCATTGTGCGCACGATAAAGCCGCCGGAGGAGTCGGCGGGGATCAGTTGATGCAGTTTCTGGCGAAGGATTTCGCGTTCTTCTTCGCCTTCTATTTTTTGCGAGATACCGATGTGGGTTTCTTGCGGCAGGTAGACCAAATAACGACCGGCGAAGCTAATCTGCGTTGACAACCGCGCGCCCTTGGTGCCAATCGGGTCTTTGATCACCTGCACCATGATCGACTGACCTTCGTGCAGAAGGTGCTCGATCACGCGCTCGGGTTCGTTACCGCGGCGCTCAGACCAGATATCGGCCACATGCAAAAATGCAGCGCGCTCAAGACCGATGTCGATAAACGCAGACTGCATTCCTGGCAGCACGCGCACTACGCGCCCCATATAAATATTGCTGACTAGGCCCAGACATTGTGCGCGTTCAATGTGTAACTCTTGCACCGCACCCAGATGCAGCACCGCGACGCGGGTTTCCTGGGGAGTTACGTTAACGAGAATTTCTTCGCTCATAAATAAAACGCAGCCGAGCGAGGATTAATGGACGATGCCAAACTGTCTCAACAATACGTTGGCTTCATATAAGGGCAGCCCCATCACGCCGGTATAACTGCCTTCAATATGTTTCACAAAGGCGGCGGCCCTGCCCTGAATGCCATAAGCACCGGCCTTGTCGGTGAACTCACTGCTATCGAGATAGCGGCGGATTTCCATGGTATCCAGCGCGCCAAATTCAACTTTGCTGGACGATAATAAACATTCAATCCGACTGTCCTGCTGGACCGCCACTGCGGTGTGAACCCAGTGACTTCGGCCCGCAAGACGTGTCAGCGTTGCTTCGGCGGCTTGGCGATCCTGGGGTTTGCCGATGATTTCGCCGTCCACATCAATCAGCGTGTCTGCACTCAATACAGGGAATTTAAGCAGATGCCTAATCTCCACTGCGCGCCACCCGCTGGCGGCTTTTTCGCATGCCATGCGCTGCACGAAATCCACCGGCATTTCATTGGAATTGGGGGTTTCGATCACGTCTGCACGCCCCGGCAAGGTACGCAAAGGCAACACCTCAAACGAGACGCCTATCTGTTTTAACAGCTCGCGGCGACGTGGGGATTGCGATGCGAGGTAAATTCTTTTGTCGATTAATCTATTCGTCTGCGCCATCTCAATCCCTATGGTAAGGATGTCCTTTTAATATACTTACGGCCCGATACAACTGTTCTGCCAACACCACACGTATCAGCGCATGCGGAAGCGTGAGCCGCGATAACCCTATTAGCTTGTGCGCGTGCGCCTTCACATTGTCGTCCAGCCCGTCTGCTCCGCCAATTACAAACGCCGGGCTGACGCCTTCATCCATCCAGCTTTGCATCCAGTCTGCCAGCTCACGTGTGCTGGCCTGCGCGCCCCGCTCATCAAGCACTATGGGCACGCAACCCGACGGCAACGCCGCCAGAATACGTTCGGCTTCAAGCTGCCGGGCGCGGGTACCATCTGCGCCTGCAACCCGATGCCCGGGTTTGATTTCGGTTAGCGCAAACAGCATATCGGGTGGCATGCGGCGCGCATAGTCTTCGTATCCCGCATTCACCCAGCTCGGCATTTTGTGCCCGACTGCGATGATGGAAAGTTTCACGTTTCGACTATTTTGCTGCTATCTACGGCTTTTTTGGTGCGAACTGCAGCCCCTGCGCTCCATAATTCTTCGAGATTGTAAAGCGTGCGCACGGCGGGCTGCATCACATGCACGATCACTTCGCCCAAATCGAGCAAGACCCATTCACCGGTTTGCTCGCCCTCCATATTGCCCACATGCGCGCCGGCTTCTTTCATTTTGTCGCGCACATGATTGGCCAGCGAACGCGTTTGGCGGTTGGAATCGCCACTGGCGATCACCATGCGCTCAAACATCGCTGTCATTTTGGTGGTATCCAACACCGCGATATCTTTGGCCTTGATGTCTTCAAGCGCGGCGACGATAAGTTTTACTTTCTGTTCTATATTCATTTTCAGGGCTTATAAAGGTGATGCTGTTGTAGGTATTCGAGCACGCTATCCGGAAGCAGATACCGCACACTTTGTTGCGCTGCCAGTGCAGCGCGTATCGCCTGGGCGGAAATGGCAAGCGGCGTCATTTCCAATATGCTAATCGTTCCCGCGGGGCTTAGGCTGGCTGTAAGGTCGGCGTCTGCCACAGGCCTTCCAATAGCACTTAAAGCGGCCCTTTCTATCGACCCGCGCGTTGTCACCTCATGCTGTAATAGCGCTGGCAGCGTCTGCAGCAAGTTTGCACCCGGGCGTTGGGCGACGCCAATGTGTGCAAACTCAAATAAACGGTGCCACTCATACCAGCTCGGCAGCCCGAGAAATGCATCCGCGCCGAGTAATAAATACAGCGGTTGTTGCGGGCCCATTTCATTACGCAATTCAGCCAGCGTATCCACGGTATAACTGACGCGCGCGGCGCGTACTTCTCGATCATCCAATACAAATCGCGGATTTCCAGCGATGGCCCGCCGCACCATTTCCACTCGATGTTGGGGGGGCGTGAGCGGCGCCGGACGATGCGGCGGTTGGCCACTGGGCATGAAGCGCACTTCGCGCAAGTTCAATGCTGCAGCCATTTCCTCCGCCAGCCGCAAATGGCCATTGTGTATCGGGTCAAAAGTGCCGCCAAAAATTCCGATGGCTTGCATCAATTAAACCCGGATATGGCCGTCTCCCAGCACCACCCATTTCTGATTGGTGAGTCCTTCCAACCCGACCGGGCCGCGCGCGTGAATCTTGCTGGTGGAGGTGCCGATCTCGGCGCCCAGTCCATACTCGAAGCCATCGGCAAACCGCGTCGACGCATTCACCATCACCGAGGCCGAGTCCACTTCGCGCAAAAATCGCCGGGCGCGGCTGTAATCTTCGGTAACGATTGCATCGGTGTGCTGCGAGCCATAGGTATTGATGTGCGCAATTGCCGCGTCGAGATCGGCAACCACGCGCACCGACAAAATCGGCGCGAGGTACTCGGTGTGCCAGTCTTCTTCGGTCGCGGGGTTCATCGTCACCAGCGCGCGCGCGGCCTCGTCCCCCCGCAATTCCACCTGCTTGGCGTGATAAATTTCAGCTAGTTTGGGCAGCACTGTTTGCGCCACACCCTCGGACACCAGCAAGGTTTCCATTGTGTTGCAGGTGCCGTAGCGACTGGTCTTGGCATTGTCTGCGATGCGTATCGCTTTTTCGATATCGGCCGCGTCGTCGATGTACACGTGACACACGCCATGCAGATGTTTAATCACCGGCACGCGCGCCTCATTCATGATGCGTTCGATCAAGCCTTTGCCCCCGCGCGGCACTATTACGTCCACGTAGTCCTGCATCGTAATTAATTCGCCCACCGCCGCACGGTCGGTGGTTTCGACCACTTGGACCACGGCCTCCGGCAGCCCTGCCGCTAGCAAGCCCTCGCGCACGCATGCGGCCACTGCCTGGTTGGACAGCATTGCTTCAGAGCCACCGCGCAGAATTGCCGCATTGCCCGACTTCAGACACAGTCCAGCCGCATCGGCGGTCACATTCGGACGCGCTTCGTAGATGATGCCGATCACTCCCAACGGCACACGCATTTTGCCGACCTGTATTCCGGAGGGGCGATATTTCAGATCGGTGATTTCGCCGACGGGATCGGGCAACGCGGCAATCTGCTCCAGCCCCTCGGCCATGCCAGCGACCGACTTATGATTGATTTCCAGCCGGTCTAGCAATGCTGCATCCAGACCAGCGGCGCGTGCTGACTCCATATCGCGTGCATTGGCCGCCAGCAACTTGGGTGCATCACGGCGAATGGCAGCGGCCATTGCCAGCAAGGCCCTGTTTTTTTGGTTAACGTCAGCTCGGGCAATCGCGCGCGCACCTACCCGCGCTTGCTTGCCCAGGGTCTGCATATAATTTTTAACGTCCATCTTTATTCCTTGTCGGGCCGGACATCACCAGTCCCATCCGTAATATCGTGTCCCACGGGTCACCAATGCGTTCTAGCCCTTTGGCCTGCCGGTCGAGCAACGCGAGCATCGCTTGCGCGGCTTCTAAGCGAGTCTGGCTTAAACGCGCCATCGCTTTTTCTACCCAAGGTCGGCGTTGATCGCGCACGCGAGCCTGCTTCATTAATGTGCCTAGCGCCTCGCCCTGATGAACGCCCAATTTTAATTTGAGTAGCATGCGGACAACATCGCCCAAACGCCACATAAATGCGACCGGATGCTCGCCGCTGTTTTTTAAATCCGCGACGATGCGTGCATAGCGTGCGGTGTCGCCTTGCAGTAACGCATCTTGCAACAATTCAGCTTCCAGCCGCGAAACATCAACCACTGCGCTTTCGATATCGGCCAGGCTGATTTTTCCGCGTGGCAACAGCAGTGCTAATTTATCTATCTCTTGCTGCGCAGCCAATAGATTTCCCTC
>JAYWDZ010000088.1:0-2157 GCA_043779595.1 Nitrosomonadales bacterium
CCTCGGCGTCCATCACATTGCCATCGGCTGGGATCACTTGATGTTCCTGTTCGGTTTGATTCTGGCGCAATTCAGCTTGCGCGCAACGAGCGCTTTGCATTCAAGTGCTACTCCACGGTGGGTGGCACAGCCTCGACTACGCCGCCTGATCGGCGTCGTCACCGCTTTCACCGTCGCCCACAGTTTGACGCTGGCTCTGGCAGCGAACGGCTGGGTCAGACTACCCGGCGCGTGGGTAGAAGCGGCCATCGCGCTCACCATCGCCTATATCGGTTTGATGAATCTGCTGGGACGAAACCGACACAGTACGCAGCTGGCGTTCGGTTTCGGACTGGTACACGGCTTCGGGTTTGCTGGGGCGCTGGCTGCGAGCATGGGCAGCCAGCGCACCCAGGGCCATGACTGGCTGTTCAATCTGGCGGCATTCAATCTTGGGATTGAAGCGTTTCAACTGATACTGGTCATGATGCTGGTGCCCATCCTGGGATGGATCTCGCGGCAGAATCGGGCAGAGCAGGTGTTGAGGACGCTTTCCTTCATCGTCATGATCGCCGGACTCGGCTGGTTTTTCAGTCGGATATAAGCGCTACGAAACCAATCGCTGGTTCTGTGCATCATCGCCGGGCATACTAATTTCTGTCTTTGGTGAAGATTACTTCGCGATCTACAAATACGATGCCGAGTGCCCTCATACGTCCAAAGTCGGATTGCGGCGGTTCTCTCACCATTGCGCAAATCAAATAACATGTGACGCTAAGCCTTTAACTTTACGAACAAGGAACCAGATTTTGGAATCGCATCTGCAATCTTTGGTCACCTATCTCTCAGCGCATCCCAATTTTGCGCTCGGCGCTATTTTTGCCGCGGCGTTTCTGGAGGCGCTGGCAGTCATCGGCACCGTGATTCCGGGTAGCACAGTGGTCTTTGTCGGCGGTGTACTGATCGGATTGAAGGTGCTTGATCCCTGGTGGGTGGGCGGTCTTGCCATTGCCGGCGCGATACTCGGCGACGGCGTAAGTTATTGGCTGGGTCATCATTACCACGAAAAAATACGCACGATGTGGCCGATGAAAAACTACCCGGATCTATTTGAACGCGGCCATGCCTATTTCACCCGCAACGGTCGCAAGAGTGTGTTTGTGGCGCGTTTTCTGGGACCGGTGCGGGCCATTGTGCCGGTCGTCGCCGGCATGGCCAATATGCCGCCCACTCAATTCTATGTGATGAATATCCTGTCGGCCTTTGCCTGGGCCGCCGCCCACCTTTTGCCCGGTGTCCTTTTCGGCGCATCGCTGCAGCTGGCGGGCGCGGTCAGTTCGCGGCTAGCCATCATGCTGGTGACGACGGTAGCTTTTTTCTGGATTGCAGCCCGAGGGGTGCGTTACAGCCTCAGTTATGGCTGGCCGCGCATTCAGGCATTGCGCGATCGTGTAGTGGCACACGCGCGCCGCCAGTCGGGATTATTCCCTCGCGCGGTGCTTTCTCTTTTTGATCCGGCGCGGGCGGAGTCGCCGGCTCTGTTGACCGCAGCAATATTGCTGATCGGCAGCGGATGGCTGTTCCTGGGCGTGCTGCAGGACGTCATTGCCAACGATCCCCTGGTTCGGGTCGATACTTCTGTCTACTATCTGCTGCAAGGTCTGCGCACTCGATGGGTGGACGTTGCCATGGTCACGATCACTGAACTGGGGGGTGCCACCGTGATGGGCGCCGTCATACTCGTGGTGGCCGTCATATTCATTCTGAAGCGTCGCTGGCGTACGCTTGCCTATTGGCTGGCTGCGGTGGGCTTTGCTGAAATCCTGGTGCAATTGCTGAAATTCACGCTCGGCCGACAGCGTCCTGTCGCACTCTACAGTGGCAACGAATTGTTTTCGTTTCCGAGCGGACACGCCACGATGAGTATCGTCGTCTATGGTTTTTTAGCCTTTTTGCTGGCGCGGGGAAAACCGCCTAACACGCGAGCCCTGATAACACTGATCACAGCCGTCGTCATTACCTTGATCGCGTTTTCCCGGCTGTATCTGGGCGCACACTGGCTTTCCGATGTGCTGGCAGGATTAAGCATGGGGCTGGGTTGGGTAGCGTTATTGGGTATTGCGTACACGCACCACGTGCGGAACGAAGCACTCCCCGCCGCGCTGCTCTCGCTAGCGG
>JAYWDZ010000089.1:0-37193 GCA_043779595.1 Nitrosomonadales bacterium
GCCGTCCAGCCGAAAGCGCGCATTCACCCAGCGGTCGTGCAGCAGATTGTCCAGCACCGGCGCCGGGTCGGCGATGCCGGTGGTTTCGATAATCACCCGCTCGAACTTAGGAATGTCGCCTTTCTGTCGCGCCATCCACAAATTCTTCAACGTCGGCGACAGACTGCCGGAAATCGTGCAGCACACACAGCCCCCCGACAGTAGCGCAATCGGGCCATCCATTTTCTCCAGCAGTTGATGGTCCAGCGCGACTTCGCCAAACTCGTTCATCAAAATAGCCGTGCGCGGCAGCGTGCGCACCAGATGGTTCAACACCGTGGTTTTGCCGCTGCCGAGAAAGCCGGTGAGCAGCGTGACAGGGAGGGGGGATTCGATCAGTTCGTTGCTTAGGGTCATGATGCATCTTCCGTGAAGTGCGGTAGTTTCCTGCCTAATCACCATTTACACAAAATTCTTACACTTCCCGGTTCATGGCGCAGATGAAAATACTTTTTGCAGTCTAAGGAGCTTCTTGACAATGTAACAAGCGTACATACAATGTATTTACGATTAAATTCGAATGGGATACAGCTAAAGCGGCCTCAAACAAGAAGAAACACGGTGTTTCATTTGAGGAGGCTCAATCTGTCTTCTACGACGAGTTCGCTGTGCAGTTTTTTGATGAACATAATCCCGTATCAGAAGACAGATTCCTAATGCTCGGTTTCAGTGATGAAGGCCGCCTCCTGATGGTCTGTCATTGCGAACGAGACAAAGGGAACATTATTCGAATCATCTCCGCAAGAAAAGCCACGAAAAACGAGAGTAACTTTTATCAAGGAATTAAATCATGAAAACTGAATACGATCTGTCAAAAATGAAATCTCGCAAAAACCCTTATGCAGCGAAGCTCAAAAAATCCATTACGATGCGTTTGAGCGAAGACGTTATCGGTTATTTCAAAAAAATGGCGGATGAAAAGGGTGTTCCGTATCAGAGTCTGATAAATCTTTATCTGCGAGACTGTGTGTCAAGCCATCGAAAAATTGATATTACTTGGCAATCCCAGGCCTGACCCTCTCTGGACTTCCACCCCTGTTAAGCAAAACGCGTCTAGCGCCCGGAAAACCGGGCGTTGCTTTTCGGTCTTGTACTACCCCTGCAAATTCATGACGTGCTTGGAGGACAGGCTGCCGGTGATCGTGCAGCACACGCAGCCACCCGACAGCAGCGCAATCGGGCCGTCCATTTTTTCCAGCAACTGATGATCCACGCCAAACTCGTTCATCAAAATGGCCGTGCGCGGCAGCGTGCGCACCAGATGATTCAACACCGTGGTTTTGCCTCTGCCGAGAAATCCGGTGAGTAGCGTGACAGGGAGGGGGGATTCGAGAGACGTGACGCTTATGTTAGCCAGAGGGTATGCATAGGAGGGATAATAAGCGATGCGGAGCCGATACATTCCTCTTGTAGCCAATGCTGCATCGATGTTTGATTATGCAGGACCCCCCCTCATCTCGAGGGAATCGGAGTCGATTCAATCCGCGCATTTTTAGGCTGCGTTGAGGCATAAGAAGAAGGGCAAGTTATTGTTTTCATATTGTTTCGATTTTGGCAAGGCGATTGAGATGGTGCTCGCAAATTCATTTCGTGCCGCCTATCACGTTGGGGCGCTCATAACATAGGAGGTTTTACGCTGTGAAAATGCTCGTAGTCACGCTTGTCTTGCTTGCTGTTGTCGCCGCCGTACTTGCCATCTTTAAAAAACGTGCATTGTCCGGTTCCGGCGACGCTCCGTGGCCGTTCTATGCAAAAAAGCCACTCACTCAGCCCGAGCAAGTTCTCTACCATCGCCTCGCGTCCGCAATGCCTGAATGCATTGTGCTAGCGCAGGTCCAACTGTCTCGGGTTCTCGGCGTAAAGAAGGGGTTCAGCTTTCGTGAGTGGAACAACCGAATTGACCGCATGAGCCTAGATTTTCTTGTGTGCCTTAAAGACTCAACCGTGGTTGCAGCGGTTGAGCTTGACGACAAAACCCATGAAAAGGCATCTCGAATCGAGGCCGACGCAAAGAAGGGAAAAGCACTCGCTGCCGCTGGCGTTGCTCTTATTCGTTGGCAAGTCAGCGCGCTCCCCGATGAAAATGCCATTCGTCTAGCACTTGCAAAGTGACCCGCGCCCAACTCGGCAGTCAACACGGACGTTGCGCGATAAAGCCGCGCAGTGCGGTTACTTCCACGTTTAGGCCTCATGTCGAAAGTCCGTGAATGACCCAACTCCTACGAAAACGATTTGCTGAACTTGAAAGTCAAGCAGAGCAAATCGCCGACACGCGCTCGACAAGCCGTGGTATCAATTCAAGTACAGACGAAAACGTTGACAGAGAACTATTCCTCGCATGGCGCGTGAAGGTCAAGAATTTGCTAACCAGTGCTTGCGGATCTGATTCTGAGCACTACCGCGCTTTCGCCGAAGCTGAAAACTGCGCTTCATGGTCAGGTAACGTCAAAAACTTTAGAATGACACGCGTAGTTTTTGGCGCAGCCAAGGAGGACTTCGAAGGCGGGTATTTGGCAAGCGTAAGAAATCTGGTGCAGGCTGAGGTCTTTGATACCGAACTGGAACAAGCCAAAGAGTTGCTCTCTACTGGCTACCACCCGGCAGCCGCAGTCATTGCTGGCGTAGTCCTAGAAACAACCCTCCGCCAACTTTGCTCAGTCAAGCAGCTGCCAATAGGGAAGTTGGACAAGATGAATGCCGACTTGGCGAAGGCGGGCCAGTACAACTCGCTTGTTCAAAAGCGAATCACATCTATAGCGGCAATCAGGAATAGTGCGGCCCATGGAGACCACAGCGCGTTTTCCCGAAATGACGTCGCTGCTATGATCGACGAGGTGGCACGCCTTGTCGGCGAATGGCTTTCATAGGGAACCATAGTGAGGCAACCATTTGCTCAACAGGTACTTTGCGGCGGTTAGCTTAGATGTTAACCCGTAACAGTACCCAGTGATTGTGCTATTCGTTCACGGCATGGGCCGTACGCCGCTCTCGGGTTGGGCGCTGTTGCGTCGCTTGCGTCGCGCTGGATTGACGACGCGTACGTTTGGCTATTCGGTCGTCTTCGAAAATTGCGACGCCATCGTGACGCGCCTGAGAACACGGCTCTCGTTGCTGGCGACCAATGATGAATACATTGTTATAGGGCATTCTTTAGGGGGCGTGCTGCTGCGCGCCGCGCTCAATTCGTCGCCTCCAGGCTCGGCGCTCTCCCGCCATATGTATCTGCTCGGTTCGCCGGTGCTGGCATCGCGTATCGCAACACGGCTCAAAAACAATGGGCTCTTTCGCGCGCTCACCGGGGATTGCGGCCAGTTGCTGGGTTCAGTGGACAGGATGAACGTGGTCGGGCCACCTGCCGTGCCTGCAACAGGCATTGTGGGTACACGCGGCATTTCAAATCGGTTCGGAATTTTTGGAGACGAGGTGAACGATGGTCTTGTCTCTGTCTCCGAAGTGAGCGCCTCCTGGCTGACAAATTGCGTGCAGGTTCCCGTTTTCCACACGCTGCTGCCGTCAAGCCAGTTGGTGGCGGACATCATCCTGCAAGATGTGGCGCAGAATGCGGGCTTATCTGTTGGTTGAGCCACTCTCACTTTTTAAACGGAGCGTGTATGCGGAATATTTTTCTGGTGGCACTTTTGGTGTTTGGATTGGGCCCAGCCCATCACGCTTTTGCCAAAGAGCCCAAACCAAAAGCACCGGTCCCTTTCGTCATGCAGATGACCACCGAAGACCCTTTGCTGCAGCGACGCGCATTCATGCAAATCGCAAAAGTACTCGCAGATATTGGTCCGGATAAAGTCAAAATCGAAGTGGTTGCCTACGAAGGCGGAATTTCGTCGCTGCTGGCCAATAACGCCAGCACTGCGGGGCTTGTGGAAACCTTGCATCGCCAGGGCGTCAAGTTTAAGGCGTGTCGTATCAGTATGCATGCGTCTGATCTTGCGGAGAGCGATTTCCCGCTCGAGGTGGAGTTTGTGCCTGCTGGCGCGCCGGAAATGATCCGTCTGCAAATGCAGGGGTATCGCTATTGGCGGCCTTGATATACCTTTTGTATAGCGATCCAAACGCTGTGGATATTGTTCTACCCAAAATTATGTCCAAACCTACGCTAGTGTCATCACCCGTTCAATTCAAAATTGCCACGGCAGACTTTCTGAAAATATCTGATGGCGAAATATCGGAGTTGCTGGAACAGGTCTATGTAGAGGGTGGCTTCACTACGCCTGGCGAGGCGGCTTTATTATTTGAGGCTTCCGCAGTGAGAAGTCGTGGAGATTTAATCTGCGCACGCGAAATCGGACGCTCAAATTTAGCGGGTATGGTTATTGTCGTGCCGCCGGGCTCACCCGCGCGACGTTTAGCTGGTAGCAATGAAGCTGAACTCCATTTGTTAGGAGTGAAGCTAGAGTATCGCCGACACGGGCTAGGCCGAATGCTAGTCGAAGCGGCTATTAAGCGAGCAAATCACCTGGGTTATGCCAAGATAATTTTGTGGACGCAGTCTTCTATGATTGCAGCTCAAAAGCTATACAAGTCCGCAGGTTTTGGTCACATTGGAAACTTTGAGAGAGGTGGTCGTGACTTCAAACTGTATGAGCGCCTCCTGACCCCCACATAGAAGTTGAATGAATGCGGGAAGCGACTAACCCCCAATTAAGGGAGGCATATAAAAAAGGCAGGGTTGCAATGAAATATTGCCCGCAGTGCGCTAGAGAATTAAAAAGTTGCGACATCGACAGTGTTGCCCGCCTGGCCTGTCCATCATCTGACTGTGGCTTCGTCCATTGGAATAATCCCATCCCCGTTGTGGCCGGAATTATTCAATATGAAGGTAAGTACATCATCGCCAGAAACGCTAAGTGGCCATCTGGTATGTTCTCTATGATTACAGGTTTTTTGGAGGAGGGTGAAACGCCCGAGCAAGCGATTCTCCGTGAGACCCATGAAGAGCTTGGGCTTCTTGGTGAGCACGTGGAATTTATTGGTCATTATGCGTTTAGCGAGTTTAATCAGCTTGTATTGGCGTATGCAGTTAAAACGCATGGCAAGCTTAATCTCGGCAATGAGATCGCGGAAGTCAAAGCTTTGTCACAAAGCGAACTCGAAACATATGATTTTGGCCGCCTCAAACTCACATCAAAAGTTGTTGCGCAGTGGCTGAAAATGCTTGGATTTCCCTCTGTGGGAAAACCCCAAGATTAGATCTGTTTCTCCATGTGAAGATAGGCTTCATCGCATATGCTATCGGTGGCAATACAGCTTTCGCGAGTTGATTGCACCGGGAGCGAGCCATAACCATGTCCCTTTGGGGTTAGACCCTAAACATGAGAAACACAGTGCTGTTTTTTTACGGAGTACAAGATGGATTCTGATCGCTACAAACGCGGCTTGGAAAAGCTGAAGGAAATCGATGGTCATGCGGGGGAGCGGGTAATTGAAGCACTAAAAGATATTGCTCCCGATCTCGCTCGCTACACGATTGAATTTCCCTTTGGCGACGTGTATTCACGCGGGGTTCTTTCGCTGAAAGAACGTGAGATCGCTACGGTGGCTGCGTTAGCTGCACTGGGTAACGCGTTACCGCAATTAAAGGTTCACATTCATGGCGCGCTTAATGTCGGGTGCACAAGACAGGAAATTGTTGAAATCATGATTCAGATGGCGGTATATGCCGGGTTTCCTGCTGCGCTCAATGGCACTTTTGCTGCGAAGGAGGTTTTTATTGAACGGGATTCATCAGGCCTGGAAAATTGATCATTCCTTACTTTATGCGCTAATGTATTTATTCATGGCGATTAATTTGTAGCTTAAAAATGCATGTTCGAATCATCAACTTCCCGGAAACTAAAGTCGCGGTTTTGGAGCACCGCGGTCCCCCAGCACTAGAACACGAAACCATCCAAAAGCTCATCGCATGGCGTCTTGAAAATCGCCTAATGCCTGACAGACATCACACTTATGGGGTTCATTACAATGACCCGCGAACCACGCCACCTGCTGAATATCGTGTTGATCTGTGCATATCTGTAGAGCATGAGGTTCCGCCGAATCCGCAAGGCGTAATAAACAAAATTATTCCCGCCGGTAGGTGCGCTGTGGTGCGCCATCTGGGTTCGCGGGAAAACATATCGGCTGCGAGGTATCTTTACACGGACTGGTTACCTAATAGCCGAGAATCGCTACGCGAATTTCCAATGTTTTTTCACTACGTAAATGTGGGCCCACAAGTACGGGAGCAGGGTATGGTTACAGACGTATATCTTCCGATCTTGTGATGCCTAAATATGAGAATAATTTTGACTGTTAAGTAAGTGGCCTAAATAGTCACTCCCTTGACTAACCCGCATAGTCGTCATCGCTTTAGTTGGCTAAGGTGATAGGCCAATGTCTTTAAGAGAGATTAAAAATGCCAAGTAAAGAGTCTCATAGAACCGGAAGGGCTGGCTGGCTTAGAGCCGCCGTTCTGGGTGCGAATGACGGCACCATTTCGGTCGCCAGCCTAGTTGTGGGGGTGGCCGCGGGAGGGGCTTCGTCACATAGCATTTTGCTGACCGCCTTAGCAGGGTTGGTAGGCGGCACGGTTGCGATGGCTGCGGGTGAGTACGTATCGGTTCAGTCGCAGGCCGATACCGAAGATGCCGACATCGCAAAAGAAAAGCTTGAGCTGGAACAACAACCCGATCGCGAGCACGCAGAGTTGGCCGCAATTTATGTGGGCCGGGGACTTACCCCCGAGTTAGCGCAACGCGTGGCTGAGCAACTCATGTCCGCTGATGCCGTGGGTGCCCATGCTCAAGATGAGCTGGGGATTACCGATACCCTGAAGGCTCGGCCGATTCAAGCTGCTTTGGCTTCCGCAATTTCGTTTGCTACAGGCGCGAGTATTCCTATCGCGACCGTGATATTTTCGCCTGCTCCGTTGGTGGCTCACATCACCACCGCGGCAGCATTAGTCAGTTTGGTCATATTAGGCGGAGCGGCCGCCTACACTGGCGGTGCCTCCATGGTAAAAGGGGCAATGCGGGTAGCATTTTGGGGGGCGCTGGCTATGGGATTAACGGCCGTAATGGGCAATTTTTTCGGAGCTAAGGTATAAAAATCCGCATGGCATTTGGGCTTCGTAGTTTTTGCCTTGTTGTGCCTTAGCTCTTACTGGTATTGGAATTTAGTGACTATCGAAATTTTTATTGCCCACACCGATGCGGAAATCGAATCTTGTTTCCCGGTTTTTAGTGTGCTTCGTCCTCATGTTGAACGAAGCAGTTTTATTCCACAGATACGTCGTCAACAGGCGCAGTCATATCAAATACTCGCTCTAAAACATAAAGGCTTGGTGAAGAGCGCAGCCGGCTTTCGCTTCGCCGAGTTTTTGGCGTGGGGAAAAGTTTTATACATTGACGATTTAACTACGCTGCCTGGGGAAACCTCGCAAGGTTTTGCCAGCGCACTACTCGACTGGTTAATTGACCATGCGAGGTCAAGTGCATGTCAGGGCGTTCATTTAGATACGGGCTACGCGCGACACGCCGCGCACCGCCTGTATCTTCATAAGGGCCTAAAACTCAGTAGCCATCATCTCGCGCTTGAATTTAATAAAAGCGGCTGATCATGTTGCATAAGTTACATAGAGTTTCCGCTGGGATTGTGGGTGTCTATGTTGCGGCTCACCTTTTCAATCATTTGCTGGCACTCAGAAGCGTTGAGACGCATATTCAGTTTATGGAGTTGTTGCGTTACGTTTACCGCAATCCTTTCGTCGAAACTTTACTGTTAGCGAGTGTTACGTTTCAGGTAGTTTCTGGGCTCCATTTGATTAAAAATCGTTGGGGGCAGCGGCGCGGTTTCTTTGAGCGAGTTCAAGCTTTGTCGGGCGCTTATTTGGCTTACTTTTTGGCCGTCCATGTTGGAGCCGTTCTTTTTGGCAGGGCCGCACTTAATCTCGACACTAATTTTTACTATGCCGCTGCGGGCATGCATGTCTCGCCTTTTCAATATTACTTTGTGCCTTATTATTTTCTGGCCGTAGTCGCCATTTTTGGCCATATTTCCTGCGCTGCTCATTGGCTCACCCGTGACAGCTTCAGTCGGGCAACTCGTAATTATGTGAGTTACACCGTTCTTGTGATGGGTGTGGTGGCAGCGACACTCATTGTCGCTGCCTTTGCAGGCGTGTTTTATGACATCAACGTGCCACAAAAATATAGGGCAACCTATTCGCTATGATGCCTAACCCAATAGCATTAACTCGCGGACCACGCCATGACTGAAGTCATTGGAATCGACCATATCTACATCACCGTGTCTGACTTTCAGCGCGCTGAATCTTTTTACGATCAAGTCTTGCTTGAAGTGCTCGGTTTTCAAAAAAACAAATTCACATTGGATGGTGAGCCGCACGTCCAATACTTCAATCGTCACTTCGGTTATGTTCTTCGTCCGTCGCGCAATTTTCACAAGCACGATGCCTATGCCGCGGGGCTTCATCACTTTTGCTTTCGCGTCGAGTCAGTTGCTGACGTGGTGGCAGTGGCCCATCAACTTCGTGCAGCGGGAATCGAGGCTTCAGAGGCAAAGCTGTATTCTGAATACGCCCCTGACTATTGGGCTACCTACTTCAATGACCCGGACGGGATTGGCCTGGAGGTCACCAACTACCGCCAGGAGCGTCGGGATCGCCATGACAATTAGTCTCATGGCTAAGCTTGAATTCGGGATGGGCGCGGTAAAACGTTGCGCGCGATATTTGAATCTTGGAGTCAGGTAAAACATGCGACTTTGGTCCGTGCATCCAAAATACCTCGATCCCCAAGGCCTAGTGGCGCTATGGCGAGAAGCACTGCTGGCTCGAGCGGTACTCCGCGGAGAGACGCGGGGTTATCGCAACCATCCACAACTGGCGCGCTTTTACGCCCAGTCATCGCCCGTTTCCGCCATTAACTCGTACTTGCTAGGCATTTATGCTGAGGCCGTGGCTCGCGGTTACTCGTTTGACCGCAGCAAAATCGGGCCAGAGCGGATCGAAGGTCTCATGCAGGTCACCCGCGGCCAAGTCATCTACGAGTGGCAGCATTTGTTGAGTAAGCTAGCGACTCGAAACCCGGTGCTGCATGAGCGCTGCTGTAGCGAACCTGAACCTGAGTGCCATCCGCTGTTTCGAGTATGCCCAGGGCCTATCGCACCGTGGGAACGTCAGCATGGGGTGAACTTGTAAATCTCTATAACCGTCTATGAGAACTCAAACTTGTGACTGCAAGCGCTGAATATACAGAATATGTTTTAGAGCTTTTACAAGCTCTGGGTCCTATGCAAGCAGGCCGGTTCTTCGGGGGTGTGGGCATATCCAATGGCGCAATCCAGTTTGCGATGATTATGGGCAACAGCCTGTATTTTGTGGTGGATGAACACACGCGAAAGAAATATGAGCTCGCGGGCATGCAGCCCTTTTCATATGTGACTAAAAAAGGGCGGATTCTGGTACGTAAGTATTTTGAGCTGCCGGAAGACGTGCTTATGGAGCCTGAGCAGCTACGAATATGGGCAGATGAGGCGATGGGTGTCGCTATTAAAACGAAGAAACCTGCGAAGATTACCCATAAGCGCGCTAGAAACGTTTAGATGGCAAATGTCCCGAATGGGCTAATCTTTTTTCTTCGCGCGCGGATGCGCCTGGTCATACACTTTGGCTAAATGTTGCCAGTCGAGATGCGTGTAGACCTGCGTGGTGCTGATACTCGCGTGGCCGAGCATTTCCTGCACTGCGCGCAAGTCGCCCGAGGATTGCAGCACGTGACTGGCGAACGCGTGGCGCAGCATGTGCGGATGCACATGCTGGTTGAGACCCACGCGCCGCGCCCAGCGGTCGAGGCGCAGTTCTACGCTACGTTGGCCGAGCCGCTTGCCGGATTGGCCCACAAATAATGCAAGTTCATCGCTTGCAGCAATGCGTAAAGCGAGCCATGCGCGGATGGCGTCACGCGCTTTTTCACC
Organism: Nitrosomonadales bacterium; assembly: GCA_043779595.1. Lineage (GTDB taxonomy): Bacteria > Pseudomonadota > Gammaproteobacteria > Burkholderiales > Thiobacillaceae > Thiobacillus. The sequence continues at coordinate 10,030 of JAYWDZ010000089.1, forward strand.
CACGGGCACGATGCGGGTTTTATTGCCTTTGCCCGTGACGCTCACTTCGCCGGTAGTGAGATTGAGGTCAGCCAGAGCCACGCCGACCAATTCGGATAGCCGCAAGCCCGACGAATAAAACAGCTCGAACATGGCGCGGTCGCGAACTTCCAGCGTGGAGTCGGCATCTTTTTCGAGCAGCTGCATACAGGTGTCGGGCGACAAGGTTTTGGGCAGCGGTTTGGCGGCTTTGGGGGGGCGTAACCCTGTACACGGATTACTTTTGTAGCCGAGGCGACGACAGGCAAAGTGGTAAAAACCGCGCCAGCTCGAGAGGTGACGCGCAAGGCTGGCGGCGGATAGTCCCTGGCTGCGCAATCGCACCACACAGTTGCGGATGTCGGAGACCTTTAGCTCAGCGAGTGCCTGCCCAGCAGCCAGGCTATGCAGCCGCTGCAAATCGAGGCGGTAATTTTTTACAGTATGCGGCGACAGTCGTCGCTCGCTGGCGAGGTGTTGGAGGTAAATATCAATGGGTGTTAGGTCAGCGTTTGCCTCCGCGCCCGCAGGCGGGAGGGGGTTGGGGATTATCAACGACTTGTCCCCTTGCGGGCTTAGTCGATTGGTTAGGGGTTTCATCAGGGGCTATCTGGGTCGGTCACATCTGCATCCGCCGCAAGCTCGCAGCGATCACTTGGCCCAATCGCGTTAAATAAAGTGTGCCCATGCTGGCATAAAAGCGGTTCGGCTCTTCTGACGCTAGCACCAGCAAACCCAGGCTGCCCTGATAACTCAACGGAATGGTTGCAAACGAGCGTAAGTGCGGTGCGATCTCGCCAAACCACTCGCGTGCTTCGGGTACGGCCAACGCGCCACAGACCGGAAAACTCATTGCTGCGGCGGCATCACGCACTAACTGCGGAACAGGCTCCGTGATCGTCAGGTCATCGGCAGGTAAATCCCACACGCGCAATGCGTAATGCGGCACTGCAAATCCATCGCGCAGATGCAGATTCAGGTCGGCTACAACCGCTTGGGGATGGGGTGCGGCGAGCAAAGCCAGCGTCAGTGCATGCAGTTTTTCAGAAATGCCGTCGTTTTCTTCGCCAAACTGAATCAACTCAGCCAGTTTGTTTTCCAGCAAACGCACTTTGTCGCGGATTGAGATCAGCTGGCGCTCGCCCATCGACACCGCATGCGTGCCATGCGGATGCGGCACGTGTATGTCGGCCAGCAGTGCCGGAAAATCGTTAAAAAAATTGGGATGCCGCGTCAGGTAGTCGGCAACAAGCTCCGGTTGGAGCGGCGTAGGGGTGTCCATCACAGTTCAAGTTCTCCTTCAAATACGGTCGTCGCGGGGCCGCGCATCATCACGGGCTGTTGATCGCCCGCCCATTCAATCGTTAAATCGCCGCCGCGAGTATGGACGGTGACGGGGGTGTGTAGCCAGCCATTAATAATGCCTGACACCGCAGCAGCACAGGCACCAGAACCACACGCCAGAGTTTCGCCCGCGCCCCGTTCAAACACGCGCAGCCGAATCGCATTTGCATTTAGGATTTGCATAAAGCCAACATTCACGCCTTCTGGAAAACGTGGGTGCGCGCCAATCGCTGCGCCCAAGGTAGCCACTGGCGCGGTATCCAGATCGTTCACGCGCAATACCGCGTGCGGATTGCCCATCGATAAAGCTGCAATCTGGATTAGATGCTCGCCGACTTGTAGCCCATAGCTTAAAGAAGTGGCCTCGGCGATGAAGGGAATTTGTGTGGGCTCAAAATGGGGCGCGCCCATATTGACCATCACGTCATCGTTATCGAGCATACGTGGTTCGATGATGCCTTCATTCGTTTCGACACGGAGCGCGGTTTTATCGCTGAGGCCCTGTTCGCGTACAAAGCGCACAAAGCAGCGTGCGCCATTGCCACACTGGCTGACTTCGCTGCCGTCGGCGTTAAAAATCCGGTAACGAAAGTCCGCATCCTCGCGGGTGGGTTTCTCAACCAGCAGGATCTGATCGCAACCAATGCCCAAATGACGATCGGTAATATGGCGCAATTGTTCGGGCGTTAAATTGACCGTCTGATTGATGGCATCAATCACAACGAAATCATTGCCCAGGCCATGCATTTTGGTAAAGCGCAATTTCATGTTCGTTAACGTAGCAAGCTGCTTAAAATTTCAAATGTGTTACAGGCAGTGTAACGCGTGGCAGTCGTCGACGATAGCGGGCTGGCAACGCTCACAGCGACATCGTCATCACAAAATCATCCATCACAAATCCGCCCCCAATATCAAATACGCGCGCTTCTCGCGTGACGAATCCATAGTGTTGGTAGGCCGCAATCGCGCAGGTGTTATGACGGTTTACCTGTAGCCACAATTCGGTGCCCGCGCTGCGACTTGCAAAGCTTTTTATCTCATCGATAAGCGCTCTACCCAAGCCCTGACGCTGATAATGTGGAAGGATATAAAGCTTTTCAATTTTGCATGCGGGCAGGCGCAGATGTGCATGGACAAACCCGGCCATTTCATCCCCCCACCATGCAATACGCCAGGTGTGATGAGCGTCATTCAACTGTGCGCGAAGGAGGGTGGGGCCATATCGATTGGTCAGCATGTAATCGATCTGCGCCTGCGAAATCCACGCAGCATACGTGGCCTGCCAAATGGTGCGCGCAATATGGCAAACCAGCGGGATATCGGCTTCAGTCAGCGGTCGAATACGCAGATTCAGCATAAATTTGTAGAGCGTTTGCAAGCTTCAGTTTCGAGTTCATTTGCGCGGCAAGCTAATCGCTAGCACGCCAGTTAACACCAGCGCCGCTCCGCTGATTTGTTGCAGGGACAACGATTCACCCAGCACCCAATGGGCGAGAAAAATCGTTGCGACCGGCCCAATCGATCCCACTAACGCCGTGCGCCCCGAGCCAATCAGCCGGATGCCGCTTGAGAGCATGAATACCGGCAATACAGTGGAGAAAATCGCCATGGTAAAGCCCAATGCGTACACGCGAAATGGAAGCGCCAATGCCGACGCGGGATGGGTGAGTGCAAACTGCAAAAAGGTGGCGACACTTGCAACCATCATCGCGTAAGCGGTAAAACGTATGGCACCGATCCGTGCGATGGTATGCCCTGCGCCCACCAGATAAACCGAATACGTCAATGTGCTAACAAAAACCAGCGCCGCGCCTAATACGAGTCCTTGCTGCGGCGTGCGGGCGTCATGCATAAAAACCAGCACGATCCCGGCATAACTCAACGCAAGCGCAAAGATTTCTCTTCGGCCGATAGGGCGCTTGAATAATACCGCCGACAAAAGCACGACCATGGTGGGATACAAAAACAGAATCAACCGTTCCAGCCCGGCGCTGATGTACTGCAAGCCTGAAAAGTCCAGCAGGCTGGATAGGTAATACCCAATAAACCCCAAAGCCAGCACCGCGAACCAATCCTGTCGAACGAGCGGCGCGGCGGGTTGGTAACGACGGCTCCACAACGCGACCAGTATAAAAAATGGCACCGAAAAAATCATGCGTAAGGCCAGCAGCGTGACGGCATCAACCGGGCTTGCATAGGCGAGCTTGACCAGAATCGCTTTGGCAGAAAAACCGATGGCGGCTAGTGCAGCGAAAACAGTGCCGAGTAAAGCTTGTCGGTTAAGGAAGGTGTTGCTAATGAGATTTGCCATAAAAACCCTGTCACGTTAAGTGCGGGTCGTTGGCAATAAAAGCAATCGCGGTCAAACCCGCGGATGCTTCGGTTGATGGTTAAATCAACAAGAAATGCCGCAGCGGTGGAGGAATTTCCACAGCCACAGTCGTTTGCCGGTAACGGCGATGTTGAAAAGAGTTTGATTCGCAACCATGCGCAGACTATAGGGGAACGCGCAATGGGCTGTCAAACAAGTATTGAAGTTAATGTGCATCGTACAGGCTGGGCTCGCCGGGTGGGCGCGTTTTAAAGCGGCGATGCAGCCACAGATATTGCTCGGGCATTTCACGCACGCGAGCTTCGATAAACGCATTCATGCGTGCGATATCGGCGTGAATATCCGCGCTGGGGAAATTGTCCCAGGCGTGATAACAGCGCAGCACATAGCCTTGTCCCGCTGGCAGTTGGCGCGTGACTACTGGCACGACCTGCGCGCCGGTAAGTTTGGCGATGCGTGATAGCGCAGAAACCGTTGCGGTGGGGATGCCAAAGAAAGGTGTAAACACCGCATCGCGCGGGCCATAGTCCTGGTCGGGCAAATAATAAAAAGGCAAGCCGCGTTTTATTTCGCGCAGCACGGGCTTCACGCCCTCGTGACGCGAAAACATCGGCGAATTTGAAAACCGCGTACGGCCATGCAGCATCAGTTTGCCCATGATGGGATTACGTGCGCGCGAATAAATCGACACCAGTGGCGCGTCCATCGTCAGGCGTATGCCGCCCATATCCAGCCCGACAAAGTGCGGTGCGAGCCAGATCACCGGGCGCACGCCGTCGCCGTGCGCGAGTTCGGGGTTTTCGATATGCACCAGTCGGCGTACGCGCGCGGCGCTGCTCCACCATAGAATGGAATGCTCCAATGCCGCACGTGACGCGGCGCAAAACGTTTGACGCATCCAGTGACGGCGGGTGGCTTCTGTAACTTCAGGGAAGCACAGCCGGAGGTTGGTCTCAACAATTCGCCTGCGCTTGCTTGGCACAGACGCAGCAAGTCGCCCCAAAGCATTGCCGATAATCGCGAGCCACGACAACGGCATCCAATGCATTAGCCACAACAGTGCCACGCCAAGCCAGGCAGGTATTAATCCAGGTTGCCACAGCGAGGGCTGCTTCATGCGGGAAGGTTTCCGACTGGCGGCGGAGGCGCGCCACCCGGGTGTTTATGACGGTTATAACTCCACAAGTATTGCGCTGGGAAGCGCCGCACCATGTCCTCCACGCCGCGGTTGATCAATACTGCGGCAGCAGTTTTATCCGCCGGGAAATTGCCGTCCACAGGGACCACATGCAAGACATAGCCGCGCCCCCAACTCAGACGCTCGGCGGCAACGAAGAACGCGGCCGCGTCGGTTTTGCGCTGCAGGCTGGCGGCCAGCGTGGGCGTGTAAGCGGGACGGCCAAAAAACGGCGCCCATACGCCATCGCCGACTGAGGCCACTTGATCGGGCAGGATGCCGATGCCTTCCCCGCGCTTTAAAGCGGCTAGCAAAGCCCGCACGCCGGACATGTCGGTGGGCACTAACTTCGCTTTCCCACGTTGCCGACCGGCCAACATGATGGCTTCAAGCGGGGGTTGACGAGGGGGTTTATACATCGCAGTGAATGGGTGACGCGCGGCATAGTACAGGCTGATGATCTCAAAGCAGCCTATATGCGGCGCTATTACGATCACGCCACGACCCGCAGTGCGCGCAGCGTCGATATGCTCCCAGCCCTGCGTGCCCTTGACCAGTTTGAGCACATCATCAAAAGGCCGCATCCACACGGGGGCGAGTTCGAGCAGCGCTTTGCCCGATTCGCCGATCACACGGCGAAGCAAGTGGCGGCATACCGCAGGCTCGGTGCAGAGACCGCTGGCGAAGACATTGTTGCGTAAGCGTGCGGAGTGGCGGCCGGGCGCCCAATAGATCAGCCAGCCGAGGCCAATGCCCAGCCCATGCAGCAGCGGCAGCGGGATTCGCGCCAGAATTCTAAGAAAGACAGTCACAAAAGTAAGGTTGACGATTGGGCGTAGAGCTTGCAATAATGACGAAGTGGTGCCGCCGTGTTAATGCTGACAACTTGCGGGCGGAATACAAATACAGCTAAAGCGTCTCCGCTCGTTAAGTCCCCTGAGCAGTGCGCTACTCAACACAGGGGCAAGGAGCGCATCATGCAAAAAGACTTTATTTTCACATCCGAATCCGTATCCGAAGGCCATCCCGACAAGATGGCCGATCAGGTGTCCGACGCGGTACTGGACGCAATTCTAACCCAGGACAAACACGCGCGCGTCGCCTGCGAGACGCTCTTGACCACCGGTCTGTGCGTGATCGCGGGTGAGATCACCACCACCGCGGTGATCGATTACAACCAGGTCGCGCGCCAGACCATCAAGCGCATCGGTTACGACTCATCCGACATCGGCTTCGACTTCAACACCTGCTCGGTGCTCGTCACCGTCGGCAAGCAGTCGCCCGACATTGCGCAAGGGGTCGATCGCGCGCACGACGATTATCTCGATCAGGGCGCCGGCGACCAAGGCTTGATGTTCGGCTACGCCTGCAACGAAACCCCGGTGCTGATGCCAATGCCGATTTATCTGGCGCACCGTCTCACCCAGCGCCAGTCCGAACTGCGCAAGGACGGCCGCCTGCCGTGGCTGCGTCCCGACGCCAAATCGCAGGTATCGATCCGCTACGTTGACGGTCTTCCGCACTCCATCGACACCATCGTGCTATCGACTCAACACCATCCCGAAATCTCGCACGCGCAATTAAGCGAAGCGGTGATCGAGGAAATCATCAAGCCGGTGCTGCCGAAAGAAATGCTCACCGCCGAGACGCGTTATCTGGTTAATCCGACTGGCCGCTTCGTCGTCGGCGGGCCGATGGGCGACGCGGGCCTCACCGGCCGCAAGATCATCGTCGACACCTACGGTGGCGCATCGCCGCACGGCGGCGGCGCGTTCTCTGGCAAGGATCCGTCCAAGGTCGATCGCTCGGCCGCGTATGCAGGGCGTTATGTGGCTAAAAATATTGTGGCAGCAGGCATCGCCGACAAATGCATGGTGCAAATCAGCTATGCCATCGGCGTTGCCAAGCCCACTTCGCTGATGGTCGACACCTTCGGCACCGGCAAAATCCCTGAAGCGAAAATCGTCGAGTTGATCGACGCGCATTTCGATTTACGCCCTCGTGGCATCGTCAACATGCTCGACTTACTACGCCCGATTTATACCAGCACCGCAAGCTACGGTCACTTCGGACGCGACGAACCGGACTTTACCTGGGAAGTAACGGATAAAGCGGCAGAACTAAAAGCAGCGGCGGGGATTTAATCCAACTACTTGTCGTCTGGGTCACCAGAAATAAAAGAGCCGGTTCGACCGGCTCTTTCTTATTGCGCCACTCACTTCGCCTAAAGAATGACTGAAGTGTCTACAACGCATTGCCATCTATTCACGACGAAAATCAGCGTTTAATATTCAGGTAGCCATACCTTCGGTAAACGGCTAATACCTTAACTCGTCGATTGAGGAGCTTGCTCATATGCTGATCTGGTTTGTCGTCTTCTATATGACCGTTTCAATCGGCATCGGCGTGTGGGCCGCTACGCGCGTGCACAGCGCTCGCGACTATGCAGTGGCGGGGCGGCGTATGCCATTCATTCTGGTTACGTCCACAGTCTTCGCCACTTGGTTTGGCGCAGAAACGGTACTGGGCATACCCGCGACATTTCTGGGGGAAAATCTGCGCGGCATCGTTGCCGATCCGTTTGGCTCGAGTTTGTGTCTAATACTGGCAGGCTTGTTTTTTGCCACCAAGCTGTATCGGATGAACCTGATCAGCATCGGTGATTACTACCGAATTCGCTATAACCGCCCGGTCGAAATTATTACCAGTATCGCCATCGTGCTGTCATATCTGGGCTGGGTGTCGGCGCAACTCACTGCACTCGGGCTGGTGTTTAATGTCGTCAGCGGTGGCGCTATTCCTCTACAGACAGGCATCCTGATCGGTGCCGCGATCATGGTGACGTATACGGCCTTTGGCGGGATGTTTTCAGTGGTGTTCACCGACGCGTTCCATATGATTCCGCTGGTGCTGGGTTTGATTTATCTCGCATGGCTGGTGGCAGACATGGCGGGAGGTATGGGGCATGTGATTCAACATGCGCAAACTGCTGGGAAACTCGTGTTTTTGCCCAAGCTAGCGCTCCCGGAAATCCTTGCCTTTATTGGCGCGGCGGTCACCATCATGCTCGGGTCGATTCCGCAGCAGGACGTATTTCAGCGCATCACTTCGGCCAAAACCGAGCGCATCGCGCTAACGAGTTCGGTTGCAGGCGGCTCGCTATATTTCATTTTTGCTTTTATCCCGATTTTTCTGGCGTATTCGGCGACCTTGATCGATCCTGTGATGGTAAACACGCTACTGGCGGGTAAGGGCGACCATGATACGCAATTAATTCTGCCCACTTTTATTCTTCAGCACACGCCGTTATTTGCGCAGATTGTCTTCTTCGGCGCGCTGCTGTCGGCGATCACCAATACCGCCAGCGCGACGCTGCTCGCGCCGTCGGTGACCTTCACCGAAAACCTGCTGCGCGAAGCGTGGAAGCGCGATTGGACAGACCGCGCCTTGCTAGTGACGATGCGCTGGGTGGTGCTGGGGTTCGGCACTGCGGTGACCTTGTTTGCGCTTAATTCCGACGCGAGCATTTTTCAGATGGTCGAAAACGCGTACAAGGTCACGCTGGTGTGCGCGTTCATTCCGCTGGTGATGGGCATGTACTGGAAGCATGCCAATACAACAGGCGCGATGACGGCGATTATTCTGGGCCTGACGGTCTGGATCACGCTTGAGGTTACCGCTTCAAAAGGCGTATTGCCTACGTCATTAGCGATCTGGCCACCGCAACTGGCCGGGCTGCTGGCGAGTTTTGCAGGTATGCTCATTGGCTCGATATGGCGTAAACCGGTCGTACACATGGCAGATAACATATAGCGCCAATAGCTCTGGTGGAGACGCTGCCGACTAGCCTTATGCCTGTAAGAAGTATTCGATAATTCTCAAATTGGCGTTGAAATATATTTTCACTAAAGCTCGTTTATAATTCCCCTCTGATTCGGGCGGCTCCCGCCCCACTTCGTCAAGGAGCGCTGCGACTATCGTCTATTAAGGCATAGCCAGGCTTGATGCAAGTGACGTTTTAAACCGCGCTCGTTGACTTGCAGTGTTGCAGGTGACGAGCCAAACCTCTCCCAGCACGCTGCTATTCAAGGAGTTCACATGAATGCAGTAAACCGTTTTACCGATTGCCACGTTGCCGATATGTCTCTGGCCGACTGGGGTCGCAAAGAAATCAAAATTGCAGAAACCGAAATGCCTGGCCTGATGGCTATCCGTGAGGAATTCGCCGCTGCGCAGCCGTTAAAGGGCGCGCGCATCACCGGGTCGCTGCATATGACAATCCAAACCGCGGTATTGATCGAAACGCTAACCGCGTTGGGGGCAGAAGTGCGTTGGGCGTCATGCAACATATTCTCTACTCAAGACCATGCCGCCGCTGCGATTGCAGCCACGGGTGTACCGGTTTATGCCCACAAAGGCGAGTCGCTAGAAGAATACTGGGATTACACGCACAAAATATTCGAATGGCCCAACGGCAGTCTGTCGAACATGATTCTGGATGATGGCGGCGACGCCACATTGTTGCTGCATTTGGGCACACGGGCGGAGCAGGATATTTCAGTAGTAGGTAATCCAACTAGCGAAGAAGAACGCGTGCTGTATGCCGCAATCAAAGCGCGTGTCGCGGCTCAACCTGGCTGGTATACCAAGCGCCTCGCTGCCATCCGCGGCGTGACAGAAGAAACCACCACCGGTGTGCATCGCCTATACCAGATGCACGCGCGCGGCGAGCTCAAATTCCCGGCGATCAACGTCAACGATTCGGTGACCAAATCCAAATTCGATAACCTGTACGGCTGCCGCGAATCGCTGGTCGACGGCATCAAGCGCGCGACCGACGTGATGATTGCGGGCAAAGTGGCGGTGGTCGCAGGCTATGGCGACGTTGGCAAAGGCTCCGCCCAAGCGTTGCGCGCATTAAGCGCCCAGGTTTGGGTGACCGAGATTGATCCGATCTGCGCGTTGCAGGCAGCGATGGAAGGCTACCGTGTGGTGACTATGGATTACGCGGCAGACAAAGCCGATATTTTCGTCACCGCTACGGGCAATTTCCATGTGATCACACACGACCATATGGTGAAGATGAAAGACCAGGCCATTGTCTGCAACATCGGCCACTTCGATAACGAAATCGATGTCGCTGGCGTCGAAAAATATGAGTGGGAAGAGATCAAACCGCAAGTCGATCACATCATTTTCCCCTCGGGCCGCCGCATTATCATGCTTGCAAAAGGCCGCCTAGTGAATCTTGGCTGTGGGACCGGGCACCCCAGTTATGTAATGTCGTCCAGCTTTGCGAATCAGACGATTGCGCAAATCGAGTTGTGGGAGCAATGCGATTCGGGCAAATATCCGATTGGTGTGTATACGCTACCCAAACATCTCGACGAAAAAGTCGCACGGCTGCAACTCAGAAAGCTCAATGCGCAGTTAACCGAGCTTTCTGACTACCAAGCAGGCTATATCGGCGTAGACAAAACCGGTCCGTACAAAGCCGACCATTACCGTTATTAGTATCGTGTTTTCTGCTCGAACAGCCCGAGCGCCAATTCGGGTCACCCGAATTGGCGCTCATATTCTGAAGGAAGCATTGTGCGGATCTTATTGCTCTGGCTATTGAATGCACTGGCGCTACTGGCAGTAACTTATCTAATGCCCAGTATCCAGGTACGGGGGATAGGTGCAGCCCTCGTGGCGGCATTAGGCCTGAGCCTGATTAATACGCTAATGCGGCCCATTTTGGCCATACTCACCTTGCCGATCACGGTATTGACGCTCGGGCTGTTTTATCTGGTATTGAATGGATTTCTGTTCTGGCTAGCCAGCCTTTTTCTGCCTGGCTTTCACGTAGAGGGCGCGTTCGCAGCAATTCTCGGTGCCTTGTTGTATGGCGTAATCGCCTGGGTGTTGTCCGCCTTGGTTCCAGGCAAATAATCGCAGACCCAAACCATGACGCCCACTAATTTCAGTTTTGAATTCTTCCCCCCCAAGACGCCCGAAGGCATAGAAAAATTGCGCGCCACGCGCAAGCAACTGGCGCAGTTGAATCCCAAGTTTTTTTCGGTCACCTTCGGTGCAGGCGGGTCTACACGCGATCGCACGCTCGAAACGGTGCGCGAAATCCAGGCAGATGGTTCTGAAGCGGCGCCGCATCTATCGTGTATTGGGTCTACACACGACAATATCCGCGAAATTCTGAACGAATATAAAAGCCAGGGCATTCGCCACCTGGTCGCGTTGCGCGGTGATTTGCCGTCAGGCACGATGGACGCGGGAGAGTTCAACTACGCCAACGAGCTAGTAGAATTTATTCGCCGTGAGACCGACGATTGGTTCGAGATAGAAGTGGCCGCCTACCCCGAAACCCATCCCCAGGCCCGCTCTTACCAAGAGGACCTTGCGCATTTCAAACTCAAGGTTGATGCGGGGGCGAATGCGGCCATTACGCAATATTTTTTTAACGCTGACGCGTACTTTAAATTTGTTGAAGATGCGCAAGCAGCTGGAGTCACTATTCCTATCGTCCCCGGCATCATGCCTATTGGCAACTATGTGCAACTCGCGCGTTTTTCCGATGCGTGCGGGGCCGAAATCCCGCGTTGGCTGCGCAAAAAACTCGAAACCTACGGAGACGATTTAACTTCAATCCGCGCATTCGGTCTTGATGTGATTACCGATCTATGCAGCCGCCTACTGGAAGGGGGCGCGCCGGGGCTACATTTCTACACTATGAATCAAGCGGGCCCGACCACAACGATATGGCACCGTTTGGGCTTGTAAGATTTCGCTGGGGTATCTGGATTCTGCTTGTATCCGATTAGATTGTCAGAATTGAATATCCAAATTATTTCTACGTGCCTGTCTGATTAGAAATTCTATAAATTAGTAGGGAACTTGCAAAGCCTCAACGGAGCTAATGGTATTAGCCGATGCAGCATGAATTATTTGTCTGAAAGGGGGCATAAAAAAAGCGGCCGAAGCCGCTTTTTTTATTTTATTTCCATCTTACGGTTTCAAATAAACATAGCCTTCTTGAGCCTGCAAGCGGCCAATCTCGGCCACTCCGGAGGGCACAATTTTGGCATTAGGGAGCACCGTCTTGGGGTCGATATTGCGGTTTTTTAGCGTGTTATTACAAACCCGAAACTCCACGCCTTTTGCCTGTAGCTCTTCGACTTTAACGCTATAGGGATTGCCCTCTTTATCGGTTGCGCCATCAATCATAAAGTCTACGCCCTTGCCATGGGTGACCGCCACGATTTTGGCATCAGGAGAAACGGCCAAATGGTTTTTAATATTGTTCAGTCCGGCTGCAGCGTTGGCGCTATCGTTAAAATGATAAACAACTTTCTCTTGCCTGGTGCCCGCTTCTGGGGTCACCGCGCAACCACTAAGCTACACGGTTGCAACCAATGCGCCAAGACCCAACCACCGACGATTTATCTTATACATTGCTCACTCCTAAAGTATTTTCATTGTCCCGTTAAATCGACCGGGCAAACTGTCGTTGCATGGCATTTTGATGTGTGACCGCTGCATTAAATCAATGTAAATTTTTACAGAGGCCTTGTAAATAGGAAATCAAAATTAGTTATCAAATACCCAATAGTTGGGAATAACTTGACCTCTGCACACGTCTCTACTATTGAGGCACTTAATATTACTCACCAAATGCTGCATTGATACTGACTAGAAATTTCTCGGCTACTTCATAACCGATCACCTTGTAAGCAGATTCTTTTCCCGCAGTATTCCAAAAAATAATCCCCGGTGGCCCAAACAGGTTGAAGCGCTTTAATAATGCTTTATCGTCAGGGCTGATCGCGGTGACGTCTGCCTGCAGTAATACGACATCTTTTAGTCGTGCCTGTACTTTAGGGTCGTTGAATGTAAAGCGTTCCATTTCTTTGCACGACACACACCAGTCGGCGTAAAAATCGAGCATCACTTCGCGTCCCTTGGAGGCTGCAATTTTGGCGTCGAGTTCAGCGATGGATTTTATGCGTTCAAATTTGAGCGAATGCGCTTCCGATGCACCCGTTGACGCCCCTGCGGAACCGGGTTGTCGCGCGCCACCTTGATAAATATCCAGCGGCTGCAGCAGAGTCCTTCCCCCCCCTAAAATCCCCAGCAATAGCGCCAGACCAGTGACAAGGAGTACTACACCGACTGCCTTCCACAAACGCTTCCATCCCGGGGCTTGGGGTGGAAGCGGTTCGAGCGCATTCAGGTAAACCGCCGAGGCAATGAGCAACAACGCCCACAGCAACATATTGATCCAGGCGGGGATGATGGGTGAGATCAGGTAGATCGCAATAGCCAACATCATCACGCCGAAAAAGTATTTGACCGCGTTCATCCAGCCGCCTGCTTTGGGCAGTAGTGCTCCGGCAGACAATCCGATCAACAATAAGGGCACGCCCATTCCCAGCGCCAACACAAATAACGCGGCGCCGCCTAATACGGTGTTGCCAGTTTGCGCGATAAAAGCCAGCGCGGCGGCGAGCGGCGGCGCAACGCAGGGCCCGACGATAACGGCAGACAACGCGCCCATCGTAAACACCCCTACCAAGCTGCCGCCTTTCATTTTGTTGGCGGTGTCAGAGAATTTGCTTTGCACCGAGCTTGGCAACTGCAACTCAAAAAAACCGAACATGGATAACGCCAATGCGACAAACACCAGCGCGCCAAAACCCAGCGCCCAAGGGTTTTGCAACGCATTGGAAATGAGTGTGCCGGACAAAGCCGCGGCCACCCCCGCCAGTGCGTAAGTGATCGCCATACCCATGACATACGCCAGCGCCAGCCAAAAGCCAGAAGCCTTTGTCACCTGTTTTTGGCCGGCAATAATGCCGGACAAAATGGGGATCATCGGAAAGACGCAGGGAGTCAGCGAGAGCAATAAGCCAAACCCAAAAAATCCCGCAAGGACTGCCCAAAAATTCCCTTTTTTAAGAATTTTTTCGATCTTGGACGTCTCCGATTCCGCCCCCAATTTTGCGGGCTCGGGTGAAGTCACAGGAACATTGTTTAAGGCTAAAGCCGCAGTAGGTAAAGGCGCGGGACTGATAGCGGAAGTCGTCAGTGTGATGGCCTGAGTGATCGGGGGGTAACAGACCCCGATCTTTTCATTACAGCCCTGATACGTAGCATCGAGCACCAATTTTTCGTCCGGCGCTAACGCACGCGAGAGGGCTAGCGTCGCGCTAAAGTCGTGGTGATAAACCTCAGTACGGCCAAAGGTAGGGTCCACCTTGACGTCTGCCGGGGGCGATTTCATCTCTGAGATGCGGATGTCAGCTGGCGTTTTAACAAGCACTTTGAGCTTGTCTCGATACAGGTAGCTGTTTGGGGTGATGTGATAATCCACGCGAACGGTTTGCGCGTCCGGCATGCTTGAGCGCGTGGTGAATGCCTGATCCGCGGGCAGAATATCAGGCTGATGGCTGCCGCCCAAGCTGCGTAATCCGGCCAGCGCAGAAATGGCAGGCGATGCTGTAACAGCAGGCGCTTCAATGAGAGGCGTGCTTGGCGCTACTTCGGCTAGAGCAGGCAAGAGCAAACGCCGGGTCTCAACAATCGGCGTGTAGCACAGTCCCGCATCGGCACAGCCTTGGAACGTGACTTTCAACGTTACTGAGGTGGCACCCGCCTCGCGCTTGATCGGCAACGCAAATCGCACTTCATTGCGATAGGTTTCAACCTTGCCAAAAGTTTCATCCACCTTCATTTTGCCTGGCGGATATTGAATTGCGCCGAGCGAACCCCCGGTCAATTCAAATTTGAATTTTTGCCGATACATGTAGTAGCCATCGGCTATCTGCCAGCGTGCTTCGAGTGTATTTGCATCTATAGTGCGCGCACTAAACTTAAAGGCCGCTTCCGGCTCCAAGAAGTCTTGCGCATGCGCCCAAGCGCCCCAAGATAGCAAAAATGCACACAGCAGACGTACTAGGCGATTCATATTTTGGTCTCCGTGGCCAACCAAGCCAGATACTCGGGCAGGCCCTGTTCTATAGGCACAGCGATGATTTCAGGTACAGCAAAAGGATGACATTCTCGCAGAAGCTGCTCCACACGCGGATACGCTTCGGCGGAGGTCTTGATCAGCAGGGGCACTTCGTTTGTAGTCTCCACCGCCCCTTGCCATCGATACACAGACCGGCATTCGGCAAGAATGTTCACACACGCCGCCGCGCGCGCGTCAATCAACGCGTGCGCAATGCGTTCGGCGACGGCGTTATCGGGTACATTGGTCAACACTAACAGAGGTTTCATCGTATGCGCCTGGGATGGATTGGCTTACTCATTTTGTCGTTTCCGGCAATCGAAGCGGTCGGCATTTACTGGCTCGCCACGCGAATTGGGGGGTGGGTGATAGTTTGGTTGGCGTTGTCGGCGGTGGCCGGTATCGCGCTGATCCGCTTTGAGCGCGTCGCTTGGGGCATGCGTCTTATGTCGACTTTACGCTCCGGGAATAATCCGGTTGCGTCCTTGTTCGCGAGCTCGCGCGTACTGCTTGCGGGCGGCTTACTGTTATTTCCGGGATTTATCAGTGACATCATTGCGCTGATTTTATTGTTGCTGCCAGACACCTGGGTGAAACGCGCCGGAGCCATTCCCCGTGCGGCAAACGATGATGTGCTTGAGGGAGAGTATCGGCGCGAGCGCGACGACAACAATCGTACGCCTTAGCCGCCTTTAGAATGCTGTTCATCTGAAGTCAGCTGGGCCTGGGCCATCTGTTTCAACATATGGTCTGAAGTCGGATACGTATATCTAAATCGCAATTCACGGGTCACGCGCAAATTTGATAACCGGCGCGACTCTCGCAAAAACGACAGCAGTGCCTCCGACAACAGGCCTTCGGCTTCAGCGCGCGGCACGCGCGGAGGGCGCGGCAAACCAAAAGTATCCGCACAACTATCAAACCAGTCGCCCATTTTCATCGGCTGCGCATCGACCGCGTGATAAATGCGTAGGGGTCGTCCGCGAAACATCGCTATCCATGCGAGCCGGGCCAGGTCATCGGCGTGAATATGGTTGGTGTAGCTATCATCACTGGCGATCAAAGCGGGTGTGCCGCGTTTGATCCGCTCCAACGGCAATCGATCGGCTGCATAAATTCCGGGGGCACGCAGTATCGATACGTGCACATACTGATGGGCGCCCCAGTTGCGGAGCTGGTTTTCGGCATCGACGCGGCGAATGGCGCGAGCGTTGACCGGTGCAGTAGCGCGCGACTCGTCCACCCAGGCACCACCGCAATCGCCATATACCCCGCTGGTACTGATGTAGACAAGATGCGACGGATTACCCCGTTGCGACAATGACCGAAGTAGATGTCGCGTGCGCGTATCGACCCTTCCCTCAGCGGGGGGTGGCGCAAAATGAAAGACACCGTCAACGGTAGGCAGGCGTTTGAGCGTGATGGGGTTATCGAGATCACCCACAATAGGCACGACACCCAGCGTGCGTAATCGCGCCTTCCCGGCCTCACTTCGGGTTAGCGCAAAAAAGTGCGCTTGTCCGCGATAGCGCCGCACCAGACGTTCGCCTACGTCGCCACAACCGATAATCAGAATGCGTTTCACAATGTTGTTACCACAGTGGGGTCGGGGTTAAAACGCCGACATTCGGGGGATAATTCGCGCTGCTTTTTTTAACGCGCCTCATTCTAAGCCATGCCCTATCTAGTCACGATCCAGCCCAGCGGCCATCAATTTACGGTTAACCCGGATGAAACCCTCCTCGCCGCCGCGCTACGCGAAGGCGTAGGCTTGGCGTATGGCTGCCGCAACGGCGCGTGTGGCTCGTGCAAAGGCACCGTGATTGCCGGCGGTCTGGATTACGGCACCTACAAAGAAACTGCGTTAAAGCCTGAAGAGAAAGCCGCTGGCAAGGCCCTATTCTGCCAAGCCAAACCCCTGTCCGATCTGATCATTCAAGCGAAGGAAATAGGGGCGGCGAAGGATGTCATGATCAAGACGCTGCCGTGCCGCGTGGAGACATTGGAAAAACGCGCAGACGACGTGATGATCGTCAAAATCAAATTGCCGACCACCGAGCGGCTGCAATTTCTGGCCGGGCAATACATCGATTTTTTACTGAAGGATGGCAAAAGCCGGAGTTACTCACTGGCCAATCCGCCGCACGATGATGCATTGCTGGAACTGCATATCCGTCACGTTGAAGGTGGGCTATTCAGTGACCAGGTTTTTAACACGCTTAAAGCACGCGACATTCTGCGTTTGAAGGGGCCATTAGGGAGCTTTTTCATTCGCGAGGATTCAGACTTGCCGATGATATTTGTCGCAGGTGGCACCGGGTTCGCGCCGATTCAGGGCATGCTGCTGCATGCATTTTCGACTCACATGGATCGACAAATGGTTTTGTACTGGGGCGTGCGCGCGTTGAAGGATTTGTACCTGGCCGAACGGCCGCAGCAATGGCAGCGCGAGTATCCCAACTTTACTTTCATCCCGGTGCTGTCTAATCCTGATCCTGCAGATCAGTGGCAAGGTCGCACCGGCTATGTACACGAAGCCGTGCTGGAGGATTTTGCTGACCTTTCCGGTTATCAGGTGTATGCGTGCGGCGCGCCCATCATGGTCGACAGTGCGCACGGTGCATTTACCGCCAAGCGTGGCTTAAATGAAGATGCGTTTTTTGCTGACTCGTTCGTCTACGCAGCTGACGCAACACCGTAACCAGGCAACAGCAGTTTATATATCGCCCTTAGCGCCAGCCTGCATAATACTGATCAGGGTGGCACGTACATCTTGAATGCGTTTTTTGAGCGCCGCGGGTACGCGCATTTGGCGCGCGACAGCGTCCACATCAATATCCATCATCACCAACCAGCCTTGTCCTTTCGTATCTTCCACTAATGCAATTCGACACGGCATATACACCGAAAAGTCGACATTCAATTCAATCAGGTCTTTAGCCGTAAGCGCATCGCAAAATTGAAAAATGGTCGCACGATGCTGAGGTTTGCCTGTTATGGCCTCGACTTGATTCGACAACGGTAGCTCGGCGACTAATTTCATATTCAGTGCATTCGCCCGTAGACGCATCGACTCCGCAGCCTCGTCAAGCGAAACCCCTGCTTTGATTGCCATTTTAACGACGCCTTGCGCAGGCGTTTTGGGCGCCGTTGCAGCCTGTGCCGAAACGGCAAAGCAAGCCAAAAAAAACACCGCAAAAGCAGAAGGCCAGGTTTTAAACAACGGTAATTTATACATATTTCTATCCTAAATAATGACCAAAATTGAGAGGGGGTGCGGAGTTAAACGCCCGCCTGTCCAGTTGAGAAAGAGGCCAAACCCAGAGGTTTGTAACTTTCTCCGTGTTCCAGTTGGCACAACGCCAGCGCTTTTTGATAATGCTGGCAGGCTTTAGCCGTATGGCCGTTTTTTTCTTTCAACTCAGCCATACGAACATGGGCCTCGGCAGTTGGTTCCAGCGCGAGACTGGCTTCGAGATAGTTTTGTGCTTTGCCCCATAGCGCTTCAGCGCTGCATAGCTCGGTGAGCGCCAATAATAAATGGGCATCGCGCGGCATGGTATGCAGCCATTTTTCGGCTTGTTCGATCTGTCGCGTGGGACTGCTACCGCGAATGTGACCATACAGCATCACCAGTTCTTCGTGCCATTCATACTTGAGGGCGGCTTCAAGAATATCGAGCGCAGTGTCCAACCCCCCGCTACTGACAAAGGCCTGTGCGGCAACGCGCGCTAATAGCGGATCGGTTTTGAGTTTGTCGGGCAGTTTTTTCCAGTATTCCAGCAATGCGCGGTCGTTGCCGGTACTGCGTTTTAGCATTTCAGCATGAGCGGCGCGACGCAGCTGGTTGGCGTGCGCTGGCGCGAGTGCGTTTGCGCGGGTTAATTGCTCGGTGAGTTTTTGTACTTCGTCCCACTGGCCCGCCTGTTGGCGCGCAGCAAGCTCCACCCGCAATAGCGCGGTGTGTTGCGGCGCGAGCGCTTTAGCAGCAGCAATGGCGGTTAATGCGCCGACAATGTCACGCGTATTTAGGCGCATTTCAGCTTCGGCCAAATGGGCCGCAAATTCAGCGCCATGCCGGGTTGCTTCGGCCAAATGCAAATCGCGTCGGGGCAGCGCGCGTATTTCTTCGGCAGCTCGCGCGGCCAGCACGCGCGCCAAGCCCAGCCGGGTTGACTCGCCTTGCCAATTGCCTAATGCCTGTTCCGCGTCTTGATGACGGCCTTCGAGCCAGGCGCGTAAGCCGTCAATAAAGTCGGCATCCTGTCGCTCGGCTTCGCGGCGCGCCCGCTGTTCACGCACGATGCGCGGTAGATTTAAAGTCGTAATGGCGAGACGGGTGATCCAGTAGGCACTTGCCACCAGTCCCACCTGTATCAGGATAAATGCGATGAAAGAGACTTCGATGCGCCACGGCGGATAGACCAACACCGCATAGCCCGGGTCATAGCGTCCCGCGAGCGCCAGCCCCACGGCTAGCACCACCAGAATCAGGAAAGAAATCAGCCAACGCATTAGCGGGCTTTCAAAGTGTCTAGTGCCACCAGGCTGGATTGAATATCCGGTGCCTTTACCGCAATGCGCAAACTACCCAAGCGCTTCAACTCATATAACGCTGCCTCCACCCCGTTATCGTGGCGATTAAAATATTGGTCGAGCATTTTTTCGGTGGCCGCGATGTCGGCGTGATAACCCGATTGATCCTGCAGCAGCAGTGCCAGCCGCGCAGATAGCAAATGCAGCTTCAAATTTTCGCGCAGGAAATATTCCTGCTCAGGCGGCAACAAAATAGCTTCGCTTTTGCCGATGCGACGAATCTGCACGATGCTTTTGAGGTCGGTCAACAGTTCTTGACTAAAGTTGCGAGCCGCTCGACTGTCCAACTGCGCGGGTCGGGTTTCACTGGCGTGAGCACTCGCCAACGGCCATTTTGCCTGTTGATTGATCAGGACTTCGAGCTTGGCAGATAAGCCTATCGTATCCAGTTGCGGCGTTGCGCGTAGCCTGGTCAGGTCAGCAGCAATCGCGCGGCGCAAGGTGGTGAATTGGGGTTTATTCAAACGCAGTAAGCGCTGGTCGGCGGACTCCAGCGCGATGATTGCAGCATGAACATTGCCCGCCAGTTGCAATTGTTGAGCGGCCGTGAGCAGTACTTGTTCGATCTCGGCCAGGGTCCATTGATCGCGGCTTTGCGAGAGTTCTTTGTACAGCGCTTCAAGCGACACCTGCTGTTGCTGTGAAGTGCTCAATTGCGTGTCGAGTTGGGCAAGTCGTGCGGTGGCTTGGCGCATCGCTTCATCCGCATTGCGCGCCAGCAATCTCGATTCTTTGATGCTGGAGTCAGACTCCGCCAGCCGCCTGCCCAATTCGGCTTTCACATCGCGCGCGCGTTCGCGATTGTCCGCCCACGACCAGACGGTTAGGCCGAGTGCCAGCGCGGCGAGTAGCAGCGCCCAGTTAAACGTGGGACCGCGAGCAGGTGTAAGCGATGTGTCGTTCATACGTGTGTGTTAAACCAAGTAATCAAGCCTGACAAAAGTCCGGCATCCCCGCTTGCCGTAGTAATGACCTGAGTAATCGCGAACTGTCGGGCGGCCGCGGCGATTTTCTCATGCGGCGCAAAAACCGGGGTAGCCCGTAAATATGCTTTGCCCCCCTCGCCCAGTAACGCGGCAAGATTATGCAGTGTTTCTGCGCTGGTAATCGTGACTGCGTGAATCCCGCCCTCCGCCCATTGTTGCAATAAGGGCGCCGCGTCGGCTTGGGGACATGCACGCGCGTAACACTCGGCATATTCGGCCTGAGCACCGCGGGCCTTCAACGTATCTGCAAGTAACTCGCGCCCTCCCACCCCGCGAAAAATGAGGATGCGCTGACCCGCAATATTTTGCAGTTGTGGCAAAGCTAACAATGCCTCGCTGTCTGCCCCGTCGGGCTGGATCGCCTCAGATAACCCGTGACGGGCGAGTTCGCGCGCAGTGCCGGGCCCCAGCGCGTACACGCTCAGCGGAATTGGAAATTCGCGCCGCGCGCGCACCGCCGCAACGCCGTATTGCGCTGCGTTGGGGCTAATAAAAATGGCCGCGTTAAAGGTATGGAGTTGATCAACCTGCTGCGCCAACACGTCGCTGACCACGGGTTGAATTTCGATAGCAGGGAAGATGACCGCCTCGCCCCCCGCCTCACGTATGGATTTTGCCAACCCGGCGGATTGCGCTGCGGGGCGGGTGACCAAGATGCTACGCCGGGCCAGCGGCAAGCTCATATTGGCGGCAGCGAATCCAGAATCGCGCGCGCCCCGTGGGCCAGTAATTTATCCGCCAGCGCCTGACCCACGGCTTCTGGATTGCTGAAATGCCCTTGCGCCTGATCGTAAATAAAGTCCGTGCCATCGGGCCGGGCCACAAAACCATTGATCATCAGTTGCTCGCCGCTCAACACCGCATACGCACCCAGTGGGACTTGGCAACTGCCCCCTAACACCCGGCTGACCTGGCGTTCCGCGCGCACGCAGGCTGCGGTGGCGGGATGGTTGAGCGGCGCAAGCAACGCCGCCAGCTCAATTTGCGCGCCGCGTATCTCGATACCCAGTGCGCCTTGGCCAGCAGCGGGGATACTGTCTTCAACACTCAATAGGCTACGAATGCGTGCCCCCAATCCCAAGCGTTTGAGTCCCGCGGCGGCCAGCAGAATAGCGTCAAACTGGCCTTCGTCCAGCTTGCGCAAGCGCGTGCCCACATTGCCGCGTAAGGGCAAAACCGTCAGGTGAGGATATCGTGCATGGAGTTGTGCTTCACGGCGCAAACTGGAAGTACCCACGCGGCTACCCGGGGGCAAATCCGACAGGCGTTCGAATTGGTTAGACACGAACGCGTCGCGTGGGTCTTCACGTTCGCCAATGGCTACCAGCTCGAACCCTGCAGGCAGATCCATCGGCACATCTTTCATCGAGTGCACCGCGAGGTTAGCGCGGCCTTCGTCGAGTGCGACTTCGAGTTCTTTTACGAACAAACCTTTGCCGCCAATTTTAGACAGCGCTACCTCTATAATCTGGTCGCCGCGCGTGGTCATGCCGAGGATGTTGATCGTTAAAGTCGGGTAAAGCGCACGCAAGCGGTCACGAATGTGTTCTGCCTGCCACATTGCCAGGGCACTTTCACGCGAGGCGATAGTCAGAGTTTGCATAACAGGAAGTGACTCTAAATTTAACTGGGTATGTAGCGCAGTACGTCGCCGTACCCGCAAAAGGAAACCACTGCAATGATTCGTTTCATCACATTACTGACGACAATTTTAGCATGGAGCAACGCGCCTCTTGCGGCTGCGCAACCCGTTGACAGCCTGCCTCTTGCGAAGAGTTTTGAAGCTGACGGCAAGCTCGCCGCGGCCAAAAAAATCCCCATCCTGGTGCTGTACACCAGCCCGGGTTGCCAGTTTTGCCAACGCGCTAAAAGCGAGTATCTGGTGCCGATGCTGAAAGACCCGGCTTACAAAAATAAAGTCATCATGCGTGAGGTGGATATCACTTCGCAAAGTCCCCTGACGCTTTATAACGGCAGCAAAAGCACCGGCGCCGAATTTGCCGCGCAGCATAAAGTGACTATCGTGCCCACCATTAAAGTAATGGATGCTCAGGGCGCGGAGTTGGCTGAGCCCATCGTGGGTTTATTAATCGCAGATTATTATTTTGGCTATATCGATTCGGCCATCACCGGCGGCCTGCAGAAAATGCGCGGTCAATAAGCGCTTCAGTTTCACAATTGAATTTGCCGTAAAGCGCGAGGCCGCGAACAGTCTAATGACTATGGGATAATCGCCGCCTGTTTGGTCACTATTCCTTCCCATGCATCTTCATATTCTTGGCATTTGCGGCACCTTCATGGGGGGCATCGCCGCCATTGCGCGCGCCGCCGGGCACACGGTCACCGGGTGTGATGCCAACGTCTATCCGCCCATGTCCGATCAATTGCGTTCTCTCGGCATCGAACTAATTGAAGGTTGGGACGCGAGCCAGCTGGAATTGAACCCCAACATTTTTGTGATTGGTAACGTCGTCACGCGCGGCAACCCTCTGATGGAGGCCATCCTGAACCGCAACTTGGCTTACACTTCGGGCCCGCAGTGGCTGGCCGAAAATGTGCTGCACGGCAAATGGGTGCTGGGAGTAGCGGGCACACATGGCAAAACCACCACGGCGTCGATGCTGGCGTGGATACTCGAAGACGCCCAGCTCGACCCCGGGTTTTTAATCGGCGGCATACCGCAAAATTTTGGCATCTCGGCGCGGTTGACCGATAGCCCCTTTTTTGTGATCGAGGCCGACGAATACGACACGGCGTTTTTCGACAAGCGTTCCAAATTCGTACATTACCGCCCTCGCACCGCACTATTAAATAATCTGGAATACGACCACGCGGATATCTTTCCTGATCTGGCCGCAATCGAAACCCAGTTCCATCATCTGATACGCACCGTGCCGGGCAATGGTTTGATCGTATCCAACGGCCGCGAAACCAATCTTGATCGGGTACTGGATCGAGGTTGCTGGACCCCGATCGAGCGTTTTGGCGTAGACAGTGGCTGGGCTGCTGGTGCAGCCGAGGCTGACGGTGCATTTGATGTATTGCTCAATGGTGTGGTGCAAGGCCGCGTTCAATGGCCGCTGATGGGAGAACACAATCGCCAAAATGCACTGGCGGCGATTGCTGCGGCGCGCCATGTCGGCGTACCGTCCGCACTTGGAGTCGATGCACTATCGCGATTTGAAAACGTCAAACGCCGCATGGAAATTCGCGGCACGGTGCACGGCATCACGGTCTACGACGACTTCGCACATCACCCGACCGCGATCGCCACCACACTAGAAGGCCTCAGGCACAAGGTTGGCAATCAACGTATCCTGGCGGTGTTGGAACCGCGCTCCAACACGATGAAACTGGGTGTGATGAAAGCCGCGCTACCAGAAAGTCTCGCTGCCGCCGACCACGTCTATTGCTTCGGTGCCAATCTGGGCTGGGATGCGACCGAAGCGATGGCGCCACTAGGAGACAAGGCCCGCGTCTTTGACAATTTCGACGAGCTGATCAAGCAGTTAGTCAGCGATGCGCGACCGGGTGACCAGGTCTTGATGATGAGTAATGGCGGTTTCGGGGGCATTCATCAAAAGCTGCTGGACGCCTTGCGTCAGCACTACCCATCGACTTGAAGCGGGGCCATCAGGCCCGCTTACTTGCTGGATATAAGGCTTAGTGCAGCCTGAATAAAAACTTTTTAGACTCGAATTTCCCTCGCAGGCATCACCCTGTCCGCCACAACCCTTACTGTGCTGACGCTTCGCAAGGGTATGGGGCAGCTTGCCTAGGACTGCCCTGCTGAAGGATAATCAGGGTTTTTGCATATTCCACCCGAAGCTGCCTTAGCGCGCGCTGAAGGGTAATCTGCTCGCCATTTTTAATAAGCTGAAGGGATCGAAATGCCTACCCGTAATGACCTAGCCAATGCCATTCGCGCGCTCGCGATGGATGCAGTGGAGAAAGCCAAATCCGGCCACCCCGGCGCCCCAATGGGGATGGCCGAAATCGCCGAAACCTTGTGGAACCACCACCTGCGCCACAATCCAGCCAACCCGAAGTGGGCGGATCGCGACCGCTTTGTGTTGTCGAACGGTCACGGCTCGATGCTGATTTATGCGCTGCTACACCTGACCGGCTACGACCTGTCGATGGAAGACATCAAGCAGTTCCGCCAGATGCATTCCAAGACACCGGGTCACCCGGAATACGGTTACGCGCCCGGTATTGAAACCACCACAGGCCCGCTCGGACAAGGCATCACCAATGCCGTCGGTATGGCGATGGCCGAAAAAGTGCTCGCCAGCGAATTCAACAAGCCTGACCACGTTATCGTCGATCACCACACCTACGCGTTCCTTGGCGACGGTTGCATGATGGAAGGCATTTCGCACGAGTCGTGCGCTCTGGCGGGCACCTGGAAGCTCAACAAGCTGATCGCATTCTGGGACGACAACGGCATTTCCATCGACGGTCATGTCGAAAACTGGTTTACCGACGACACTCCCAAGCGCTTTGAAGCTTATGGCTGGAATGTCGTCGCGCATGTGAACGGCCACGACGTGGTGGCGCTGGAAGCGGCGATTCAACAAGCCAAGGCGAGTACCGACAAGCCGACATTGATCTGCTGCAAAACCGTGATCGGCAAGGGCGCGCCCAACAAGGAAGGCGGTACGCATGTGCACGGTGAAGCGCTGGGCGGAGCCGAAATCGAGGCCACCCGCAAGAACATCGGCTGGAACTATCCGCCGTTCGAAATCCCCGCCGACATTTATGCCGGATGGGATGCGAAGACCAAGGGCCAGGGTCTGGAAACCTTGTGGAACAACAAATTTGCCGAATACAAAAAGGCTTATCCCACGGAAGCTGCCGAATTCGAGCGTCGCATGAAGGGCGAGCTGCCTGCCAACTGGAAAACCCACGTGGCCGAGCAGATTGCGGCTTTTAATACCAAGGCCGAAACCGTCGCGACACGTAAATCTTCGCAGTTTGCGATCAACGCACTGGCGCCCGTGCTGCCAGAATTTCTGGGCGGTTCGGCGGATTTGACCGGCTCCAACTTCACCAACTGGGAAGGCTGCCACACCGTGCGTCACGGCAATCCCGGCAACTACATCAGCTACGGCGTGCGCGAATTCGGCATGGCCGCGATCATGAACGGCATGGCGCTGCACGGCGGCCTGCTGCCGTTCGGCGGCACTTTTCTGATGTTCTCCGAGTATTCGCGCAACGCCATCCGCATGGCCGCGCTGATGAAGCAGCGCGTGATCCATGTGTTCACGCACGACTCCATCGGCCTCGGCGAAGACGGCCCGACGCACCAGCCGGTCGAACAGACCGCGACGCTGCGCATGATGCCGAACAACGATGTGTGGCGTCCGTGCGATACCGTCGAAACGCTGGTCGGCTGGGTGCACTCGGTCGAGCGCGCCGACGGCCCCACTTGCCATATTCTCAGCCGTCAGAACCTGCCGTTTATGGTGCGCGATGCGGCAACCATCGCCAACATCGCCAAGGGCGGCTATGTGCTTAAAGACGCAGCAGGCGCTAAAGCGGTGATCATCGCTACCGGCTCGGAAGTCGAACTCGCCGTCAAGGCCCAGGAAGCATTGGCCGCCGAAGGTATTGCGGTACGCGTCGTGTCGATGCCATCGACCAATACCTTCGACAAGCAGGATGCTGCCTATAAAGACAGCGTGCTGCCCAAAGGCGTGCCGCGCGTCGCGGTCGAAGCCGGTGTGACTGATTTCTGGCGCAAATACGTGGGTCTCGAAGGCGCCGTTGTCGGGATGGACACCTTCGGCGAATCAGCCCCGGCGCCGATGCTGTTCAAGCATTTTGGCTTTACCCCGGAAGCGGTGGTGAAAGCGGTGAAAAGCGTTCTGTAAAAGCTAAGGGGCTAGGAGTAGGAGCTAGGGAAAGACGGGTGCAGCCCGCACCTTCCCTAGCTCCTAAAACCCAGCCCTTCACAAAGATTTCAACAAACGGAGACTGAAACATGACTATCAAAGTGGGCATCAACGGCTTTGGCCGCATCGGCCGCATGGCGTTTCGCGCCATCGCCAAGGATTTTCCTGAAATTCAAGTGGTCGCAATTAACGATTTGCTCGACCCCGATTATCTGGCGTACATGCTGAAATTCGACTCGGTGCACGGCCGTTTTAATGGCGACGTGTCGGTCAGCGGCAGCAATCTGGTGGTGAACGGCAAGACCATCCGCCTGACTGCGGAGCGTGACCCCGCAAACCTGAAGTGGAACGAAGCGGGCGCAGACGTGGTGATCGAATGCACCGGTTTCTTCCTCGATGAAGAAACCTGCAAAAAGCACATCGCAGCAGGCGCAAAGAAAGTGGTTATGAGCGCGCCGTCCAAGGACACTACGCCGATGTTTGTCTACGGTGTGAATCATGCGACTTACGCCGGGCAGGCGATTGTTTCTGCGGCCTCGTGCACCACTAATTGCTTGGCCCCCGTGGCCAAGGTACTGCACGACAATTGGGGCTTGAAGCGCGGCTTGATGACCACCGTGCATGCAGCGACAGCCACCCAGAAAACCGTGGACGGCCCGTCGATGAAAGACTGGCGCGGCGGTCGCGGCATTCTGGAAAACATCATCCCGTCCTCGACCGGCGCCGCCAAAGCGGTCGGTGTGGTGCTGCCCGAACTGAAAGGCAAACTCACTGGAATGGCGTTCCGTGTGCCCACGTCTGACGT
>JAYWDZ010000090.1:0-2151 GCA_043779595.1 Nitrosomonadales bacterium
CCTACTTCCGCCCTCCACTTTTTTATTGAATCAATGGAGGCGACATCTAGCCTGACATGGAGGGCTTACTCAAAAGACAATAAAAGTAAACTAGGAAAATACTACTTACCTACGCATTATCATATTGGCTATCGCTCCAGTCTAGGTATGTCTTGGCTGCCCCCCAAGCGGTTCCCGCGAGATGAAGCGATAAATAAGACGGCTCGCTCACGCAAGCGACACAAATCGGGGAATATCCAATCAAGACAATTTTTGCCAAGTTTGCTGCGGCTTATATAGGGTGCGCCTCTAATCGATCTGTACTACAGTTGCGCGCTGCATATTGCGCCGGTGTACCCACAGGGGAACTGTCTCCTGATTTCTTGCCAAACTTATGACCCCTCTCGTTAACATTACTGCTCACAAAACCGAAGCCCTATTATTTTTTACCCTGCTACAACTCACGGTAATCGTGCTGGCCGCGCGCATCGGTGGAGGAGTGGCATTACGTATAGGCCAGACCGCAGCGGTGGGAGAAATCATCGTGGGAATATTGCTAGGACCGTCGCTATTTGGATGGATGGCACCCGGTTTGTTCCAGTATGTATTCCACTCCGGCGCGCCCGAGCCGATGCAGATGTTGTCGCAAATCGGCCTGGTATTGCTGATGTTTCAGATTGGTCTCGAGTTTGATTTTTCTCACCTGAGTGAACGGCGCAATCGTAAAGCGATGTTATGGGTGGCTGCGGCCAGTTTGATCGCGCCTTTTGCACTGGGCTATGCGGTCGGTCAAATCAGCGCGCCGATACTCTCGCCAGGTGCGCATCCGCTGGGCTCTGCGCTGTTTGTCGCCACGGCGTTTTCGATTACCGCATTGCCCATATTGGGCCGCATCATGATGGAATTCGACATGACGCGCACGCCGATTGGCGTCATCGCTATCAGCGCCGCAGCGATCAATGACGTGATCGGTTGGCTGCTACTGGCGCTGATTACCACACTCACTTTATCTCACTTCAACGGTCCCGACTTTGCAATCAAAGTGGCGTTGGTGCTGGTGTTTTTTGTGGTCAGCTGGTTCGGTGTACGGCCATTAATGAAACGCATCCTGCATCGATTTGATGCACGTAGCGGTGAGTTGACCAATAACCTGCTCGGCATCGTGCTCGCCGCGATTTTTGTGTCCGCGATGACCACCTATCACCTCGGCATTTTTGCGATTTTTGGCGGCTTCATGATGGGCGTATTGCTCCATGACGAGCACGCGTTTGTGGCCACGTGGCGCAAACGCATCAGTCCGTTTGTGATGGTATTTTTTCTACCGATCTTTTTTACCTATACCGGATTGCGCACCAACATCGGCGGGCTGGACAGCGCAAGCGCATGGGGCTGGTGTGTGTTGATCGTCGCGCTGGCCACTCTGGGCAAATTCGGCGGCGCCTATCTGGCCGCAAGATTCGCCGGGATGAGTCACCGCGAAAGCAAAGTGCTAGGCGTGATGATGAACACCCGAGCGCTAATGGAATTAATCGTGATTAACGTTGGCTACGACCTCGGCGTGATCTCGCAACAGATGTTTACGATTTTGGTGATCATGGCGATATTCAGCACGGTCATTACCAGTCCGCTATTGCGACGCTGGCTACCATTGATTGGAATTTCCGTGCCGGTCATTTCGAAAGTGCCCGCGCGCACGCCTTATCACCAAAACGGGTAAGCGTAATACAAACCCTATAAAGAGACGGGTATGCATCCAGCTCAATAGCAGGTTGTCCCGCAGGTAGCGGAAATGCGAGACACCGCCCTCATTCACCTGGTAGTACCGCACTGCGGCAGGTAGATTGATGGGGCGCACTCCACGCCAGCACAGACGCACTACCGCCTCGGGGTCGAAGTCAAAATGACGCATCCAGGGTTGGTAGCGCATCACCTGGCGCAAGGGTTCAATGGGATAAATGCGAAATCCGAATAAGGAATCGCCGATGCCTGCCCATAGCGTTTCAAGATTGGCCCATGCGTTACACACTCGCCGACCCTGTACCCTCAAATTAGGCGCACTGGCATCAAACTGGGGCACGCCTAATATCATCGCTTGCGGGTTTCGCGCGGATTCCGCCATAAACGCGGGGATGCGATCGGCCGGATGCTGTCCGTCTGAGTCCATCGTTAATA
>JAYWDZ010000091.1:0-5398 GCA_043779595.1 Nitrosomonadales bacterium
GACCAAAACCACCACCGACTGCACCGCCAGCGGCATCGGTGCGACCACGCTACAACTCGCGTGGAATGCGCTGGAGCATCTGAACACCGCGACCCGAACAGGAGTCAGCGCAGTCGCCGAGAGCTATCAGTATGACGACAGCGGACGCAGACTCAGAAAGACCAGTGGCGCAATCACGACCAGCTATCTGTACGACGGCGACGACATTCATGCCGAGTGGAACGGCAGCGCGATCAGCGGGATGCCCACAGCGGTGTACGCGCATGGGGCTAGTATCGATGAGCCGCTGCTGAGGCTCACGGGAAGCACGAACAGTCCGGCGGCAACTGAAGCGGCCTACCTACAAGACGGCCTCGGGAGTGTGATCGGGACTGCGAACACAGCAGGGACGTTGACGGCGAATCAGAGGTTCGATGCGTGGGGGAATAAGACAGCGAGCACGGGTACAACGCCGACCTTCGGCTACACCGGGCGGGAGCCGGATGCGACCGGGCTGACGTTCTATAGAGCACGCTATCAGCATCCGGGACTGGGAAGATTCGTCTCAAGAGACCCGATAGGGATGGCGGATGCGGTGAGCGGGTATGCCTATGTCGGGAATAACCCCATCAACTTGATTGATCCGCTGGGCTTGCTGTCTTACGACCCGCAAGTGGTAGCTGGTGGTGGCAGCTCTTGCTATTACAGCGGCAGTTGCATCATGACGGCGGATGCGGGGTTCTACACAAAGGGTACAGTGACGGATGTAAGAGACAGCGGCAACGGCGGAACCTTCACCCCCGGCAATCAAAGCCTGAGAAACGCGACGCCTTCAAATTACACCGGAACAGATTTCCTGATTGATGCCGCTTCGGTAGTGTTGACAGTTGGGGATTTGATACTGGGCGGACCGACGGGCGAAGGCATCGGGCCAGCGCTGGGGTTGCAAACGCTGAAGACTGGAGCTAAAGCTGCGGCAAAAGAGACCACTCCTTTGATTAAAGCAGGCTCTGCAGGTGGTATCACAGCTGGTAAAAATTTCCCAGAAGCCGTTAAGGAAGCTGCAAAAGCTGAGAATCCGCTCAAGACTTGCGTTTTTTGTAAAAGGGAGGGGACGGCATCTCAAGTTGATCATGCTATTCCTAAAGCAAAAGGCGGTAATGCGACGCTGGACAATGCACAGCTTGCTTGCCCACATTGCAATGCGTCCAAGGGCGCAAGAGATTTCCCGGTTAATCCTCCACCAGGTTACCGCGGAGAATGGCCGCCATCACATTGGCCGAAACCCTAGTACCCAGTAGACTAAAGGCTTATGAAGTATCAGACCGGTGAGTACGAAGCTGTCCATCCAGCGCCAGTTTGGCGTGAAAGGGCAAACTTCGTGTTTTCCGCCCACATTGGAACCAAGAGCGGAAAGAATGAATGGGAGCAGCTTTGGGGTCAAAAGGCTGGACCACAACGATTCATTCTGTGCTGCATTCCATTCTTTGCACGAGATTTAGCTCTAGGCGATGAAGTTGAGACTGACGCCGATTTCGTGGTTAACCGTGTGGTTCATCCCTCGGGGCAAATTACCTTCCGAGTCTGGTTTGGCGAACAAGACCCGACGAAGCGGCAGGAATTAGTACGAGAGATTGAAGTAATGAAGCCATTGATGGAATGGTCTTCAGAAAACCTGCTCGCACTGAGTGTGCCTGATGGTGCCGAAGCTCAAAAGCTTGCAGACTATTTGCAAGCTCGTGAAGAAGAAGGGCTACTCCAGTATGAAACTGGTCGCCGCCAGTGAGGGTCTGAAGAGTGCTCAGAAATTCTATTATTGTAAAAGGGGCAGGGTTTGGTGCGGCAACGAGTATTGCCACTCAAGGTATTGATATCGGCACCAGTTCAACCAAGAGCTTTGAACAAGATTTCAGCTTCAGCACAGTATTCGGTTCCGCGATTGGTGGTGGAATAGGATCGGGTCTCACGGCACCCTTTGGAAGAAGCTTCGCCGAGCAGGCCTCCGCGGCCATGTTGAAGTTTGGATTCAGCACGGCAGGCAAAGGGGTTGGTGGGGCCTTGGGCGCTGAGCAAACCTACTTCGGCAATCTGGGAGTGGGAGGGCCTGGAAACCAGACTCTGCTAGGCGTTTCGCCACGTTGACCCACGAGGCTATGCCTAAAGCGTGGCGGCCGTTCTGGAACCGGTGGGTAGACCAGAGACGGATCGTGGTCTGGATTTGGCCATTGAGTGGGATGACGATTGTGGGGGTCACCATTATCTTTGCCATATCCATGCTGTCCTTGTTCATGGATCCGGCCAAGGTGGGGGGAGCCAGCACGAAAAAAATTGCCGCAGTTGCGGTTCTCAGTTTGATGGCACTCGCTGCCTCCCTCTACGTCTGCGTCGGCCTCTACCAGGCGTTCTTCATCGAGCTGCGGCAGAAATTCATTGCGAGCAAAGTGGTTTGGGATGGTGACCGGTATCAGCTTTGGGGTTACTACTTCAAGCAGGATACGTTCAAGGCATCCGAGGTGACTTCTGTTGACGAATACCGCATCAAATTGGGATTTGGTCCAAATATCGCCACGCTGCTCACCTGGATGACACATAACTACAAGGTCACGCTAAAAGACGGACGCGAATTTTATCTGCCCGGCGAAATGGAACGGATTGACGAACTGAGGGCGCAGCTTGAAGCTGATAGTCAGACAGGATTTACGCCGTGAATACCAGATTTCTTAGGATCAGTGTTGTCGTTTACCTCGTGACTGCTGGTCTTATCATTGCTGACACTGCCGTAGTGCAGCGCGTATGGCCGAATGAGGCGGTGAGTTATTTTCTCTGGTGGAAATCGCAACCTCGCATATGGGTGATTGTAATTTTGCCCTATGTGGGATTGGGCTTTATTGCGCTGTCCTTAATCGCGGCGGTTGGTCTACTTATGCGCGCAGTTATTGCACGGTATGGTTTTGCACTATCGGCAGCTGGTTTGCTTTTTTGCGAGATGTTGGGGGCTGTGCTGGATCCACTGCCCCAGATAAATACACCATATGAAATGTTTTTGGATTCAGTCGCGGCCATCTCGATAGGGATAATAATTGCACTATCGTTCCAGCCAAAAGAACGTGTCTGATGTTCCAATCACGCTGTCACATCCGCCTGCTTCCACCATGCTTAAAACCCTCTTCGCCCGCCGCCCCGCTTACGACCCGCACGAACCTTGGCAATCCGAATACGAAGCATTGGTTCCCCGGCAGCTCGTCATCCTCCGTCCCAAAGCGCCGTCGCTGCAATGGGTGAAGCAGATCGACCCTGACTGCACCTTCACGCTGGCCGAATTGCGCGCCGACGCCATCGCCTACCTCGTGCCCATGGGCGAAGGCGAGGCCGCCGAAGCCAAGGCATTTGTCTGCGCCCACTACGGGCGCTTCTTTGCCCAGGAACTGGCAAACTGGACGACCGACACAAACCTGTGGCCTACCGAACGCAGCCTTGTGCTGTTCCGGCGCTGGTTCGATATCGAGATTCTCGACATGGTGTTCGATGTCGCTGACGCGTAACGACTGAGTCTCTTCGTCGCGTAAGACACCCGCCGACGGCCCCAAACATCCCCACGCCTTAAAGCAGTACCAGTTGCCGCGCGGCAACGGCATGCGCTTTGAGTACTACGCCAACGGTCGCGTGTTCCGCCACACCCCGTTCGACACCGTCGGCAGCTTGCAGAGCGCCTCCGCCACCACGTTTAGCTTTGCCGAATTCCGCCGCGAATCGCGCACCGCCGACGGGCTGGGGCACGAACGCGTGTTCTTCTTCGACGCCAACGGCAACCCGCTCGCCATCACCGACGAGGCCGGGGCCGAGACCACGTACACCTACGACCCCACAGCAGGCCGCACCCATCTGCGCCTCACCAAGACCGACCCCCAGGGCATGACCACCGCCTACGCTTACGACACGCTGGGCAACCTCAGCGACGTCACGCTGCCCAGCACCCGAACCCTGCAATATCGCGACCACACCCAATTCGGCCAACCCAAACGGGTCAAGGACGCCGACAACAACTGGACGCTCAACCGCTTCGATGCGCAGGGCTTCCTCACCGATACGCTCCAGGCCAGGAGCGGCGTCACCCCGGTCGCCGACACCCGGCCCGCGACCGCCGACATCGTCGCGTGGACGCAAATCCAGGCCGACAGCGTCGGCAACCCGATCACCATCCGCCGCCTGCGCGACTGGACATCCGCCACCCTCGGCGCCCCCACTACGGGCGTTGGCCCCGGCATCGAGACCGCGTACGACGCCAGCAAACTCAACCCAATCAGCCTCACCCGCCGCGGCGACAAGGACGGCACCCCGGCGAGTCTTGAGACCGACCTCTACAGCGACTTCCAGTACGACAGCCTCGGCAGAATGACGCGCGGCCCGGACGGCAACTGGTACGCCGCCGACAGCCAGTACGATGCGCTCGACCGCCCCATCAAATCGCCCGACGGACGCGGCAACGCCTGGGACACCGTGTACGACGCCAACGGCAACCCGCTCACCGTCGGCCTCACCGTCGGCGGCAGCTATCTCGATGGCTACTACGCCGCGTGGGACGACCTCGACCGCATCGAGCGAAGAGTCGACTACGCCGGCAACGCCACACTCACCCAATACAACCCGCTCGGCCACGTCACCCAGATCACCGAGGCCGACGGCTACACGCTGGGCTTCGACCGCGACCCGCTGGGAAGAGTCACCGGCGCCTACAACCAGCAGGGCCATCGCGTGAGCATGAGCCTGGACGCCGACGGAAGACCGCGCAGCGTCACCGACCCGAACAAGCTCGCGACGAACTATGAGTACTACCACGCCGCTCAGGACGGGAGACTGAAGAGAACCACGCTGCCCACCGTCACCGGACAAACCCAGGGAAGAGCCGTCGAAGTCGCGACCTACGACGGCTCCGGCCGCCCCACCAAAATCAACGCCCAGGCCGCCGACGGCACGATCCGCGATAGCTATCGCTACTACGACGAACTCGGAAGACTCACAAGAGACGTCGGCCCGCAGACCAGCGCCACCGACCCCAGCCGCCCGGTCAGCTGCTACGTCTACAGCGCGCTCAGCGACGTGAAAGAAATCTGGGCCGGAGCCACCACCGACACCCTCAGCAAAGTATGCAACCTCAGTGATGTCGGTCTAAAGAAACAAGTCACCCGTACCTACGACGACTTCGGCCGCAAGCTCAGCGAGACCGACCCCAACGGCCAGGTCTGGAAATGGAACTGGAACCAATACAACCAGCTAACCAGCAGCCAGACCCCGGTGCAGATCGCCGCCAATCAATCCACCGTCTACAGTTACGGCGCCAAGATCAACCCCGGCGAAACCCAGGGGCAGCTCAAAAGCCGCAGCGTCCCTGGCGCACAGACCGCAGTCTACACAAGAGACG
>JAYWDZ010000092.1:0-36856 GCA_043779595.1 Nitrosomonadales bacterium
CGCTTCGCTCAAATTGGCGTAACGCTTCTCAAGGTCAAATAGGCTGTTTTGCATGGTAAAAGCGTGCCTGAATTGGGGGATTTATAGAAGTGCCCATAAGATGTCGATGGTTTGTAACCGAACCCCATTATCTGCCTGCTTTAGCGGCGCACTTCAACACCATCTCCTACCACTTCGATGAGGCACGCAATGACTGTTTAGCTTATGAGACTCTCCTGCAAAGCTTGAAAAAAGAGAAGGTGGATGCAGAAGACAATGGCGTGCCGTTTGCGCGGATGAGCGATTATCGTCAAATGGAGAGAGTATGGGAAACGTCCATGACACGTTTCAGCGGTTTTGCTGAAGATCTTGTGGCTTGTTATCGCCTGATAGAACGATGCCAAAATGCACTCAAATCCGGCGAAGGTAATGGGGTTCAACTTGTTGCGGTCGGGAGCACAACGGATATAGAAATAGCCTTTGAAGAAAGCGACTCAGAGCTTCTTCAATTGGCCGGAGTATGCGAGGACGCGGAGATCTTTCCGGACTTGGAGCCGGGCAAAGCCGTGTTCAGACGTAGCCAGCTTCTCGACGCTGCGTTGTACAACGAGCAGCTACCACCCGTATTTATGCTACTTTCGGAGCAGGATCAACTGCGGCACGGCAACGCATTCATGCGGCGACTTTCCCGTCGAATAAATCCCGACAACCCTACTCTTGGCCGATATGAAGCGATTCGCTTGATGGATGCTGGGGAGTGCCTCTCCGCCCATTTTGGCATTGACTTGGCTGCGCTACTGCCCTCCGAAGGACAACCGCTACGCTTTCGTATTGGATCACTCAAGCGTGTGAAAGTTAGAACATGACCTCGACCACCTCCATTCATCCAGACACCGTACTTGAGGCGCTGTTGGCCAAAGGCGGAAGGTCACAGCGAACAGACAACCTTCGGAAGCTGCATGACATTTGCCGGCGACAGCATGGGCTGTCGAAAGATTTTTCAATTGCAGCTATAGGTCGCATCTGCGAGGTGGAAAGTGTCATGAAAGGACGCGCCTTGTACAACGCAGCGTCGGCTGACTACGTGAGCTTGATGAGGGCATGGGCTGCATATTCAGGGCCTACGGTTCCGAAGGCTCCACCAGCCCCCAAGTCACTAGCCAGCCAAGAGTTTCTGATGCGAATAGAGGACCCCGCCATTCGCTCTATCGTGCAAGCGACAACCGCCGAACGGGACAAGCTTCGTGCGCAGGTCAATTTGCTGAAGTCGCAGACGGTGGTAACGGTAGACAGGCGACCACTCGGTGCAACTGTTGCCCCCGTGTCACCAACCGAAACAGTCGCAATGTTAATGATGAATGCACAGCTGAGTGACTCTGAGCGAAAGGCGCTGGCTCGGGCAATATCGCCTTCGTTTTTACTTGACCAGGGTTGGTGCGAAGGTACCCATGGCGAAATTCTCACCAATAAAGGCCGCGTGGTCTTTGATGTTGGCTTCGCCAAGGCGATACGCAAGGTATTAGCAGAGGATAGCTAATACCCGAAACTGCGTATTTTCAGTATTCGATCTCAGTTTGTTCGGTGCTGTGATCACTGAGATCGATGATCACGATCACCGGCAGGAAAGCGCATCAAACCAGACCTTGCCAAGCCGCAACTCTGAGACGACCCCTTACATATAGCGATTAGGGAGTGCGTAGGAATACAGATTGGCCCTGTACCTCAATGCTTCGGGGAAGGCTTTCAAATTTAACTTGACACTGATTCATTTTCCCCCGTAGATTCCATCCTCGACAAGCAGGCAACGCAAAGTACGTAGCCTGCACAAATGCATCGCGAAAAAAAACAAGTATTAATCGCAAATCATCAAGGGAGGACGCCATGAAAAACGGGATGGAGTCACGCGCGCAATGCGCGGATGGGATAAATCCACCAATATCTAACCTGCATGGAGGTATTGCATCACGAGTAATTAGTTTACTTAGGCAAGTGTTGATGCGAGACCTGACCATAGACCTGACCCCGTTTCTCTTCCTAGCTCTCGTGTTTTTTGCGCTGAGCTCGCTGTTTGTTATTGATGAAGCATCGGCCACGACTTACACGACGACCGATCTTGGCACTTTGGGTGGAAGCACCAGCTTCGCTTTCGGCATCAACAACGCGGGCCAAGTGGTGGGCAAAGCCGACATCGCCGGAAACGCAGCCTATCATGCATTTCTCTACCAAAACGGGGCCATGATCGATCTTGGCACTTTGGGTGGAAGCACCAGCTTCGCTTACAGCATCAACGGCGCGGGCCAAGTGGTGGGTTTCTCCTACATCGCCGGAAACGCAACCTATCATGCATTTCTCTCCCAAAACGGGGCCATGATCGATCTTGGCACTTTGGGTGGAAGCAATAGCGTCGCTCACGGCATCAATGACGCGGGCCAAGTGGTGGGCAACTCCCATATCGCCGGAAACGCAGCCTATCATGCATTTCTCTACCAAAACGGGGCCATGATCGATCTTGGCACTTTGGGTGGAAGCAACAGCTTCGCTACCGGCATCAACGACGCGGGCCAAGTGGTGGGCTACTCCCAGATCGCCGGAAACGCAGCCTATTATGCATTTCTCTACCAAAACGGGGCCATGATCACTTTGGGTGGAAGCAATAGCGTCGCTCAAGGCATCAATGACGCGGGCCAAGTGGTGGGGAGCAGTAACAACACCGCGACATTATGGAGCCCCAGCACTTCCACCAACCCCAAGAATCTCGGCCAACCTGCCTTCTGTCCCGTTGGCAACCCGATCAACCAAGCCACTGGCAACAAATATCAGACCGAGAGCGACTACCTTGGCAGCGGTTCCTTCCCCTTAATATGGCAGCGCACCTACAACGGCGATACCCAAGTAAAAGCCGCCTCCCTCGGTGCCAACTGGCGCGGCACCTATGATCGTTCCATTTCCGCACAAACGACCACGGCGACCGTTTACCGCCCGGATGGCAAATCCTACAAGTTCCAGTTAAGCGGGAGCGTCTGGGTAGGCGACGCAGATGGAGTGGATCGTCTGCAGCAGATTACCGGCGGCTGGACTTACACCACGGCGGATGATGCCGTCGAAACCTATGACAGCACCGGCAAGCTACTTTCCATAGCCAATCGTGTCGGCCTCAAACAAACGCTTACCTATAGCGACGGTACGACGGGTTCTAACGGCGGCTATGTGCTGGACGCAAGTGGTAACCCGACGGTTGCTACATTGCCGGCGGGCCGCCTGATCGGCGTGACCGATTCCGTGGGCCGCGTTTTAGGGTTTGGTTATGACGCCAGTGGTCACATCGTAAAGGTAAGCGAGCCGCTTGGCGGGTCTTACCTCTATCGTTACAACACCAACAACGATTTGGTGTCAGTGAGCTACCCTGACGTCAAGATACGCTCGTATCTTTATAACGAACCGGCCTACACGTCGGGAGCGAATTTGCCGCACGTACTGACCGGCATAACCGACGAGAATAGCGTGCGCTTCGCGACCTGGAACTACGATTCCAAAGGCCGTGCGATTTCCAGCGAGCACGCCGGCAGCGTGGATAAATACGCTGTTACTACCTTCACAGCCGACGCGAGCGGCAACCCGGTGAGCTCCACCATCACTGACCCCCTCGGCACCGCCCGCACCCAAAACTTCACCACCATCCTCGGTGTCGTCAAAAGCACTGGCGTCTCCCAACCCGGCGGTTCCGGTTGTGGTGCTGCGTCTTCTGCGATGACTTACGACGCCAACGGCAACGTCGCCTCGCGTGCCGACTTCAACGGCAACAAGACCTGTTACGCCTACGACCTCACCCGCAACCTCGAAACCGCACGTGTAGAGGGCCTGGCTTCCAGTGCAAGCTGTCCCACCGATCTGGTGAACTACGTTCCCACCGCCAACAGTGCCGAACGCAAGATCCTCGCCGCCTGGCATCCCACCTTCCGCCTGCCCATCAAGATCACCGAGCCTGGGCGTGAAACCAACACCACCTACGACCCCGTCAGCGGCAACGTCCTTACTCGCACCCTCAAAGACCTCGCCAGCCTTAAAACCCGCACCTGGACCTATACCTACACCAGCGCCGCTGACAATACCTTGCCCAATCTCCTTAAAACAGTAGATGGCCCGCGCACCGATGTCGCCGACCTCACCACTTACACCTACTACAGCAGCAATGACACCGCCACCCCGATCAAATACCGGCGTGGCGACTTATGGCAGATCACCGACGCCCTGGGTCACGTCACCCAGATCACGTCTTATGACGGCAA
This sequence comes from Nitrosomonadales bacterium, assembly GCA_043779595.1. GTDB lineage: Bacteria > Pseudomonadota > Gammaproteobacteria > Burkholderiales > Thiobacillaceae > Thiobacillus. The sequence continues at coordinate 4,266 of JAYWDZ010000092.1, forward strand.
CGGCCGTCCGTTGACCCTGATCGATGCCAACACCGCTCCCGCTGCCGTCACCACCACGCTCACCTACTGGCCGCGTGGCTGGTTGAAGAGCAAGACGGTAGGCAGCAAGACCACCACTTACGACTACGACAACCTCGGCCAGCTCAAGCGCGTCACCCTGGGGGATGCCAGTCACCTCGACTACACCTATGATGCCGCGCACCGTCTCACCGACATCACCGACGCCAACTTCAACCGTATCCACTACACCCTTGACGCCATCGGCAACCGCGTCAAGGAAGACGTCTACGACAGCTACAGCCTCCTCACTACCCGCAAAGGCCGTGACTTTGATCCGCTGAATCGCCTCTGGCACGACCTCGCCTACTTCAACGATCCCAACACCGCCACCCAGACCCAGTACACCTATGATGCCAACGGCAACCTGAAGAGCGTACAGGATCCCTTGCACTACACTACCGTCTTCGCCTATGACGCGCTTAACCGCCTCACTACGGTCACCGACCCCATTAATCTGACCAGTCCCACCCGTTATGGCTATGACCCGCTCGACCAGCTCAAGAGCGTCACCGACCCACGCGCGCTCATCACAAGCTATAGCATCGACGCGCTGGGTAATGCCAACCAGCAAACCAGTCCCGACAGCGGCACCAGCCAGCGCACCTTTGACGAGGCAGGCAATCTTAGAAGTGCCCGCGACGCGCGCAACATCAATGTCACCTATACCTATGACGCACTCAACCGCCTAGCCACGGTCAGCTATCCCAATCCGGCTGAGAACATCACCTATACCTGGGATAGCGCCCCCTACTGCAGCTTCGGCATTGGGCGGCTGTGCCAGATCAGCGACGCCGACGGCACCTCTAACCTCGCCTATGACGAGCAGGGCAACCTGATCAGACACACCCGCAGCGAAGCCGGTGTCAGCCTTACTACCCAATACGGCTACGATGGCGCCAATCGCCTGCTCTCACAGACCACTCCCACCGGAGAAACCCTCACCCTCGCGCGCAACCCGGCCGGTCAAGTCAATACCGTTAGTAGCAGCAACGGCAGCACGAATACCACCTTGGTCAAGGACCTCGCCTATAACGGCAGCGGCCAGGTCACCGCTGCGACATTAGGTAATGGCGTCAAGCAAACCAGCCGTTACGACTTCTCCGGTCATCCCGTCCAACAGCTGGTGAATAAGGTAGACGGTGATCTCAATGGCGATGGCTTGGTGGATGTGGCGGATGTCGCCCTGGCTGAACGCATGGCATTGGGCCTATTGGTAGCGACCCCCGACCAGCTGATGCATGGCGATGTGGCACCCGCCGGGAATCCGGATGGGGTGATTGATGCCGCCGATGTGGCGCGCATCAGGAGAAAGGCATTGGGGCTGGAAGCGTTTTAGGACAGATTGCAGCAGCTCGCAAAGACGCATAAGACATTTGTCTCAACGATAATACGAGGAGTAGGACATGGATACCAAACACAAGGGAATGCTGGTCTGGCTGGCTGGGGCCATGCTGCTGACAGCCGGATGCACCGGGATAAATACCTTCACCACTGCGGCGCGCCCGGGAGAGACCATTGCCGTAGCGGCAGGCTGGAAGCAGAAACTGACGCGCAATACCCTAACCGTGAAGATCACCCCGCAAACCGGCCCGGTGATTACCTACGCACCGGGCGATTACCGTATACGAAGCATTGTTCAGGCCTATCCGGATCCGGTTTCCAAGCTTGTGGTGTCGGACAGGTCGGGGGTTATGTATCCAGGGGCAGGCAACCCTCAATATTCAGCAGAACCCACTCCCATTACTTATGGAAATTTATCCCCTTCTTGGGGAAACAATGTTCGTTATGCCACCGGACAAGAGAACGACTGGTCGCAAACTATTGTTTACTTAGATATTCCCTCTTCACTCGCGCCAGGGAGTGCCACCATACAATTTTCTATGGCTGGGATTGATTTGCTACCGGGTGGCACTGTCGTGGAAATATTGCCGGTAGCTGCAGGTACGCGCAACTTCTTCGAGATGAGCGGCGACTATGGTGGTTTGGGAGCGATGATCCGCGCGAGCGAGCGCGCCTCCCATTTCGCCGTGCGCTTCAGCGGGCCTGCGGGGGTAATTCCGCATTCCATCCAGGCCGATTTCACCCGCACCTTGACAGGCACCGGCAACGCCTGGGTCACGCACCCGCGCGGCGATATCGAACACGCCATGTGGACCGATACCGGTTCACTGATCAAGGTCATGCTCACGCCCGCCAAAGGCATTACCACAGACCGGCTGAGCGATTTCAAGTTCTATGTGACGGGTGCTGTGTCAAGTCTTGCGCTTTTTAACACAGTCAAGGCTTACGACATCGCGGGTAATCCGTTGCCAGGATTCACTGCCAGCGTCGAGTTCGTTAACAACTAAGGACAAGAACCGAACTCCGGGGAGGAAAACAATGAAAAAATGGCTGAATTCAACTGCGCCAAGCATGCTAGGGGGGAATCACTTGTTAGCGCGCATCCTCATCATGGCCGGGGCACTCCTCACCCTAGGCTCGGCCCACGCCGAAACCACCAGCCTGCAGTTCGACCCCAACGGCAACGTCATTCAGCGCAGCACGCCGCAAGGCACCACCACCTATGGCTATGACGCACTCAACCGCCTGCAAAATGAGAGCGGCCCGGCCAAGACGCAGACCTTTAGCTATGACGCCGATAGCAACCGCCTAAGCGATGGCAACGGCAGCTATACCTATAGTCCCACTGCCAACCAGCTCACCACCCGCTTAGGCGTCAGTGTCAGCTACGACCCGGCTGGCAACCTCACCGCCGATGGCACCGGCAGAACTTTTACCTATAACCAGGCCGGACAACTCTACCAAACCTTCAAAGGGGGCCTGCTCCAGGCCACTTATTATTACAACCACCAAGGACAGCGGGTACGCAAGCTCACCAGCGCCAGTGCCCCACAAGGCGCACAGACAGTGCTCTACCAATACGACCTGCAAGGCCATCTGATGGCCGAACTGACCGGCACCGGCACTCCGATCCGTACCTATGTGTGGCGCGATGACACCCCGGTGGCTCAGATAGAACACCAGCCCAGCCGCAAGATACTGTACTTCGAAACCGATCATCTCAACACGCCACGGGCGGCCATGGATGAGACGGGCAAGGTGGTGTGGCGCTGGGAGTCGGATGCGTTTGGTTCGACCCTGGCCAATGAGGACCCGGATGGGGATGGGGTGAAGGTCATGGTGAATTTGAGGTTGCCGGGTCAGTATTTCGACCGAGAGACGGGGCTGCATTACAACTACTTCAGGGATTATGATCCGGGGACGGGGAGGTATGTGGAAGGGGATCCGATTGGGTTGAAGGGGGGCTTTAATCTCTATGGGTATGTCAGAGGTAACCCGCTAAGCTATATTGATCCATATGGGTTGCGTGACGTTGACGTGTACGTATGGCGTGCTGAGGGATCGAGTGTCGGGCATGTGATGGTTACCGAGGCGAACTCCACGCAGGTGATACTTAGCCAATTTCCTGCCAATGGATTAGCTATAGGGCCGAACGAGACAAAGTCATTTGCGAATACGCTAGCCGCAGAGAAGAGGGCGGCGTCTGAGATTTGGCGGATTAATGTTCCCAATGACAAGGCGTTCGATGCGGCAGCAGCACGGGAGCGCAATCTGAAGCGCTGGACAGCGAGCCCCTCGAATGACTCTACCCAGTGCTCAATTGCAGCCTCAAGGGCATTGAGGGCTGGTGGGGTTGGGCTCAATACAACCACGACCGGAACACTTATGCCGGGGTTTTTTGCAAATGGATTGCAATCGACCCCTGGGGTTGGTGTTCGACTTCCGTAGCGATATACGTCGAAAGGTTCCTGATCATGAAGGTGATTGCGGCAATATATTCACTGGTGGTGGGTGGAGTTGCACTGTGGACATGGGGTGTATACCTTTATTACGAAGGTACGGTAGGCGAGCATCTCCTTCCTGGAATTGTTTTGCAGTTCGTAACACTGCCGTCCTCTCTCCTTACAGAGTGGATAGTTGAACTGGTGCCGTGGGTTCTGAGTAGTCCAGTCGCCATTCTGTCAATAATGACTGGACTCGGCATAATTCAGGCGGCAGGGGTTTGGTTGGTTGCCATGGGTTTCAAGTTTCCGGGGACTTAACGTATACAGCTATGTGAATGGGAATCCGATATCGCGGATTGATCCGCTGGGGTTGTACGAGATTGTTGTCAACGATCCGGGGGGCAGGAACGGGGCAACATATGGAGGAACAATTACTGTCACGGGTGACAACGGCCAGTCAGTAACCGTTCCAGCCAGTTCGTGGCCAAATCCAACTAATGCCAACCCGGGAGTGACAACAGGGACCTATCCGGGGACATACAGCCCGACTGGGCACCAAGGCCGAACAAATGGTGTTCGTGTAAATAACGGAGGTCGGGTGCCAACTCTTGGGCCGAATCCGGCACAAAATGGTCAGAACTACTCTACTGGAATCAACATTCATTGCGGCTATCGAAATAATCGGCGCGGATCGGCGGGCTGCATCACCATCGACCCAGCGTACTGCCAACAAGTATGGGATGTTTTACAACCAGGCGAAACAGGCAATACCACCATCAATCGATGAATGAAATAGTGCTACTACGAACAATTAGCATATTGCTTGTTTTTAGTTTACCGCTGAACGCGGCGGCTCGTGACTATGGATGCCCAAACTCGGCCAACGAGCTGCGATGTGTTCTCAGATTCTATCCGACGATCTATCGTGAGAATCCAGAGTACTTTTGGAAAGTGCTCAACCAAGCGCGAGATAACGCGCTCAGTTGTAACTCGGTCAAAGGGATTGCGGATTTCTTGCATACTGCCCGCTTATCCAACGCTGGTGCTGACTTGGAAGAGTTTGTGTCTGAGAGTGTTGAAAAACTATGTATTAATCAGCCTGTACGCTTCAAGGAAGCCATGAGCATGCTAGATAAAAAAACTCGTCGGGGTGTCCAGATGAAATTGGAGAATCCGCTTTATTTCGAGGCCAGTGAACTTTCTAGTTGTCGATAACAAAAAGAGAAACCCGCGTAAGGCGCACTTGATGGTGTCAGGCTTGGGTTGTTGTGTTATTGCTATTGAGGAATAAAAAAATCTCCCCCTACCTGCTACGCGAGTAGCTGCTAAAAAGAAGGGCCGCTTGCGCGGCCCTTCGTTCATCTGGCGGCGTGCGCCTTGCGCTTTGCGCTGGCTACCTTTGTCGGCACCGGCGCGCTGCCTGCCCAGCGCCGCGCCTGATACTTCAGAATCATGCCGTCGATCAACTCGCGGATGATGCGTTTCTCTTCCTCGTCGAGTCGTGTGATCACATCGAACTGCAAACGTAATTCATCATCCGGGCCGCGCTCGGCGTCGTCAAACAACAGAAAATCCGCGGTCACGCCGAGCGTGACCGCGATCTTCTTCAATGCTTCCAGTGAGGGCTGAGTAGCTCCCGCCTCGTAGCGTTTTATCTGCGTCACATGCAGGCTGACAGCATCGGCCAGAGCCTGCTGAGACAAACCTTTCTGCTTGCGTAATTGAATCAATCTTGCAGCGAATTGCATGGTGATGAGCCAGTGAGTAGTAATGGTCATCATGGTATCCCCCGGTTTCCGATTAGACTTGACAATGGTAGCAGACAAGAACCTATAATAATATCCCTATTGCGTCTTGACGCATTTTTACCGGAGGCAAGTTTATGGCACGCATCCCCGAAGCAGAGATCGAGCGGCTAAAGGCCGAAGTCAGCGTCGAGCGCCTGATCGAGAGCAGCGGCATCGAGCTCAAGAAATCCGGCAAAGACTTTATCGGAAAATGTTCATTCCATGCTGACGACACCGCAAGCTTGGTGGTCACGCCCGCCAAGAACCTATGGCACTGCTTCGGCTGTGGAATCGGCGGCGGCCCGATTGATTGGGTCATCAAGAAAAACGGCGTGTCCTTCCGCCATGCGGTTGAGTTGTTGCGCGACGGCATTTCCACTTTAGCCGCCTCGCCGGTGAAGCGCACCACGGTGCGCGCCCTGGATGCGCCGGTATCGCTCGATGCCGACGACCAAGCGCTGTTAAATCAGGTGATCGACTACTACCACAACACCCTCAAAACCAGCCCCGAAGCGCTGGCCTATCTCAAATCTCGCGGCATTGCTTCGATGGAAGCCGTCGAGCATTTCAAGCTGGGCTTCGCCGACCGCACCTTGGGCTTGCGTCTGCCGCAAAAGAACCGCATCGCCGGAGCCGAGATCAGGACACGTTTGCAAAAGATCGGCATCTACCGCGACAGCGGCCACGAACACTTCAACGGCTCGCTGATCGTGCCGGTGCTGGACGAGCAGGGCAATGTGCAAGAAGTGTATGGCCGCAAGCTGCTGGACAATCTACGTGCGGGCACACCCAAGCACCTGTACTTGCCCGGTAGCGCCGGTGGCCGTGGCGTGTTTAACATTCAGGCGCTGCAAGCGAATAAGGAAATCATCTTGTGCGAAGCGCTGATCGATGCGCTCACCTTCTGGTGTGCGGGGTATCGCAACGTGACCAGCGCTTACGGCATCGAAGGCTTCACCGACGATCATCTTGCCGCATTCAAACAGCACGGCACCGAGCGCGTGTTGATCGCGTATGACCGCGACGACGCGGGCGAGCGCGGCGCGGCCAAGGTCGCCGAGCGCTTGATGGCGGAAGGTATCGAGTGTTTCCGCATTCAGTTTCCAAAAGGCATGGACGCGAACGAGTACGCGCTAAAAGTTTCCCCCGCGCAAAAGTCGCTGGGCATCGTCATCCGCAAAGCGCAATGGTTGGGCAATGGCAAACCGCCCGCGCGGCCGGATGGCGCGCTGTGCGCGGCCATGCCAGAAGCCGCACCCATGCAGCCGTCCGAACCCTCTTCTTTAGCCGCCGATTCTCCTGCAGCAGCACAACCCGAACCGCTGCCAGCCAGCCCGATGCCGCAGACCGCGCGAGAAGTGCCGATGGAGATCAAGGACAACGAAGTCACGCTCACCTTGGGCGAAGGTGCTGGCGCACGGCGTTACCGTGTGCGCGGTCTCGCTAAAAATCTGGCGGTCGATGTGCTTAAAATAAATCTGCTGATGGGGATTGGCGAATCCTTCCACGTCGACACGCTCGATCTGTACAGCGCAAAACAACGCGCGGCCTACATCGCGCAAGCCGTACAGGAAACAGGCTGTGACGAACGCATCCTACGAGGCGACCTGGGCCGCGTGTTGCTGGCGCTGGAACAATTGCAGGACGCCACCATCCGCGACACCTTGGCAGCAGCACCCGAGCCGCAAATGGAAGAGGTCGCGCAACAAGCAGCACTCGCCTTGTTGAAGTCGCCCGATCTGACAAGCCGCATCCTGGCTGACTTCGCGGCATGCGGCCTGGTCGGCGAAGAGACAAATAAACTGGTGGGTTATTTAGCCGCCGTCTCGCGCAAGCTGGACAAGCCCTTGGGCGTGGTGATCCAGTCATCGAGCGCGGCCGGTAAAAGTTCGCTGATGGATGCCGTGCTGTCCTTCGTGCCGGAGGAAGACAAAGTGAAATACAGCGCCATGACCGGCCAGAGTTTGTTCTACATGGGCGAAACCAACCTCAAGCACAAGGCGCTGGCGATCGTGGAAGAAGAGGGCGCGTCGCGCGCCAGCTATGCGCTCAAGCTGTTGCAATCGGAAGGCGAACTGACCATCGCCAGCACTGGCAAAGACCCGGTGAGCGGCAATCTCATCACGCAGCAATACCGCGTTGAAGGCCCGGTGGCGTTGCTGGTGACCACCACCGCGCGCGACATCGACGAAGAGTTGATGAACCGTTGTTTGGTGTTGAGTGTGGATGAAGGCCGCGAACAGACCCGCGCCATCCACCAGTTGCAGCGCGACAAAAGAACGCTCGAAGGCCTGATCGCCCGCCGTGACAAGGAAGCCTTGATTGCGTTGCACCAGAACGCACAACGGTTGCTAAAACCGCTCGATGTGCTGAATCCCTTTGCCCGTTTCTTAACCTTCCCCGACCAAACCACCCGCTTGCGCCGCGACCACGAAAAGTACCTCACTCTGATCGACACCATCGCCTTCATTCACCAGTACCAACGCGAGATCAAAACCGCGCAGCGTGGCGAACAGCACATCGACTACATCGAAGTCCGGCTTACCGACATCGCGCTGGCCAACCGCATCGCGCACGATGTGCTGGGTCGCTCACTCGACGAGCTACCGCCGCAGACGCGGCGGCTGTTGAAGTTGGTTGATGGCTACGTGAGCGAGCAATGCACGGCGCAATCCATCAAGCGCGCCGACTTCCGCTTTAGCCGCAAGCCGGTGCGCGCTGCGACCGGGCTGTCGGACACGCAATTGCGCCTGCACCTGGAGCGCTTGGTGCAAATGGAATATCTGCTGGTGCATCGCGGCATGCGCGGCCAGAGCTTTGAATACGAATTACTCTACGACGGTGCCGGTGAAAGTGAGCGCGTCTGTCTGCCGGGATTGATCGACCTGGACACGCTCAAGGCCGCTGCCGATGCAACTACGACGGCGAGTTCGCGGGGTGAAACAGGGCAGTTCGCGGGGTCAACGCGCCCCCAACGCGGGGCTAACGCGGTGGGTTCGCGGAGTGATGAATCGCCCGCAGAAGCAGGCAGCATAAGCGTTTCCGGCGATACGCCCGATACCGGCAGCAAAACGCACCTCCTACGCCCAACCGCAAAAATCGCATCGTACCCGCAGCCCATCCCTTTAGCTGCCGCTCGTTGACCTCTGTCTTCTGTCTTCCGTCCTCTGACCCCCATGCCACGTAAAGGCCAGCACCTCAAGCACCGCAAACCCGAGGCGATCAAGCCACCCGGCCCGCCCAGCAGATACGCGCACCCCGCGCAGGACGCGATTGCACACAACCGTCTGGTGCGCTACATGGAGGAACACTTCGAATGGATGCTGGTGACCGGCTACAGCGCCGACACGGTGCGCGCGCGGCGTATAGCCATCCGCAAGTTTATCGGCTGGTGCGATGAACGCGGCCTGAGCGATCCGCGCGAGATTACCCGCCCGATGCTGGAGCGCTACCAGCGCTATTTGTTCTACTACAGGAAGCCCGAGAGCCATAAGAACAGCGGCGCACCGCTCACCATCTCCATGCAATACCAATACTTGGCCCCGCTCAAGACCTGGTTCAAATGGCTGTCGCGCCAGCACCACATCCTGGCGAATCCCGCCGCCGACCTCGACTTGCCCAAGCAACCCAAATGCCTGCCGCGCTCGGTGCCGAGTGTGCAGGAAGTCGAAGCGATCCTGAGTGAGGCCGATCCCGCCAGCGCGAAAGGACTGCGCGACCGCGCCATGCTCGAAACTCTGTACGCCACCGGCCTGCGCCGCATGGAATTGCCGGGCGTTTCGATCTACGACATCGACTTGAACAGAGGCGTGTTGTGGGTGCGGCATGGCAAGGGCGGCCGCGAACGCGTGGTGCCGCTGGGCGAGCGGGCAATGGCGTGGCTCGACAAATACCTGCGTGACGCGCGGCCGCAACTGCTGGTCGACGACACCACTGCACTGTTCCTGACCGACTACGGCGAGCCGGTGCCGCCGCACTATGTCGCCGACAAAGTGAAGCGCTACATGCAGTTCGCCGGCGTCAACAAACCCGGCAGCACGCACCTCTTGAGACACGCCTGCGCCACGCACATGCTCGAAGGCGGGGCGGACATCCGTTACATCCAGGAGATGCTCGGCCACGCCAACTTGCAGACCACCGAGATCTATACGCACGTTTCCATCGACAAGCTGATCGCGGTGCATGGCGCAACGCACCCGAGCCGATTAAAGCGCCATAGGGACGATAAAAATCCAGTGACCGGGCCGAGCCTCGATGACGCATCCCGGAACGCAACAGAGACGCTTCTGACAGCGATAGAGAGCGAGAACGAAGATGAGGCTGACAGCGTTGTCCCATAGGGATTTCCTTCGGTCACACGGACGCGCCAGAAGCCGCGCGCCGCTGAACGTGACGCGCTGTTGACCGCTCCGTCACGGCGCTTGCAAAAAAAACCGCAAGCCCCGCGCCGTCGCTCGTGCAGTGGTACGGACAGAGCGCCAGCGGCAAACAACCGCCCCTGGCTGGTACTCCGTAGCACAGCCTGCACGCTCCGCTTCCGCCGCCGCTTCACCACGGCGCGGCTCGTGATGAAACACCCATCACCAGCCGCTCGCGGTTCGCAGGCGGCTCAGTGCAGTGGGTTGCGGAAAGTGTGGTGCCCGCGCAACGGTTCGCGGTGTGGTCGCCTGCGGCGGGTGTGATGTGGCGGCGTGTAACATAACGGCGTCTTATGCAAAGTACTACGCACCGGGCCAAAAGCCGCCCGCCCTCTCGGGTTCGCATAAGAAGCCGTTATGTCTTGCGCCCTTCGGGTAAACGCCGCCACAAAAGCGATTCTCCCCCTGTCCCCCGCTGGGGGTGGGCAGCAAAACGGGGCTGGTGAAGCGTCGCCCCTTCGCCTTTTGCTGCAAGGTCGCTGCGCGGTGTGGGTTGCCCCCGCCCACCCGTGCTGTCTGCTGCGGGCGGCTCGCACTGCGTTGCTCGTTCCCGCCCTCGCAGCCAGCACCCCGTCCGCCCCGAGGGGCTCCCCTTAAGTCAAAAGCCAACCCGCAGCTAAAGAAAAAAACCGTTTGCCTTCGCGCTTGCGCGCAGAGCAAAATGCGCCTCTAGGAAAAAAACGTCAGCACCAGGGGAATCCGTCTTCTTCATTTCGCCGCAAACCCGCAGCACGCTTAGAGAAAATGCCTTCGATTACGACGAACTCGTGTCGGGGTCAATCATTTATACCTATGTCGGGGGGAATCCGGTTAGTAGAGTTGATCCACTTGGTCTACGTGATGTGGTCGTTGCTATCTGGACTTCGCAAATCCTCAACGGCTCAGTTGGTCACGTATTCGTTGGTGAGATGAACGGAGCCACAATTACAAGTCAATTTCCGACCCCGCACGGAATTGAAGGTGCTAATACAACTAAAACTTGGCTTGATACTGTCGCTGCTGAAGGGCGCTCGCCTGATGATGTTTATCAGGTTACTGTTCTAAATGATCGTGCATTCGATGCAGCTGCCGCACGAGCTCGGAGTAGACCGAGGTGGTCAGCGTTTCCTGATAGCAAGATATCAACTAATTGCTCAAATGCTGCACAGGATGCCTTGAAGTCTGGTGGTGTACATGGCCTTTCCTCTACAAGCTCAGCATGGCCAAATTGGTTGAGTAGTGATCTGTGGTTTAGTTCTTTCTTTGGAAATCAAGTCTATCGTTTGCCGAGTGCGCCATGGTAAATATCTCGTTTCGGTCGTTGCGGCCAGCGACATATGGAGGAATTTTTGCATTCGTTTTTGTGCTCATTTATTTGTTATCTATAACAAATGCGTTCTTGCGGGATGATGCAGAACCTCAACTGGTATTAGCTTTTTTTGGCTTTCCAGCATCATGGATATTTATTTCAATATTCCATCCGCTTCTGGAATGGCTCGGGCCTTTTGGATCCCCGGCTAGGCGAATTGGAGAATGGTCGCTTCTTGGCATCGGTGGAATTGTTCAATATTGGCTAATTGGATTTCTTGTTGCACACATCATCCTGCGCAAAAGTACAAGGGACGATGGCCGAACGAGTAGTCGATAACACCTACAACTACTTCAGGGACTACGATAAAGAGACGGGGCTGCATTACAACTACTTTAGGGATTACGACTCCAGCAGTGGGAGGTATGTGGAGAGTGATCCGATTGGGCTCAAGGGCGGGTCAAATTTGTACAGCTATGTTGATGGGAATCCGTTAAGTCGAGTTGATCCATTTGGTCTCGCTTACTTTGGGTATCGTCCACTTTCAGGAGCGCCATGGCTCGGGCCGCTCTCCAATAACCCGCTAGATAACGCTATGCACACAGCCATATCGCATGAGCAGCTTTTCTTCGAAGATAGCAAAAAACCATCTAACATTGGTTTTTTTGGTGACAGCACCCTCAAGACAGAAGGCAATCCACAGGGATACCATAGAATTCCGGGGAGCTACAACGATTGCTTAATGCGCAAAGCTATTCAGAACATCAAGCTAAGCACCTATCACCTGCTCGGGAATAACTGCCAAAATTGGGCGGCCTCTGTGCAGGACGAGTACAAGAGGCTCATAAATAATCCTGTAGCGACAATGGTGTGTGGCGTCCAATGACACTTGTCTATTTGCTGGCTTTTGTGGCTGCATTGATTGTCTTTGCCTTGACTTATCAGCTTGGAATTTTGGCTAGAGTGTTAATTGCGTTGCTTGCTTTTGCAATCCCAGCTGCCTTGGTGACTGTATGGATAATTAGGGTTGGAGACAAAGCGCCGCCAGATGCAGTAACCGTGTCCCCGAACGGTGAAAAGCTCCCGCCTTCTGGTGAGCAGAAGCCGTAAATGGTTGGTGCGCGCTTTGGTACATTTTTACTCCGCGATTGACACACCCTTTACTCCTTGCCGGTCTCCCGGCACTAGCGTGCGTTTTTTCCCTTTTTGAACTAACCCTTTTTTCATACGACGTAACCATGCCAGACAGCCGATAACTATGGTTAACTATGTAATCCAACATAGTTAACCATGCGCTCAGTAATGACGTTCCCAAGGATGATCTGGCTATTCTTTTATTATTATGCTTATTTAAGGTATAACATCAATACACGAATCGTTTCTGGAGTTCGAGGGCTTTAGCCAGTACCAATTAACCGACCATTGTCGACAATTGCGTGAGCGTGTTCGGAAATGGATCGGTATTCCGGTTTGCGTCGGACTTGGTTCGACCAAGACATTGGCAAAACTCGCGAATCGCATTGCTAAGAAATCGCCAGAAATGGGGGGCGTATGTAACTTGGATGAGATATCCGAGCGTGATCGCGCACAAAGACTGGCGCTCGTTGCAGTGAGTGACGTATGGGGGATTGGACACCGGACAACCGAGAAATTAAATAAGTTAGGTATCCGCTCTGCCCAGGATTTAGCCAGCGCTAATACTGATCTTATGCGATTGCGCTTTGGGGTGCAGATTGAACGCACGGTGCGCGAACTGAATGGCCTATCTTGCTATGTCCTTGAAAACGAACCTCCACCTAAACAGCAGATCGTGTCTTCGTTAAGTTTTGGTCGGCTTGTAACTGATCTCAATGAACTGCGGGAAGCCGTGCAATCCCATGTGGCGCGCGCTGGGGAGAAGCTACGTGGGCAAAACTCAACTTGCATGGGTTTGGCGGTTTTTCTTGGCACACACCCTTTTCTACCTGACGAGCCTCAGTACCATCCTATGTCATCAGCTTCTATGCCCTATCCCGCATTAGATGGGTTCTCAATTTCAAGAGTGGCCCTGAAGATTCTGGATGCTATTTATCGGCCCGGTTATCGTTATAAGAAAGCGGGCGTAATGCTGCTTGACTTGGCTCCCGCAGGAAAACAGCAAGGCAGTTTGTTTAAGCAGCCTCACTCTAAACATGTTCGACTATCCCATCTAGTTGATGATTTAAACGATCAGATGGGGAGAGGAACAATTCAGATGGCCGGGGCTGGGACTAAAATTGGATGGTCTATGAAGCGGGAAAGAATGTCTCCAGCCTTCACGAGCTCCTGGCGTGAAATTATGCGAGCGCGCGCGATTTAGCTTAAATTGTTGTCTTAAATACCCCAACCCCGAAATAGGATGATGCCCTTGGATAACCGTGGTCACATAACTTTGCACAAAGCAATTCTTAATAAGGGACGTCTTCTATTATTGGGAATACTCGCTTCCCTAATCGCACCGCTAAGCCACGCTGACACACTGACCGGCCGGGTGGTAGGGGTTAGTGACGGTGACACCCTGACACTATTAGAGGAGTCCCACGATCGGCACAAAATTAACTCGCGGGTATTGATAGCCCCGAGAAAAGCCAAGCATATGGGCGGTACTGTAAACAAAGTTTATCCGACATGACCTACGACCAGGTCGTAACTGTAGAGTGGAATAAGCGAGATAGGTATGGCCGAATAGTAGGAAAGGTGATCGTCGGTCAGGATGATGTAAATCTGGAGCAAATAAATAGGGGTTGTGGGTGGCATTACAAAAAGTATCAACGCGAGCAAAGCTTGACTGACCAAATCGAATACAGCAAAAGGGAGATACTAGCTAAGGATCAGGGAATTGGGCTTTGGTCCGAGGCAATACCTACTCCCCCATGGGAATGGAGAGCCAAACGTAATAACCATTAGGATGGGGATTAACCAAGCAACGTAAATTATGTGTGTAAATTATTTGCCCCCTAAAAGGGAACAGTTTAGATATTTCGACGTTGATCCTCCTAGCGATGAGTGGCGCGATGAGGTTTGGCAAGACTATGCCGCGCCCATTATTTTGGCTGGCGAAAGTGTCCGCGCCGAAGCAAAGATGGCGACATTTGGCATGGTACCTAAGTCCCGCATTCCTCAAAAAGTAAAAAAATATACCACCATGAATGCGCGCTCAGAAAGCGTAGGCAAGACACAGAGCTATGCGGGCGCCTGGCAAGCTGGACAACATTGCCTCATTCCCATGTACCGGTTAGATTGCAGTGCATGGACATCCTCGGAATGTCTTACAAAGACCTGGGTTTCAAGAAAGCCTCCAATGTCCACGACTCACGCAATTTTTCGGCGCAGCATCCAACATTTTGTCCATACTCTTTTCAATAGGAAAAAGCCCGGATCAACCCCGAAGGGGCTCGGTTTGCAAAGCAAACTTAACCGGAGACAAGCGAAGCGCGTCAGTGCTTCCATGGACTAGCGGCCCCCCGGATCTGAAGTAGCCGTTGATTTGCTCGTTTCCGAGACTGCTTTGCATCGACAGCGAACAGTCTGCCTTGCAGACGGCCGGCAAGTTCCGGCCAGGAGCCGCCCCTAGAGGTGGTTGCTGTGAGAGGCCGATCTTCGGCCAGTGCTGCCGGTGGCGCTGACCATATCCAACGGCAGGTATTGTGCAGATTTCCGTCATCGACGGAATGACAACGACCCTGTGCTCGATCTCTTTCCTAACACGATACCAGAAGCACTAGGGACGATTTTTGAGAAAAGAGGCACTGAATCGCCCGGGTTTCGTGGAGGCCATTTAGGCCTTCAAATACATGGCCGAGAGCAACGGGCCGAGGGTTGCCTCGGCCTCGCCGAAGTCTGACTCGGACAGCAGCTTATATTGCTCGGTCAGTTCGATTTTCCGGTCGAAGGGAAGGTTGGTGTCGATCTCGGAGCCGAGAATGAGCTGGGCTCCCCGCGGCAGCTTGCCGGACAGGAAGCTGATGACCTTGGGCAGATTGATATGGTCCTGCCCCTGCTGGTTAGGGGAATCAACGACCAGCGGGATGCGGAAGGACCCCTTCTCGCCATAGCACGCGGCCCAGAGGGCGGCGTAGTAGGCTAGGATGGACCGCGGACCGCCGCTGCCGGAAAGGTTAGGCCGGTTGCTGAGCTTGGCCTTGCTCGTGTCGGTCATCGGCAGGCTCAACTCTACGAGGGCTGCGGAGTAGGCCTCGCGGAAGGTTTTTAGAATCTCCTTCGATCGGTTGCGGTCGGTCAGCTTGCTCATGGCCTCCGTCAACCGCTCATGTTCAAGTAGGTGGCCGGCCATCTCTGTCTCAAGAGTCACCCGCTCATCCTCGAAGGCCCGGAAGGCCTTCTCGGCGCCCATGCTCTCGACGACTTGGCTGAACTGCATATCCCCACGTCGGGTGGAAAGAAGCGCCGCGATCTTGCGGTAGCTCTGTTCGAGCGCGGCAATCTCGACGTTCGTCTTCGAAAGCTTGTGCTCAATCTCGCGTGCATCCTTGCGGAGGCGGACGGTAATGTCGAGCAGGGATCGGGCGTCCTCCGCGTAGGTGAGAAGGTCAAGGAAAGACTCGGAGTGCTCTGCGTTGCACACGGGGCAGACGAGGGACTCGCGCGGCTCGGAGCGAAGGAACTGGGAGTCGCCCTCGTATATGCTCAGGGCCTCGTTTGCGAGGTTGGTTTGCAGGTGGATCGAGGCGAGCAGCTCCCTCTCCTTGACAGCCTGGTCGCGCAGGATTTCCTGCCGCTTGTTGATCTCGTTGACCTCGGCGGTTAGCTGCTCGATGTCGATCTTGAAGTTCTCTGGGTCAACCTTCGGCCCGGACATCGAGAACGACTTGCCGACCCGCTCGCGGGCCTTTTCTAGGAAACCGCGTTCCTTTCTGAGGTTGTCAAGGACCTGCTGCTCGGCGTCCCTCTTGGACTTCGCCTCGTAATACTCAGGGGGCTTGATGCCGGAGAAGTATTCGAGAATGGAGCCGACGGGGGCCTTGAACTGGGCCAGCCCGATGAAGGTGTTCCAGTCGGCCTGCCAGCTGCCGTCTTGGTTGATGTAGAAGGGAAGGAAAAAGCACTTGGGGTCGGCCGGGACCGTCCGGGATTGTCTGTTGGTGAGCGGCAGGTTGAACCCCGTCGCATCCGAGAAGACGGCGCTCCATTCGCCGTGGTCCCCTGTGGAGGCGAGAATGCGACCTTCGCGGTCGAACAGAGCCCGGGTGCCGGTCTGGTGGAGGACGGAGAACCGGCGGCCGTCGACGCTGAACCCGACCTTGGAGATCGTGTTCTCGTCCCACTGGCGCAGCTCACCCTCCGGGCGTGCCCCGAGTGTCGTGAACAGGGTCTTGATTAGGCTCGACTTGCCGGTGTGGTTCCGGCCGAGGATCAGGTTCTTCCCCGCATGGAACTCCACGCGCCTGGCCCGCCTGTCCCTGCGAGAGAGCATCCAGATGTCTTCGAATAGAAAGCTTTTCATATGATTTTGTCCGAAGGGTTCTGATCAGTTTTCTTAGGTCTGGTCCACGCATTTCCTGACGGCCCTCAACGCGATATGTGCGGTCAACTCTGCCGCCCGGAAGGACTGGTGCGACGGTGCCAGATGACACTTTGCCCCGTCGAAGAAGGGGCCAAGGAGCGGTCCCGGGGTGTTTGTTTCCAACCATGCATCGCAGTCGGAGGCGAGCGCGAAGGTCAGCGGGTCGTCACTGCCCATGACCTGTCGTTTATATATGGCGGCCATCGCGACCCGGACGCTCGTCGCCTCCATGAAGTTCAGGGCCCCCTCGGTCACAAGTTGTTCCAGCCATGTCTCGGCGAGCGCCACGAGGTCGGGCACTAGTTCGAGAGTTCCGAGGGCGGAGACGAACTGCTCGCGCGAATATCCTCTCTGCCTGCGGAGCTCCTCGAAGTTCGAGCACGAGTCGGTCTTCGCGCCAAGCGGGCCGACCTCAGCGAGCAGGGCGTCGACCAGGGATTTGGCCTGCCCGGCGTGGCGCGGACTGCGCTTGTTGAGGAACGCGACGGCGACGCCTTGGAGATGGGTTGCGGGCGCGTCGGGATGGATCGGGACCTTCTCGACGCGAATCAACTCGGGGTTAGCGGGGAATGCTCCAGTCTCGTGCAGAGATTCGAGCCCGGCTTTGAGCAGGTCGAGGTGCCCGGCTTCAAGCTGGGATAGATTGCATGAAACCGAGGTAGCAGCGTTGTCGCCGTTCGTGAGAGACAGGTTGCAGCCGGTGTTGGAAAGGAACGCACCGGAGCTTTTCAGGTTCTTAAAGGCGAGCACGGCAGAGTAGAGCTTGCCGATGGGGCTGTCCTTGATCTCGTCGGTGGTCTTGTCTGCCCGTCTCTTCTTCGCCGGGGCGGGCAGGCGGGTCAGTTGGCTCCACTCCCACTCGCCGCGATCCTTCTTCTTGATCTGGTAAATGCGGATGGAAGACGGGTCCGTCTCGGAGTCTAGCTCGGCGACATCCTGAACGGCTTCAAAGAGGATCAAGAAATCATCGGCACCGCTCTCCTCGAGTTCGAACATTCGGGAGAGCGCCCACGCCCGCTGGAAGTCCACGCCCTTCTGGTTATGGCCTCCACCGATCTCCGCCAATTCCTTGCTGCTGGCGACGCGAAACACCTCTTCGGTGTTGCTGCTCCTCATAGTTTTGTGGTTTCTCCCTTGGGGATTGGATTATCCACACATTTGGCATTCGTTTGGAATCCAGAATCAGAATACCGAACGGCGGATTTCCGATCTGTCAGTAGTTGCCAATAGCGCGGTATTAGCCATCTGGCGGTTTAGGGGCGGCTGCCGTCCTTCGTTGCCGACGAAAGTGGTCGATCAGGGCAGTCCCCCTCAACGTCGGAAATATGCACAATACCTGCCGTTGGATATGGTCAGCGCCACCGGCAGCACTGGCCGACGACCTGCCTGTCATGGCTGGGTAGTCGACCGTCGCATCCTCGGCCATTGCGGCCGGTGGCGTCGAAGACGACGAGAGGCCGGTATAGTCCAGGTAGCTAACGTTGGAAAGGCGCTCAACTCGAATGGCCGCTTCCAACATGGGTGAGGGACGGCATCCGACCCATTGCTGACGGTCAGCATTACGAAAAGCGGACGTTCAACGTAAAAGTGAAGGGCTGCGCGCTTTTTCGCAGTCACTCTCGACTGATGGGTTGGGCGTGTGCATGAAGCAAAACTTATAACTCTTGCACATTCTTTAGATTTAGATATAGCCATTAGGTTACTGCCGAAGTCCAATCAATCAAGAATTTCTTGAACTGACGGGAACGGTTCGGTTCTGCGATTCATCTCTGGATATGTTGGTGCATCGCTTGGATGTGCAGGATTTTCAGCTTGTGGTGGTGGAAAAGGGTCATTGGGAGTGTCAGAGGGTAAAGGCGCTCTGATTGTTGGCCCTTCTGGCAGGCTTTCGAATTTAATATAGTCATCTATTGTGGGTGGTGGTGTAGGTGGTAATTGTGACAAATCTGGCTCGCCATCAGCGAGCGCTAATGTTGAAATTGCCAGAAAAGTTATAAACGTTAACGCCTGATGCAATTTTTGCATTTTTCTCTCCTGTGTTGAAGGGGCGCGGTTTCTCAATATGAAGCACCGCCTATCGCGCCCAAATGACGGCCCAACTTTGTTATCGGGAGCAGTTTTGCTGCATAACTTCGCCGCCCGCTCCCTAACTCAGCATCATTGATCTCGGTAAACGCCTTGCTACTAAAGGCTTTGCGGCATTTGTTTGAAGTTTCTATAAAGTATTAAATAATCGTGAAAAGCTGCACGCCAAAAATATTGTGCATCAGCATACACCGAGGACGCCTGAAGGGCAGCTATATGGCGCTGTCACCACTTGCCGGTTATGAGTGCACCCGCCTCTATTGAGAACATGCGACTAAGAGCATTGGCAGTTGCGCATGCTGAGCTTCACAGAAGCGACGCATATTGAACTCAATGCTGCACAATGTTTGCTAGCAATTGTTTTTCATATATAGGATCAATGCAATCGACACAAATGAGAAATTTGAAAATGTACTCGAAAGCTTCCTGTTGATGTAGGCTGACAAAAAATTCACAATGATCGCGGCAAACGATTGGTTCAACTTCCCACTTCGCAAAGGAGTTCGGTTATGCCAGAACGCAAGTTTGGCGGCGTGGACTTGACCTTCAAAAAGCGGGGTAGTCAAATAGAAAGACGCTGCTTTCAGGCGGAGGAAATATTAGAAAGGAAATCATGCAAGCTCACTGGATGTGCGCCTTATGGGGCCGCTGGCTTCTTTTCGCAGCGATGTCGGCGTTTGTGACGGTGCCAGTTGCCGCGTACGACCTGACCGAGTTGCCAACGACCGTTCGCACCATATCCGCCACAGAGGCGGGCAGCGGCCGAACGGTCAACCGGATGCCCCCAACGGAAGTGAAGTCCGCGTCATATCTTACAGATCGCGAGCTGGTGCAAACAACGGTATTCCTGGTTTTTGGATTGATTGTTCTTTTCATCGAATATCTGCTGTTGCGTCGCGCGAACGCGGACGCCGATCAGATTCTCAAGGTGTTTTGCATGACACTCATAATCGTGGGAACACTCGTGGCAGTTTCCGCGGGCTTCCGGCTGGAGCAGACTGCGGCGGCGATCGGACTGTTCGGCACCGTTGCCGGGTATTTGCTGGGAAAACGCGATGCTCCAAAAGTCTAAGGTACTGCTGTTTGGGTTGCTCGCGGCTTCACTTCAATGTGCATATGGACAAAATCCGGCCGTGATCGATAAAGGAAGGACTAAGAACGTCATGCCGCAACACGCGCTGGTCGTCAATCCCTACAACGTTGCCGTGCAGTTCACCGTGGAGCAGGCGGCCGTCGATCCAGACAGTCGCACCGTCGAGCCAAACGGCCAGGACGAGTTCCTGTGCGTAAATTGCACAGTCAGCTTCGTCACGGAAAAAGACGATGGGTCACTGGTCGAGGTCAGGCATGTGCTGGCGGACGGCAGACGTTATCGCGTTGTTTGGATTTCAAACAGGTATGAGTTACGGGGGGTTGCGGCGAAGTGATCCTGCAACGCCGAAACTGATATCGGCGCCAAACTCCCAATACTGCGCGCTCTGTACGGCACCGGGTTCGCCTGACATCTTGCGCACCGTCTTCGTCCCCAGTTGGCTGGCCGATGCGGGAGCCTCCGTGCGCAATACCTCCAGGAGGCTGTGCGTCAGGTGGCCGTTTTGCTCGCCCCTAAAACCTTCGCGTGCCGCTGAAAGCGGCTGCGCCGCGGTCAGCACGTGAATGCCCCCTGTCCGCGCCAAGCTGCGCAGCCTCTCGCTATACAGATTCGCTATGGACTGTTCGAACTGCCCGGCGTAACAGGCGTCAATCACTACCAGTTGCTGCTGCGCGGGCACGCGTACGAGCTGGGATAAAAGCTTTCGAATGGGCAGGATGCCGCGTCCTGCCGCGCTTCCGTCGTAATCGGCCCCCAGCAAGCCAAGACCTTCCGAGCGTGTAACCCCGTGCGTCGACATGAACAGAATGAGGGTGTCTTGCGGTTCTGCCGATTCGGCAATCGTGGCCAGCTTAGCAGTCATTTCTGCGACAGTGAGATTGATCAGGGGGATTGTGACCACCTGGCGTTGCGCCGAATCACTCGTCAGCGCCTGCGTCATTGCGACCGCGAAATCCCCCGCATCTTTTGCTGCAAAAGTCAGATCCAATGCATGGTCAGCGAACTTCTGCACCCCGATGGACAGTATGAAGGTCTTTGGCGGCGCCGTACGCTCGGGGCCTTTCACTGAAATGCGCGCTGGAATGCCTTGCACCGTCGCATTGCTGTTCTGTGTGATTAGCGCGACTTCCACGTCCCCCACAGGCAATTTCACCCGGACCTTCAGACGCGCGGGCCGAGACGCGGCGACCGAGGCCGTATCGGGTGGCGCGTCGGCCGCCAAGGGCACGCTGGAGCCCAGCTCGGCCGTGCTCTCCGGCCTCGAAAGGGTGGGCGGCCGATTGACCGATCTGGCGAAGGTCACACCCTGGCCGGTGCGCTCTTCGCCATCGATCCATGCTAGCTTGCCGTTGACGTAGATGAGGCTGGGGCCTATACCGCCGCCGCGGTCGCCGAGATCGGCCTCTATAACCCCTTCGTTACTGTTGTCAGCAGTGGATGCCTCAAGCCGTTTGACCGTTGGAGGCGGCCTGCGCAAAAACTCCTGGAAATCGGAGATGAGAGGGCGGGTCAGCCGCTTGCCCTGCAGGATGTCGGCGACGATTTCAGGCCGCGAGAAAGCGTCGTAGATCTGATCGAGCCGGTATGCGCCTTGCAGGTAGCGCAGGTAGGTACGCCGCGTGGCGGCATCCGTGCCAGCGAAGGCACCTTCGCTTGTCAGAACCAGCCATTCGTTGCCGCCCCATGCGGTCATCGCGGCCACTTCGCGCCGCGTGCGCAACTGCCACAGCTTGATCGCGCCCTTGTCATCGGCGCTGGCAAGCATGGTTTCGTCCGCGCTGAGAGCAAGAGCCTCGATACTCGAGCCGTCCTCGCCGAAGTTCGACGTGGAGAAATTGTTTTTGGGGTCGACCATGTTGAACTCGCCCCCAACTGTGCCGGCGACCATGTACCGTGCGACCGGTGCCAAGACCATCGCCGATGTCCGACCGCTGACGAGATAGCGTCCCCAGCCCTCCTGCGGCTTTGTGCCGAACGTGCCGATCAAGCCTGACCGGTCCGCCACTACGAGCAGCGCGCCCAACTCTAAATGCATGTCTATGATTTCAGCAGGAGGGGAAGGATACTTGGCGGTCCACCGCAGGACACCCGAATCGCTGTCAAATGCCGAAATGGCATTGATGGCCGCGGGCTTGACGACCCCCTCGCTTATTTGGGAGTCGGTTCCCACGGCTGCTATCAGCAACTTCGCGTCGTCAGAGTAACGCAGCAACCGGATTGACGCCACGTCATTCAAAAGGGCGACTTTGTATTGCGAAGGATTGGAAAGGTTGAACTGGAAGAGTGCGGACCGGCTTTCGCCCGGTTTGTCGCCTTGAAGGTTGGTGAAACTCAGGCCCAGCGCGATGCCCATCCCGTCGGCTGAGGCGTCTGCAGTCACGTTCTGCAAGTGCCACAAGACCTTCTCCGACGAGGGCGGCACTATGGCCGCAATTTGTTTCTTGGGGATGCACACCGACTGCATGGCACCCGCCTCCAAGGAGTACTGGACCCGAATCTCGCAGTCCACGTCATTGTGCAGTTGGAGGTGTTCGATGATCCCGGATACTTTCAGTCCAGCGAATGCGTGGCGCACTTCGAGCTTGTCGATCTCCACGCGCGGGGAACGGAAATTTTCCATGCGACCGTTGGCCAGGTTCCAGCTGAATTGCGATCCATCCGACGCCACTACACCTAGCCTTTTGGGAGTGACGAAGCGCAATGCCTTCGCAAGCACAGCGGCAGCGAAGATTCTTTTAGCGCTCTGTGCTGTAAGGTTTACTAGATACGTGCCGCCCCCCCAGGTCTGGGTCAGAAAGTCGTTTTCACGTGCTGGGATGGCGGCCGCGGCATAGGCGGGGTTTGGCACCTCAACCGTGCGGATTATTCTCTTTTCGGCAATTGACCACTCGGAAATGCGGTCGGTCTTGAGCGTGGTCAATTCCATCATTGAAGACGCCTTTGCCCGCATCGCAAAGCCCGTGGCGGCTACAATGCGAGACCCGTTCGCGGTGAAAAACAACGCACCAGCGACGCCAGGAATGGGCAATAGGGTAGATGAGGAGGTTCGGAAATCGAGAACTTCCACTCCATCGGAAAATGCGAACGCCGGAATGCGGCCATTCATCGCTGCTATTTGGTTGCCATCGCGACTGACCGCGAGCGCAGAATAGGGGGCGGGGAGCGTCAACCGGCCGCGGCGCGTTTGTCGGCCTGCGGGTCCGATCTCAATCACGGAGCCCTCGGCCGTGACCGCAAAGACCTTTGAGTTCATTGACGAAGCAAGGCGCGCCACCTCTGCATCCAGCCTGATGGAAGTGCGGACCTTCTGCTGGATGACATCCCAGATCTTGACCTCGTTTCCCAGGGCCAGGTATAGCAGTCCGTCCGAAATCGTCGCGCTTGCAATGCCGCGGTATTTCGTCATGACGCTCACGTCCCCCGTGGCCGTGTCGATGCGGTGTATTTGTTCGACCAACCCGGTTCCATCGGTCAATTGCTCTATCGCCAGGATGACCGATTCGGATGCATAGCCGATCCACGTAAATCCGGTTTTTCCGACTTGCCAGTAGCTGGACTCTTGCATGGTGTCCAGATCGATCAGGGAGACAGCGCCACCAAGCCTGGACACAGCCGCCGTCTTTCCCGAAGGCGACGCCGCGATCGAGAACGACAGGGCGTCGGCGCCACTCTCCAGCCGTGGTCGCTGCACCTGGCCCAGAGCTGGTCCACAGGCCATCGCGGCGAACACGACAGGTAGCACAAGACGCCCGACAAAAAAAATTGCCTTCGATGTGAGGTTCATCAAACCGACCTTTGCAATAGGCTGAGCCTAGCTTAATAGGTCTCGAATGACAAACGATAACGTCGCCTTACCGTCAGGTTTAAAGAGATAGCGTTTATTGTTCTGCCCGCCTCGTCTTGGCCGAGCACTGCAAACCGGAGGCGTTGGGGTACATGCGGAACGGCGTTTTTTGCCCAATCAAGAGACATTCAGTGAACAAGCCTCGACCGTCTCCTTGGTGTCGGTAGCGGACGGAGTCGATGGAATACCTCTAAGTCCGCTTCGGCCGATATCCACACTGTCAACGTAGTCTGGTGATAGTCTGCTTCCCTCAATTATGCAGGCATAAAGTGGTTCCTATTTTATAGGTTTATAGGGCCAGAACGCGATCCCAAGTTGTATCCAGGAAAAGTCGGTCCATACGAACATCAATTCAAACTAATTGCACTTTGTGCTGTGCAGGCCGTGCGGCCAATTTCCAACAAGAAGCAGGAAAAACTTCAGGTTATTTCAACTGAGAATTGCACGATTCAAAATCTAGATCGCAAATAGTCGAAAACTTTAACGAATGGGATTTACGTGGTGCCAAAAATTTTTTGCATTAACTGCGTCAGTAGTTTTGCACTAACTTGGCACAGTTTGCATTTGTTGTGTCATCCGACACAACTTTATACATCCAGATTACGCACGCCCAGCGCATTACTTTCAATAAACGCACGGCGCGGTTCAACCTCATCGCCCATCAGTGTGACGAAGGTTAGATCCGCAGAAATCACATCTTCGATTTGCACCCGCATCAGGCGCCGCACTTTGGGGTCCATGGTGGTTTCCCACAATTGGCTGGGGTTCATTTCGCCCAGGCCTTTGTAGCGCTGGATACTCATGCCGCGTTTGACTTCGGCTAGCAGCCAATCCATCGCTTCGCGGAAACTCTGCACTGCCGCGTCTTTTTCGCCGCGACGGATTTTTGCGCCGAGGCCAACCAGGTCGCGCAGCAGGTCGCCGACTTTGACTAGTTGTACGTAGTCGCCCGACTCAAGCAGGTCGGCCTCGAGAAAGCTGATGTGCACATTGCCGTGACTTTGGCGCGTGATGCGCAGCCGATGGCTGTCGATATCGCTCTGGTATTCGGCAGCCACTTCGTAGCGCTGCTCATCGAGCGCGGCGCCAAGGCTGGCTTCGCTGAGCATCGCTGCGCCGCTGTCGGCCAGGCTCAGGCGCGGGATACGCATCAGGGCTTGCAGCACTTCGGCAGGCAGCATGCGGCTAAGGCGGGTACTGACTGCTTCGGCGAGGAAGTATTCGCGCGCCAACGTGGCTAATGCGTCACCGCTTATCGGCATTGCGCCGTCCATGGGCGTCAGTTCGGCGTCTTTCATCGCCTCGACCATCAGGTGCTCTTTGAATTCGTGCTCGTCTTTGATGTAGCGCTCGCTGCGGCCGTGTTTGACCTTGTACAACGGCGGCTGGGCGATGTAGATATGGCCGCGCTCGACCAGCTCGGGCATCTGGCGATAGAAAAACGTCAGCAGCAAGGTGCGGATGTGCGCGCCGTCGACGTCGGCGTCGGTCATGATGATGATGCGGTGATAACGCAGCTTGTCGGCGTTGTAATCGTCCTTGCCGATGCTGGTGCCGAGCGCGGTAATCAGCGTGGCAATTTCCTGGCTGCTGATGACCTTGTCGAAACGCGCGCGTTCGACGTTCAAAATTTTGCCTTTGAGCGGCAGAATCGCCTGGAATTTACGGTCACGCCCTTGCTTGGCCGAGCCGCCGGCGGAATCACCCTCGACCAGATAAATTTCGCATAAGGCCGGGTCTTTTTCCTGGCAATCGGCGAGCTTGCCCGGGAGACCCAAACCGTCCATCACGCCTTTGCGACGGGTAATTTCGCGCGCCTTGCGCGCGGCTTCGCGTGCGCGTGCTGCGTCCAGAATTTTGCCGACCAGAATTTTGGCGTCACTGGGATTCTCGAGCAGAAACTCGGATAGCTTCTGGCCGACGACTTCCTGCACCACCGGCTGCACTTCGGACGACACCAGCTTGTCCTTAGTCTGTGATGAAAACTTTGGCTCGGGTACTTTGACCGAGAGCACACAGGTGAGCCCCTCGCGCATGTCGTCGCCGGTAGTTTCGACTTTGGCTTTTTTCGCCAGCTCGTTTTCTTCGATGTATTTGTTCAGCACCCGCGTCATCGCCATACGTAGGCCGGTCAAGTGGCTGCCGCCGTCGCGTTGCGGGATGTTGTTGGTGAAGCACTGTACAACTTCGGAATAGCTGTCGTTCCACTGCATCGCGACTTCGACCGTCATGCCGTCTTTTTCACCGACCGCATGAAAAATCTTCGGGTGCAGTACGCTTTTGGCTTTGTTCATGTATTCGACAAAGCCTTTCACCCCGCCCGAATGCGCGTAGTTTTCGCTTTTGCCGGTGCGGTGATCGGCAAGCTCGATCTTCACGCCGTTATTCAGAAACGACAGCTCGCGGATGCGCTTGGCGAGGATGTCGTAGTGGTATTCGATCAGGCCAAAGGTTTCGATGCTGGCCATAAAGTGCACTTCGGTGCCTTTGCGTTCGGTGTCGCCGAGAATTTGCACCGGGCCGGTGATCACGCCGTGCGCAAACTCCAGCAGGTGCGCGGTGCCATTGCGCCACACTTTGACTTTCAGCCAATCGGATAGCGCGTTCACTACCGACACGCCGACGCCGTGCAAACCCCCTGAAACTTTGTATGAATTCTGGTCGAACTTGCCACCCGCGTGCAGCTCGGTCATCACGATTTCCAGTGCGCTGCGCTTGAATTCGTCGTCGTCCTTGATATCGGTCGGAATGCCGCGGCCGTTGTCCAGCACCGACACCGAATTGTCGGGATGGATGATGACCTTGATATCGTCGCAATAACCGCCTAGCGCTTCGTCGATCGCGTTATCCAGCACTTCGAACACCATGTGGTGCAAGCCGGTGCCGTCGGAAGTGTCGCCGATATACATGCCGGGACGTTTTCTGACCGCGTCGAGGCCTTTGAGAATGCGGATACTGGAGGAATCGTAATTGTCTGCCATGGGTCTTTCCGGTTGATCACTGATTTAGGAGCGGCGTCTTTGCTCAGATGCGCATCGGCATCACGACGTATTTAAAGCCCGCTTCAGCGTCGCTCGTTAACAACATACTGCTATTGGCGTCCGCGAGCGACAGCGTGATGCTTTCAGCCCCTAATGCGCCCAGGCCGTCGAGCAAATAAGTCACGTTAAAGCCTACATCAATGGGCTCACCGGCGTATTGCACTTCGATCTCGTCGGCGGCCTCTTCCTGCTCGTTGTTATTGCAAATGATGCCAAGCGTGTTTTCGCTCATCACCAAACGCACGCCGCGGAATTTTTCATTCGACAGGATCGATGCGCGTTGCAGCGCCTGCATCACAATCTGGCGATTGGCTTTTAATTGCCGTGGTTGATTCTGCGGAATCACGCGCTGGTAATCGGGAAATTTTCCGTCCACCACTTTGGAAACCAGTTCGGTATGCGGCAGCCGGATGGTGACTTGATTGGTACCGATTTGCAGGCTGACCGGATCATCCACATCGCTTAGCAGCTTGACCAATTCTTGCACCGTCTTGCGCGGAATAATCACTTCGCGCGCGGTCGCTTCGGTTTCGAGCGTAGTTTCGGCATAACTCAGGCGATGCCCATCGGTGGCAACTACGCGCAACACTTTACCGTCCAGCACCAGCAACATGCCGTTCAGGTAATAGCGAATATCCTGGCTTGCCATCGCAAACTGTACCAATTGCAACAGGCGTTTCAACGTTTTTTGCGGTAGCTTGATCTCATCGCCCAAACCCGCCGCGGTTTCCATTCGGGGGAAATCGGCTGCTGGCAAAGTTTGCAACGTGAAGCGGGATTTGCCTGCGCTCACGACGACTTGTTTATCTTTGGTATCGAGCTTGAGTTTGGCCCCGTCTGGCAATGCGCGCACGATATCAAACAATTTTCGCGCTGCCACGGTAATAGCAAAATCTTCGCCGCTACCGCTGTTCTCCAGTTGTGTGCTGACCTGCAATTCCAGGTCGGTCGCCAATAAGGTCAACATGCCGGCTTTTTTCTCGAGCAGCACATTAGACAAAATAGGCAGCGTATGTCGGCGCTCAACCACGCCAACTGTTGCACTAAGCGGTGCAAGTAAAGCGTTACGTTCTGTTTGTATTAATAGCATTTATATATTCCTTAAAGTAGTAATTAAGGTAGTGGTTTGGTGAGGATAAGCAGCGTTTGTTTTAGTAAACATAGTGTTGCCAGTTTTTTTGTCTGTGAGTAAGTCTCTGCGCACTGGGTAAAAAACGGGATAACTTGCTTGGGTTTTCAGCCAAGCTCAAGTTATCCACATTTGATACCTAGCCAGTCAGCGTTTGTAATAACACCAAATAGTCGCGTCCTATCTCGACATGGGTTTCGCGTAATTCGACGACTTTACGGCATGCATGCAACACCGTGGTGTGATCGCGTCCTCCAAACGACTCGCCAATTTCGGGCAAGCTTTGATTGGTTAATTCTTTTGCTAGCGCCATCGCAATCTGACGCGGCCGGGCAAGGTTGCGGGTGCGGGTTTTGGAATACATGTCGGCGACTTTGATTTTGTAAAAGTCGGCGACCGTTTTTTGGATGTTTTCGACCGAGACCATGCGTGAGGTCGACGCAATCAGGTCACGCAGGGCTTCTTTAGCCAGCTCCAACGTAATAGGTTTTTCATGGAAGCGCGAAAACGCGATCACGCGCTTTAACGAGCCTTCCAGTTCGCGAACATTTGAACGTACTTGTTTGGCTATGAAAAACGCAACGTTTTCATCGAGCTTGGCGTTTTCGAGCGTGGCTTTAGAGAGCAGAATCGCCACACGCATTTCCAGTTCAGGCGGTTCCACCGCAACGGTAAGTCCCCAGGCGAAGCGCGATTTCAGTCTATCGTCCAGGCCGTTTATTTCTTTGGGGAAGGTGTCACAGGTGATGACAATTTGCTTTTTATTTTCGATCAGAGAATTAAACGCATAGAAAAACTCTTCCTGGCTGCGGTCTTTTTTGGCCAGAAACTGAATGTCGTCAACCAGAAGCAGGTCCAGCGACATATAACGGCGCTTGAAATCATCAAACTGCTTGTTCAGATAGGCTTTCACCACATCGTCTACGTAATCGGTGGCATGAATATAGCTAATGCGGGCGCCGGGGTTGGCTTCGCGCACGGTATTGCCAATCGCCTGCAGCAAATGGGTTTTGCCAAGACCGACACCGCCATAGATAAACAGCGGGTTGTAGGCCTGTCCTGGGTTTTCTGCAATTTGCAACGAGGCTGCGCGCGCCAGCTGATTAGCCCGACCGGAGACGAAATTATCAAAATTGAAGCTGGCGTTGATGCGCATGCCTGATGCGGGCGCGCGCCGATCCTGCGATGTTACGGCAGCCAAGGGAGCGACGACTTCAGGGGCGGCGGCCGCTTTAGGCGCTGTCGTTTTTTTGCCGAGGGCATAGCTAATCGATACCGGTTGGGCGAAATGCTCTTTGGCCCACCCATTAATGTGATCTGCAAATTTTTCGCGCACCCAATCCATCACAAAATGATTAGGCGCAAGGATATGGACATGCGTATCCGACTCATCAAAGACCAATGGTTTAATCCAGGTACTGAATTGCTGCTGGGTCAAACTCGCGCGAAAACGCGCTTGGCAAATATCCCAGAATGAATTCATTGTGATGTCGGGGGTAGGGGTAATTAGCATGATTTAGGAGAGGGATGTTACGCTGCTTCGGTCAGGTTATCCACAG
This sequence comes from Nitrosomonadales bacterium, assembly GCA_043779595.1. GTDB lineage: Bacteria > Pseudomonadota > Gammaproteobacteria > Burkholderiales > Thiobacillaceae > Thiobacillus. The sequence goes on from JAYWDZ010000092.1 coordinate 33,897, forward strand.
GTAATACGACATGCAGAATGCGCTGTGTGTAGTGGAGAGTGACATGCCAAGCTTGACACCCAAGTGCGTGCCGCGCTTAAATACGCGGTTTTTCACCCATTTATTTATGTTTGGCTCATCGGGTCAGCATTTTCGGAAAGGATACACATGAAACGCACTTACCAACCCTCGACCGTTCGCCGTAAACGTACTCACGGCTTTCGCACCCGCATGAAAACCAAAGGGGGCCGGGCCATCATCAATGCCCGTCGGGCCAAAGGTCGTGAGCGCCTGGCAGTTTAGGCCAAGTCTCAGTCCAAAGATTGATCGACCCGCCTGATCAGCTTGCTTCTGTCTCACCCTACCCGCTTCGTCCCTCGTCATTTCCGCGCGATTCGCGTTTACTCAAGCCTGAGGAATTCGAGCGCGTTTTTAAAGAGAATGAACGCGCCCGTACAGATAGCCTGCTGGTAATGGTGCGGCCCAACGCGCTAGGGCATGCGCGATTGGGAATGATTGTGGCTAAGCGCCTGCTGCCACGGGCGGTAGATCGAAACCGGGTCAAGCGCTGCGTACGCGAACGCTTTCGGGTACAACGACATGATTTGCCTGCGTGTGATTTTGTCGTTCGGCTAATGGCAAAACCTGTAGCCGGTAAAGAATCGAACGATCTTGCCCGCGCACTGACAAAAGCCGGGCAGCGTGCGCTGGCCAAATGGCCGATCCCACCCCTTACTGAATAGATTCTTATGGATAACCAGCGACTGATACTTTTTGTAGTTTTCTCATTCACGCTGTTATTACTATGGGAGTCGTGGCAGTCTAAACATCAGTTGCCGCCGCCGCCTGAGCCCGCCATCAGCCAATCCAGTTCAGCGCCTACCCCGAGTCAAGCCCTGAATGTTCCCGCCAGCTCGGCGGCTCCCGCTGTTGCAACGCTAGCGCACGGTCAGCGCGCGGTGGTAGTCACCGATGTATTACGTGCCGAAATCGACAGTACCGGTGGGGATATACGGACTTTGCAACTGTTGGCCTACCGCGAAACCCAGGATAAAACCCAAACACAGCCGTTATTCGAAGACAGTAATACCCGGGCTTATGTCGCTCAAAACGGGTTAATCGGGCCAGGATTACCCACCCATCGCAGCACTTTTCAGCTCACCCCCGGCACCTATGGTTTGGTTAATGGGGCGTCGCGATTAGAGGTGCCCTTGGTTTGGACCGATGCAGCCACGGGCGTACGCGTCGAAAAAACCTATACCTTCACGCGTGGCAGTTATCAGGTGAATTTAAAAACCCGCGTGATCAATGGCGGCACGCAAGCCATCGAGCTGACCCCGTATTTTCAGTTCACCCGGAATGGGGGTGCTCCGACGGGCGAGTCCAAGCTGATCAATGCCTATACCGGCCCGGTGTTTTATACCGACGCGAAGAAGTTTCAGAAAGTCGCGTTTAAAAAAATCAGTGAAGGCAAAGTTGACTTCGAAAAAACCAGCAACGACGGCTGGGTCGGCATGATGCAACACCATTTCGTGGCGGCCTGGTTGCCCCAAGCGGGCGACAAACGCGAGTTTTATACCAAGGCGCAAGGCGACGATTTGTTTACTGCGGGCGTTATCCTTGCCGAAGGCAAGCTCTTGCCCGGGCAAGAAAAAACCATCAACGTGCCGCTATATGCCGGGCCACAGCTCCAAAGCGTGTTGGAGAAAACCGCGCCTGGACTGGATTTGACGCGTGACTATGGCCTGCTGAAGCCGCTTGCCTACCCGATCTTTTGGGCGCTTAAACAAATTGAGAAGCTCGTTGGAAACTGGGGTTGGGCCATCATTTTGCTGACCATTTTTATCAAACTTGCGCTCTATCCCTTGTCCGCCGCCGGCTACAAGTCGATGGCGAAAATGAAAAAACTCACGCCGCGCCTGCAACGTCTGAAAGAAATTCATGGCGACGATCGCCAAAAATTACATCAGTCGATGGCCGAAATGTACAAGACCGAAAAGATCAACCCGCTAGGTGGCTGCCTGCCGATCCTGATTCAAATCCCCGTCTTCATCGCGTTGTACTGGGTGCTGCTCGCCGCAGTTGAAATGCGCGGCGCGCCATGGATAGGCTGGATCACCGACCTGACCGCGCCCGATCCTTTCTATATTTTGCCGATAATAATGGGTATCACCTCGGTGCTACAGGTCAAACTCAACCCGCAGCCCATGGACCCGATGCAGGCCAAAATCATGATGATCATGCCGATTGGTTTTACCGTAATGTTTGTATTCTTCCCGGCGGGGCTCGTGCTGTACTGGGTGGTGAACAACATTTTATCAATTGCCCAACAGTGGGCGATTAACAAGCAAGTGGGTGACACCCCCACAAAAATGGCCAAAGCCTGACGGATGAAAGGGGTAGTTCTCGTGTCATGGGCATGAATACAATTTAGTGATGCCTGGCTCGCCAGTTTGACGGAGGAGGAAATGATTGAGGTCGAAAGACTTTTTCTCGCCACCTGTGGCATGGCGCATTACTTTATTCCGTCGCATTAAACAGCTCCCGGCGCAACCGCGCACGCTTCGCCGCCGTCGCTGGCGGCAAATCTCTTTCAGCGAACACACTTTGCAGCGCGCATCGTTCATGGGCGGGGGTTCCCTAGGACAGCATCGCGCGAATCGCATCGGCGGTTTCTTCTACCCGTTGCTTAGTCCGGCGTGATGGATACCTCCGCCGCCGACCGGAATGTGAGTACGCACACCATTCTTATCGACCACGACAAACGCACCGTCGAGCACATCGAGATGGCTGTACTCGATGTACAGAATTGACAGCCGCTCCTTGATGGGAATGGGTTTGAGCGGAGGGAGCAAGTCAGCCATGATGCATTTCGCCTAGTAGTAAGGGCACTTCTATAAATCCCATTAAATTTCATCCCACCGTCATCGAATCATTTTTTGATGACATTCTTGCGAGACTCGTGATTTCTACAGTGGTTT
>JAYWDZ010000093.1:0-13545 GCA_043779595.1 Nitrosomonadales bacterium
AGCAAGCCAAGCTTGCTTTTGGCCAGCCCTCTCAAGTTCAAACGTTGTTGTAGAAAACCCTTTTCCGCAGCAAACTGCGACACAAAAAAATGGCGTGGAAATGCCACGCCATTTTTAATTCATGGTTACAAATACCGATCCATTTCGGCGACATGTCCCTATCAAGTCAAGGCGTCTCCTGATTAGGTGAGAGGGGATGCGCCAGCTTCTCAATGTTGTGCACCAGACGGTAGAGCTTCCACTGCGATCCACCTTCTTCTGTCCTCTGAGCGTGAAGCGGTTGAGCTGTTTGTTATGCCGCAAGTTGTCGAATACGGGGTTCCACCGTGGCCAAGCGGCGGCCATAGCGGTGATCTGCTTGTGCCGGGGTTCTGTCTGGAGTACGCAGACATTGCTCCCGCTGCGTGTAGGGCACACAGTCCTGTTTTGCGTCCTGATATCTATGATGAGCGCGTCCATTCCATTCGTTGTGCAGTGATTGCAATTGGAGTAGAGCCTGCGGGACAGACGCAAGTGCCGGTGGCCGGGTCGTAGTCGAAATCCTGGGGGCGGTACAACCTCGCCCGCTTCCTGGATTGGGTCTTGTCGTGAAGTGTATCGGGGTGTTGTTTGTATTTGCGCTGGCCGGCAAAGCGCTCGTCTCGGGTCCGCATGCCGTTGTCGGCAATCAGCGTATTGACGTTTAGGTCGCGAGTTGCTTGAGATTGCTCAACCCCACAATTGCAGCCCAAAAACCCCTGTATTCCTCTGATTGTCCACGCCAGGCATCACCAATAATCCACCCCTAAGAAACCCCGCTTCTGCTCAGTGCAAATGGGGCTCCTCTACAGGTGAGATCAGGGATGGCTGAAGGAAACGATCAGGAAAAGACAGAAGCCCCGTCGCAACAACGACTGGATAAAGCTCGCGCAGACGGCCAGGTGCCGCAATCGCGCGAGCTGGCTACGTTCGTGGTGCTGATGACGGGTGGCGCAGCCTTGTGGTGGATGGCCCATGATCTCGGGCTGACTTTGTCGAAGATTGTGCGGGGTAGCTTGCAATTCGATTCGGGCATCGCGCGCGACAGCTCACACGTCATGGCTTTGTTGTCGAGCCAGTTTTACACCGCGGCGCTCGCGTTGACGCCATTTTTGGCATTGATGGTGATGGCCACGCTTGCTTCGCCTTTGCTAATACGCGGCTGGGTGTTTAGCACCAAGGCGTTCTTTCCGGATTTCAATCGCATGAATCCGCTCACGGGTATCAAGCGCGTGTTTTCGACGCAGAGCCTGGTCGAACTAGGCAAGTCGCTCGCTAAAGTCGGCTTGCTGGGCGTAGTGGCGGTCTGGCTAATCTGGTCCAATCTGGATGCGATTTTTTCGCTCAGTCTGGAAGCGCCGTCCACTGCGATTCAGCACATGGGTAATCTGATCGGCAAGGTGTTCCTGCTGGCGTCGGGTGCGATGATTTTTATCGTGGTGCTAGACCTGCCTTATCAGCTTTGGAGTTACACCAACAAGCTCAAAATGACCAAGGAAGAACTGCGTCAGGAAGCGCGCGAATCCGAGGGTGACCCGCAAGTCAAGGCGCGTATTCGTGCCCAGCAGCGCGAAATGGCACGCCGCCGTATGATGGCCGAAGTGCCCAAAGCTGATGTGGTGGTGACCAACCCGAGTCACTACGCCGTGGCGCTTAAATACACTGAAGGCAAGATGGGTGCGCCGCGTGTCATCGCCAAGGGCGCCGACGCTGTTGCCGCCCGGATTCGCGAACTGGCTGCCGAAAACAAAGTGCCGCTGCTGGAAGCACCTCCGCTCGCGCGTGCACTGTTCCGCCACACTGAACTCGGCGATGAAATCCCGGCCACGCTCTACGCAGCGGTGGCCGAAGTACTGGCCTATGTATTCCAGCTTCGTCACTTCCAGCAGGTGGGCGGGGCTTATCCCACCGCGCCGACGACATTGCCGGTCCCGTCCGAACTTGATCCGTTGCAAGCCGCTACATGAACGTCGCGCTGAGGTTTTCCAGACTATTTGGCGATGCTAATGCTCGCGCGCTAGCTGCGCCGATTTTCATCGTGTTGATTCTGGCGATGCTAGTGCTGCCGCTTCCGCCGTTCGCACTCGACATGCTATTCACATTCAATATCGCACTCTCGATCATGGTGTTGATGGTGAGCTTGTCGACCAAGAAAGCGCTTGATTTCGCCGCCTTCCCCACCGTATTGTTGCTCTCCACATTGCTACGACTCTCGCTCAACGTCGCTTCTACCCGCGTGGTGCTGCTGCAAGGCCATACCGGGCCGGATGCCGCAGGTAAAGTCATCGAAGCTTTCGGCCATTTTCTGGTCGGCGGCAATTACACAGTCGGCATTATCGTGTTCGTGATTTTGGTAGTGATCAATTTTATTGTGATCACCAAAGGTGCCGGCCGCATCGCCGAGGTCAGCGCGCGTTTCACGCTGGACGCAATGCCGGGCAAGCAGATGGCGATTGACGCCGACCTTAACGCCGGTTTGATCGACGAAAAAGAAGCCCGGATTCGCCGCGCTGAGGTTGCGCAGGAAGCCGACTTCTACGGCTCGATGGACGGTGCCTCGAAATTTGTGCGGGGCGATGCCATCGCCGGCATTCTCATTTTGGTTATCAATATCGTCGGCGGCTTGATTATCGGTGTGATGCAGCATGACCTGTCGCTCGGCGACGCCGCACACAACTACACGCTCCTAGCTATCGGCGATGGTCTGGTTGCGCAAATTCCGGCGCTGGTTATTTCGATCGCGGCGGGCCTGATCGTCAGCCGCGTCAGCACGGAGGAAGACATCGCCGGGCAGATGTTGTCCAACATCTTCAACAAGACCCAAGCGCTCTATATCACTGCCGCGATCATCGGCATGATGGGTCTGATCCCCGGCATGCCCAACCTGGCTTTTCTGTTGCTGGCCGGGGCAATGGCGTGGCTAGCCTACAAAAATAGTAGGCAGCCACCCGAGGCACTGGTTGATGTGCAGTCGGTCCCGGTTGCTGCGCTCGAAGCCCAGGAAGCCAGTTGGGAAGATGTCGCACCTATCGACACCCTCGGGCTGGAAGTCGGCTACCGGCTGATTCCGCTGGTCGATAACGCCGCGGATGGCGAACTGGTGCGTCGCATTAAAGGCATACGTAAAAAGTTCGCGCGTGAAATCGGCTTTTTGCCGCCCGCGGTGCATATCCGCGACAACCTCGAAATCAATCCCAACGGGTATCGCATCACGCTGAAAGGTGTGGAAATTGGCAGTGGCGAGGTTCGCACCGGGCTGTTTCTGGCTATCGATCCGGGCAGCGTCACCGCCAGTTTGCCCGGCGTGACTACGCGTGATCCCGCATTCGGCCTGCCAGCGGTGTGGATTGAATCGGGTCTGCGCGAGCAGGCTCAAGCCATGGGCTATACCGTAGTCGACCCCGGCACAGTGATCGCCACCCATCTGAATCATCTGGTCACGCTATTTGCAGCTGAGTTACTCGGGCGGGTAGAAACGCAGGCCTTGCTCGACCATCTGGGCAAGAGCGCACCCAAGCTGGTGGAGGATCTGGTGCCCAAGATGTTGCCGCTTTCTAGCGTGCAAAAAGTATTGCAGAACCTGCTCACTGAAGGGGTCGCGATTCGCGATATGCGCACCATTATCGACACGCTGTTGGAAGATGCTGCACGCGTGCAGGACCCCAGCGACTTGACTGCGCTGGTGCGTGTGGCGCTGGGGCGTTCTATCGTGCAGCAGATTTTTGGTTCGGTCAGCGAACTGCCGGTGATTGCGCTGGATCAGGGATTAGAGCGGCTGCTGCTGCAAACCCTGCAAGCGGGCAACGAGACCGCCGCAATGGAACCCGGTCTCGCCGATACGCTGCTGGAGCGTACCCAGACGACCACCCAGCGGCAAGAAGCGCTGGGTCATCCCCCCGTGTTGCTGACGCCTGCAGTGCTGCGTCCGCTACTCGCACGGTTTCTGCGGCGGACGGTGCCGCAACTCAAGGTGCTTTCGCACGCTGAAGTGCCCGAAGGCAAACATATCAAAGTGACTTCCCTCGTAGGAGCTGTATGAACGTGAAACGTATCGTCGCCAAAACATCCCGTGAAGCCATGCGCGAATTGCGCGACGTGCTAGGGCCTAATGCGGTCATCCTTTCCAACCGCGCCGTCGACGGCGGCGTGGAAGTGCTGGCCTTGGCGGCGGAAGACATCGCCGCGATTGCGCCGCCAGTGTCAACGCCGAGGCTAAGGCCAGTGCCAGTGCCTGTCCCGCCCCAGATGCCAGAGATGCAGCCCGAACCGGCACCGGAGGTGAGCTTTAAACGTCATCTGGTCGAACGCGCGGCTGCTCCCAATCACGACAGCGCCCAACTGGCGCAGAGTGTGATTAGCGAAATCAAGAGCATGCAGAATCGTCTGGAAAGCCAGCTTGCCGATCTGACCTGGCGCGACTTGCCGGGGCGCGATCCCTCAGGTGCCGGCGTGATGCGCGACATGCTCGCGGCGGGTTTTAGCACGACGCTGGCGCGTGAATTACTGGAAACCCTGCCCAAGAGTGACGCCGAGCAAGCGCAAGCATGGATGCGCAGCACGTTGATGAAGCGCCTGAATGTGATGCAGAGCGAGACGGACATGCTCGATGTAGGCGGCGTTTTTGCACTGATGGGGCCGACCGGCGCGGGCAAAACCACGACCACTGCCAAGTTGGCGGCGCGCTTTGTGGTACGTCACGGTGCTGACAAACTGGCGCTGTTGACCACTGACAGTTATCGCATTGGCGGTCACGAACAGCTGCGCATTTATGGCAAGATTTTAGGCGTGACTGTGCACGCTGTACGCGATGCCGCCGACTTGCGGGTGGCGTTGTCCGAGTTAGGCCACAAGCACACCGTGCTGATCGATACCGTAGGCATGAGCCAGCGCGACCAGGCTGTCGCCGAGCAGGTCGAAATGTTGTGTCAGGCTGGCAAGCCCGTTAAGCGCTTGCTGCTGCTAAATGCGACCAGTCATGGCGACACGCTGAATGAAGTCGTGCAGGCCTATCAGACCCGCGGGCTGGATGGCTGCATCCTGACTAAGGTCGACGAGGCAGCGAGCCTCGGCGCAGGACTAGATTGTGCGATTCGTCATCAACTGAGCGTACATTATCTGGCGACCGGCCAGCGCGTTCCCGAAGATCTGCATCTGGCCAATCGCCAATACCTTATTCACCGCGCGTTCAAACCCCGCACGCAGTCTTCGCATTGGCAGCTCGACGATAGTGAGCTGGCGTTTGCGCTCTCTGCGGCTCAAACACCGTATCGTGAAAGCGTGGTGGCCCGTGGGTAAATCCGTGAGCGATCAGGCTGCTGGACTACGACGTTTACTGGGTCAGTCCAGGTTTCAGGTTATTACTGTGATGTCGGGGCAGCAGGGCGCGGGCAAGACCGCGGCGACGGCTAATCTGGCAGTCGCGCTGGCTCGTTCCGGGCGCGATGTGCTTATCATTGATCAGTCCCCAAATGGGCGCGGCGCCTCAGCCACGTTGGGGCTAACGCCTCGCTTTGACGTGGCCGACGTGATTGCTGGACGCTGCACATTAGACGCACTCATCCTCACCGGACCAGACAACGTGCAAGTGTTGCCCATCGGCGGCGGATTTAACCGCCTCGGGCGTTTGTCGGAACGCGATCAGGAATGGCTGGCGCAGAGCTTCAATCGTTTGCAATGCGGCGTAGATGTCGTGCTGGTGGATATGGAAGAAGCGACCGATCCCGATGCGTTACCACTGGGCCTCGCCACATCTGAAATCATGGTGGTGGTACCCCCCGGCAACGCGGCGCTCACACAAGCCTACATCCTGGTAAAACGACTGGCGCAGAATTTTGGCAAACGTCAGTTTCGTCTGCTGCTCAATCGCATTGAATCGCCGGAACAGGCACACGCCGTCGCGCACAATTTTGCGCACACCGCCGAACAGTATCTGAATGTGTCGGTGGATTATCTCGGCTATATACCGCTCGACGAACGCTTGAGCCTTGCCAACCGATTACGCACTTCAGTATTGGAGGCATTTCCGGTTGCGCAGTCCACCTCGCAGTTTCGCAAACTAGCCGAAGGCCTGCTGCATTGGCCCCAACCGTCGAGCTTGGGAAACGTGGGGGGCTTTATGCAGCGCGTGATTCAGGGTGGTTGCCTGGTGGAAGCGTGTAGAAGGGGATAAGCGATGTACACCGCCACTGGCAGAAGCGAAAAAACTGAAAAACCCGATCTGCTCACGCAATACATGCCCATGGTCAAGCGTCTCGCCCATCACATGATGGGACGCCTGCCGCCGAGCGTGGAAGAAGACGATATGGTGCAGGCCGGCATGATCGGGTTGCTGGATGCGATCAGCCGTTACGACGAAGCACAGAGTGCGCAGTTCGAGGCTTATGCGATCCAGCGTATTCGCGGATCGATGCTCGATGAACTGCGTCAGTCCGACTGGATGCCGCGTAGCGCACGCCAATCGATGCGCAAGATCGAGAAGGCGATTGGAGCGCTCCAGCATCAACTGGGACGACCCCCGAAGGGGTCGGAAATCGCCGCGTTCATGAAAATTCCATTGGCTGAATACCAAACCATGCTGGGGGATGCGCGCGGTCACCAGTTGCTGTACTTCGAGGATTTTGGCGAGTCGGAGGAGGATGACTCATTTCTCGATAAACAGTCGGGTAACGAAGCCAGCATGCCTTTGCCTCAATTGCTCGATGCCAACCTGCGTGCTTGCATTATCAAGGGGATCGAAGGCCTTCCGGAGCGCGAAAAGTTGTTGATGTCGCTGTATTACGAGGAGGAACTCAATCTGCGTGAAATCAGTGAAGTGTTCGGAGTAACCGAAGCCCGAGTGTGTCAATTGCACGGTCAGGCAATCGCGCGCATTCGCGCCAAACTTAAGGAAGACGCGTGGATCGTGGCAGCCTGATCGGGCTTGGCCTGGGCGTGGCCGCCATCCTCGGAGGGCAGGCGATGGAAGGCGGGCATATCGGCCTGTTTGTACAGCCCGCAGCCTTCGTTATCGTGGTGGTGGGCACGCTCGCCGCAGTGTTGTTGCATTATCCATTGCCAGTATTTATGCAGGGAATGCGCATGGCAAAATGGGTGTTTCGTCCACCCGAACCGGACACGGTCGCGCTCATCCGGCGTATCGTTCAGTGGTCGCACACTGCTCGGCAGGACGGCGTGTTGGCGTTGGAAAAGTATCTTTACACGACCTCCGACCCGTTTCAGAAAACCGGGCTGCAGTTGCTGATAGACGGCGCCGATGCGGACAAGCTGCGTGACACCCTGGATGTGCAGATTGTCAGCTTCGAAACAGCCGAACGCCAGGCCGCGCGGGTGTGGGAAGCGGCAGGAGGGTATGCACCCACGCTGGGCATTTTGGGCGCGGTGATGGGCCTGATCCACGTGATGGAAAATCTGTCTGACCCGAGCAAACTGGGTGCCGGTATCGCGGTTGCATTTGTTGCGACCATTTACGGGGTTGGCCTCGCGAATCTGGTATTTTTGCCGATCGCAAATCGTATTAAATTCACCATCGCGTGCCGCGTGACCGAACGTGACATCCTCAGTGACGGCCTGATTGGCATCGCCTGCCGCGACAACCCCCGCATCATCGAAATGCGCTTGAAAGGCTATCTTTAATGCGCAGACGTCGGCGTATAAATTTGGATCATGATCACCACGACCGCTGGCTGATTTCGTATGCCGATTTCATCACGCTGCTGTTTGCCTTTTTTGTGGTGATGTACGCGATTTCGGCGGTCAATGAAAATAAATACCGTCTGCTGTCTAATTCACTGGGCGATGCTTTTGGCAAGCCGCCCACTCACGATGCAGCGCCGCTGCCTCCCATATTGGCGCCCACGTTACCCCCCCAAGCCAAACCTCCCACTCCCAAACAGCAAACGATAGAAGATCAAACGAACATGACCCGTGTCGCGAGAAGTTTGCTCGAAGTAATGGGTCCGCTGGTGAAAGAGGGCAAGGTACGGGTGACGCAAAGCCGACGCGGCGTCAGCATTGAAATCAACGCCAATGTCCTGTTTGCTCCAGGGCACGCCGAGCTCCAGCCGCAGTCACTCACCGTGCTGCGCGCTGTGGCGGATCAATTAAAAGCCGAGCCGTTTAATCTCGAAGTGACCGGCCACACCGATGTCACGCCGATCAGCAATTCGGCATTTGCTTCCAACTGGGAGTTGTCAGCGGTGCGTGCTACTAGCGTGGTGCGCCTGCTTGCCGATAGCGGAATCGCATCGGCGCGGCTATATGCCATTGGCCGCGAAGCGAGTCAGCCAATTGCATCGAACGACTTGCCTGAAGGGCGCGCCCGTAACCGCCGGGTTGAGTTAATGATCCTGTCGGGCAGACCAGATGTGATTGAGGAAATTCCGGTAGGGTCTAATTGAAAGGCATCGCATCATAAAGGCGCTTCTATAACTCCCCAGACTTGGGAATATTGACTGGATTGCTTTCAGCATTCACCCAATCAGCGCTACCGCCTTGATCTGCGCCCACACCCTCTGCCCCGGATGTAACGCCAGTCTCGCAGCCGAGCGCCGCGTAATGCGCGCGATCAACGCAACGCCTTCGAGATTGAGCCGCACCAGTGACAACGCCGGATGCGTGTCGTCCACCAGTTGTTCGACGGTCGCGGGCAGAACATTGAGGATGCTACTGTCGGAGTGGGTGTCCAAGGCAATGCTGACATCGCGCGCGAGGATACGCACGCGCACGGGCCGACCCACGGGCACGCCACTGTCGCGCACCCACAGGCTGCCGCCCGCAAAGGCCACACGCGCAAGGTGCCAGTCGGCGTCGAGTTCGGCGATCTCGCCTGCCAGCACGACGCCGGTATCTTCACCCAGACTAATCGGTAGATCGAGCCGCGCGAGCGTTTCGGAGAGCGGGCCGCTGGCAAGCGCGCGGCCATGTTCCAGCACCACGAGGTGATCGGCCAGACGCGCGACTTCGTCGGGCGCGTGGCTGACATAGAGCACCGGTATTTCGAGCGCGTCGTGCAGACGTTCCAGATACGGCAGGATTTCATTCTTGCGCTTCAGGTCGAGCGCGGCCAGCGGTTCGTCCATCAGCAGGATGCGCGGGCTGGTGGCGAGCGCGCGGGCGATGGCGACGCGCTGCTTTTCGCCGCCGGAGAGCTTGTCCGGCATGCGCTCAAGTAGCGGTGCAATGCCGAGCAGTTCTACCGCGTGGTGCAGCGACACCTTGCGATCAGCCTCGGGCACCCGCCGCAGGCCATATTCCAGATTACGGCGGATGCTCAGGTGCGGAAACAGGCTCGCCTCCTGGAACACGTAGCCCAGCGGGCGTTGGTGCGTCGGCACGAACACGCCGCGGCTGTTGTCCTGCCACACTTCGCCATTCACACTGAGATAGCCGCCCGGCGCGTGTTCCAACCCGGCGATGGCACGCAAACAGGTGGTCTTGCCGGAGCCCGATGCGCCGAACAATGCGGTCACGCCGCGTCCCGGCAATTGCAGGTCCACATCGAGCGTGAAGCCGGGATGGGCGACGCGAAGGCGCGCCTGGATGTCGCCGATGGGGGCCTCGTTCATCGACGCCGCCCGTTCGGATTGAACAGGTATAAGAGCAGCAGCACCACAAAAGAAAACGCCAGCATGCCCGCCGCCAGCCAGTGCGCCTGGGCGTATTCCATCGCTTCCACATAATCGTAGATCTGCACCGACACGACCTGCGTCTTGCCCGGTATGTTGCCGCCGATCATCAGCACCACGCCGAACTCGCCCACGGTGTGCGCAAAACCGAGCACACCCGCAGTGATAAAGCCGGGCCGAGCAAGCGGTAGCACCACGCTGAAGAAGCGATCCCACGGCCCGGCGCGTAGCGTCGCCGCGACTTCCAGCGGCTGCTCACCGATGGCGTCGAAGGCGTTCTGAAAGGGCTGCACGACGAAGGGCAGGGAATAGAACACCGAGCCGACCACCAGTCCCCAAAAAGTGAACGGGAGCACGCCCAGGCCAAGCGCCTGAGTGAGTTGGCCGATGGGCCCCTGCGGCCCCATCACCACCAGCAGATAGAAGCCGATCACCGTGGGCGGCAATACCAGCGGCAAGGCCACCACAGCGCCTACCGGAGCCTTCAGCCAGCAGCGCGTACGCGCCAGCCACCAGGCGATCGGCGTGCCGATGAGGAACAGCAACAGCGTGGTGACCGTGGCGAGGCGAACGGTCAGCCAGATCGCGGAGAGCGCCGCATCACTTAACAACGTATCACTCAACAACGTGTCGCTTAACCCTGTGCCACTCAGCATCGCATCCCTTGATCAGAGCTCGTAACCATAGGCGCGGATGACGGCTTTCGCCTTGTTACTCTTGAGGTAGGCCATTAATGCGCTGGCGGCGGCGTTGCGCTTGCCGCTTGCCAGCATCACGGCGTCCTGGCGAATGGGGGCGTGAAGATTATCGGGAACAATCCAAACCGAGCCATCGATAAGCTTGCCGTCTTTCATGATTTGCGAGAGTGCGACGAAACCGAGTTCGGCGTTGCCGCTAGCAACGAACTGATAGGTTTGGCCAATGTTTTCCCCTTGCACCAGCCGGGGCTGCACGGCGTCGAGCAGATTGAGGTGTTTCAGCACCTCAATGGCCGCTGCGCCATAGGGCGCGAGCTTGGGATTGGCGAGGGCCATGTGCGCGTAATGGCCTTGGCGCAGCACGTCGCCCTTGCCATCGACCACGCCTTCAAGCGCGCTCCACAAAGCGAGTTTGCCGACAGCATAGGTGAAGCGCGTGCCGGGAACGGCCAAGCCCTCACGTTCCAGCTTGGCGGGTGTCTCGGCGTCGGCGGAGAGCAGCACCTGGAATGGCGCGCCGTTCTTGATCTGGGCGTAGAACTTGCCGGTGGAACCGAAGGCAAGCTGTGCCTTGTGCCCGGTGTCCTTTTCGAAGGCGGCGGCGATGACTTGCATCGGCGCGCTGAAGTTGGCGGCGACAGCGACCTGCACTTCTTCGGCGAATACCGCACCGGAGAAGAAGCTGATTAAAAAGAATACGAGTTGGCATCGAAGCACAGTGGGATCCTGTCGCGGTTTTTCAACGGAGATTATGCGTCAGAGTCGGGCTGCGGGCACGATGCTGTTCCTTTCCCTTTTGGAAAAAGCCTTTTGAACACCGCTTCAGACAGGCTGCGTTTCGCGAGGACTTCTGCCGCTGGCCGCCGACAGGGCACCCACAAGTTATGGGGCCAGCGTCCCGAAGAGTTTGCCGGGGATATCGGCGAGGCGGTACTTGCCGGTTTCGACGGCGCGCGCAAGTTTTTCCAACGTGGTTACTTCCAGCAACGCAATGATTTTTTTCTTCACGGGAATCCAACGAAAATGCAAAGGACAAGCGGTTTCGTCGCTGCATTTTTTCAGTCCCAACAAACAGCTTTGGGTAAAAGCCGCTCCTTCCGTGAGTTGCAAAATCTGCATCAGGCTGGTTTTCTGTGCGCCTTCCCTTAAGCAAAATCCCCCTAAACGGCCCCGAAATGAAAAAAGCAGATCGCCCTTGACCATACTTTGCAAAATCTTGGTCAGATAGGGCGCGGGTACGCCCAGGCGCGCAGCGATATCCCTGTTGAGCACTGGCGTGTTCGCAGGCTGGGTGGCTATATAGATCAAAGCCTGTACGGCGTACTGGCTGGTTCTGGACAGAATCATCGTCTTCCCTTATCGCAATTCGATGCGAATATAAAACAAACTTGTCCGAATATCTACATATCCCTGCCGACGGATAGCATTCGGTATGCCTCAGCCGCTATTTTGATTCGCGCACCTCGTCCATGACTTCGGAGACGTCCTTTTCCCAGCGTTCGAATACCGGTTTGAGACCAGGATCGGGAAAGAATTTTTCGAGTTCGCGCGGATGGGCGGACACCAGAATCGCCTGATTGCCCTCGGCGAATATCGTAATGTTCAACGGCAGAAACGGGATCAGTTCCGGATACTGCGCAGACAGCGCTTTGATCTCCTCGTATTTGCCGAAAAACACGACCCGGTACATATCGCTTTTATAGTCGCGCCGCGCGAGGTTTTCGTTGACTTCCTGCAGGCGTGTGATCTTGTAGCCCCGTGCGCTGATCGCGCTTTGCAGCGAGGTCATCGCTTCCGGAAACATCTGTAGCGAACGCGCCATCAACAATCCGTCGGCGCGCGCCGGGCCGTTGACCCAAAGCAGCAGGCTTATTATTGCCAGTGAAAGTCGGGATGTCATAACGTGGCCTCCTCGAGAATATCGATATAACTCTTGTGCATTTTTTTGCACAAATCGTTGAGCTCGGAATTATTGAACAATGCGCTCAATACTTCGGGGTTGACCGACATCACGGTCACCTTGCCCTGATGCTCAACAATAGTGATTCGGCAAGGCAAAAACATGCCGACCCGGGGATCGGTGGCGAGTGCCTGGTTGAGAAAGCTGATATTGCAGAAATAGACGATGGTTTGCTTGGTATCGGTCTGCTCGGGCGTAGTCAGCCCATATTCGAGCGGCTGCACACGACCGAAGAAAAAGTTATTGTTGGAAATCGCCTTTTTGACATTCTCAACCGTAGTGGCCAGATCGTACGGCGATTCCCGGCTGATCACCGCCTTGTCAACTTTGAGCACTGCGGCGCTGCTGGAAATGGGTTCGCGCTCGAAACTGCGCACGTAACTCACAATGTCGTGGATGTCTTTTTGATTAAGACCGGCTTTCAGGAATGAGCGCATAGGTGTGCCAGCCCGTCCCTTGATCAGGATCGTCTTGATCATGTTGTCCGACGCCGACGCCAGAAAGCCCGGGTTGTACAGCGCGGGCGCCATGATAGGCAGATCGCGCGGGCGCGAGAATGTCACGCCGGTGCCTTTGCCACCTTCGCCGTTGGCGCCATGACACGCGGCGCAATATTGTCCGAACAGCTGCTTGCCGTGTGTTGCATCACCCCTGATGGGCCCCATTGCAAACGTGGTGCTTGGAGATTTGTTCCAGCTGCGCACGTATTTGACGATGGCATCGACTTCCGCGTCGCTCAAAGTATTAAATGCCGACATGACGCGCCCCGGTCGGCCATGCCGGATCGTGCGGCGCAGATAATCGTCATCGATCGTGGCCTGGAAAGAAGCCAGCGCAAGCGGCACGCCCATGCCGCCGTTGCCGGTCTGGCCATGACATACAGCGCAATTTTTCGAATACAGATTTGCGCCAGCGAGGGGTGCGGCCTGCACTGAGCCACCAGCCAGCCAGGCGAACATGACTACAAGCAAAAGTTGAAAGTGCATGCAGGACTCCCGTCGCGTGATTAAATCGATGTCTGTATTATATTATCCGAAATCGCCGCGCACGGACTGAACCTTCCAGGACAGACTCGCGAAACATGGACCGGTTGAAGAACTATGGCATTGCTACCCATCGATGATTTACAAAGACGCTCGCCGATAAACGGCTATGCGCCGTTTGCGCTGGGCTTTCGGCCTTTTTTTCTGGCAGCGGGTGTCTACGCCGTACTGATGATGGGGCTGTGGCTGGCGGTGCTGCAGGG
>JAYWDZ010000094.1:0-5381 GCA_043779595.1 Nitrosomonadales bacterium
GGATGCGGCGACGCGTCTGGGCCTGCAGCAGGCGGTGGACGACGCGTTGGGCGCGGCGGGCTACGTCAACATCGGTCTCGACCACTTCGCCCGCCCCGATGACGAACTGGTGCACGCGCAGCGGAACAAGACGCTATGGCGCAATTTTCAGGGCTACACCACGCACAAGGACTGCGACATCCTGTCTTTCGGCGTGTCCGGCATCAGCCAGACCGCCGACGTGTACATGCAGAACGAAAAGAACCTCAAGCACTATCAGCAACGCATCGCCGCGAGCGGTTTCGCCGTCGAGCGCGGCATCAGGCTCAGCCGCGACGACCGCATCCGGCGCGACGCGATCATCCGCGTGATGTGCGATCTGGAACTCGATTTCGCCGCGTTTGGCGGCGAATGGGATATCGCGTTTTCCGACTATTTCAGCGATGCACTCGCCGATCTGCAGCCACTCGCGGACGATGGACTGGTAACGATAGCAGACAGCAAAATCAGCGTCACGCCTAGCGGCCGATTGTTCCTGCGCAACATCGGCATGTGCTTCGACCGCTACTTAAAAGCGCCGATGGATGCGCAGCCGCGCTACTCAAAAACCGCCTAACTGGTGTCAGCCACGGCCCTCCGTCGCTAAGTTTGGAACTGCCTTCGGGCGGTTACGTGTCGGCAATTCAGCTTAATCATATATACGGATTACTATATCCACATATTGGTATAATAAGGCCCTAGTCACGACCGAAAGACCGATATGACGATACCCAGATCATTCGCGCTTCATGGCCGCACACTGTTGCCCATCGTGCAGGGCGGCATGGGGATAGGCGTGTCGGCGCACCGGCTGGCGGGGACGGTGGCGCGCGCTGGCGCAGTCGGCACGATTGCTAGCATCGACCTGCGACATCACCATGACGACCTGTCCGATCAGGCGAAGCGCTGCCGAGACAAGGATGAACTCAACCGTTTGAATTTGATTGCGCTCGATCGCGAAATCCAGGCCGCGCTCGACCTCGCTGCGGGCCACGGACTGGTGGCGGTGAATGTGATGAAAGCGGTGGACGCGCATCCGGCCTACGTGCGGCAGGCCTGCGCCTCCGGTGCGCAGGCGATCGTGATGGGCGCGGGGCTGCCGCTAGACCTGCCGGAACTGACCAAAGGCTATCCCGATGTCGCGCTGATCCCGATCCTGTCGGACGCGCGCGGCGTCGCCATCGTGCTGAAGAAATGGGCGCGTCTGAAAAAATTTGGCAGCAGTGGGAGGTTGCCGGACGCCATCGTAATCGAGCACCCTTCCTATGCGGGCGGCCACCTCGGCGCGCCCAACGCGGCCGATCTGGCCAACCCGCGCTTCGATTTCGCCGAAGTGCTGCCCGGCATCTTCAAGGTGTTCGACGACATGGGCATCGCGCACGAGCAGATTCCCATCATCGTCGGCGGCGGCATCAACAGCCATGAAAAACTGCTGGCGGCACAAGCGCTGGGCGCGGCCGCCGCACAGATCGGCACGCCGTTCGCCGTCACCGAGGAAGGCGACGCCCATCCCAACTTCAAGCGCGTGCTGGCCGAGGCAAAACCCGAGGACATCGTTACCTTCATGAGCGTGGCCGGGTTACCCGCACGCGCGGTGAAAACCCCGTGGCTCGCCAATTACCTCAAGCGTGAGCCCAAGCTGCAAGCGTGCGCCAAGGCAGACCCCGACCGCTGCGCTATCGGCCTGCACTGCCTAACACAATGCGGCCTGCGCGACGGCCTCGAAAAAGCCGGGCAGTTCTGCATCGATTCGCAACTGGTCGCCGCACTCAAAGGCGACCTCAACAAGGGACTGTTCTTTCGCGGAAGCGAGCACCTGCCGTTCGGCAACGCGATCCGACCGGTGCGGGAACTGATCGACTATCTGCTCACCGGCGTGAAGCCGCTAACTACAATTTCGTAAACCCCCTGTCCGGCCGGGGCTGCAATGTGTGATTAAGACGTAACGGTCGAGGATTTCCTGCCTCTTGGGGCCACGGCGGGATTTGGTCATACGTGGTTCACAGTTTTCATGTTGGCGGCCCTTTAACCGACTACCTCTTAAAAATACTGTTCATGAGTTCAAGTGGCAGTGTGGTGATGTTACTCACGAGGTGGCGACGTCGGTCCATGGTGCCGTTATGACTCAGGTACGGGAGGATTATTTCAAGGAATGGTTAAGGGGTAGAATTCGAATATCTAACGTTAGATGGAAGGGGGCACCTTCCATCGTAAAATCTAACACTTGAACATTAGAAATAACGCTATGCATTGTGAAATCGGCAAATTGGAGTACTCATCTAATGTTTCGCCCCCTATAGATCTCGGCAAGTGCGTATCACATACTGTCCAATCTGCTGAGGGCAAAAAAATCACGCTGGGGGTTATTTTCCCCGCAACCCTCCTGTTCAACACTGACGCGCCCGAGCGCATGGAGGGGGTGGCAGGTAACTGCCGTATACGGCTAAAGGGAGAAAATGAATGGTCGTCGTACGGCGCGGGTGAGTCGTTTAATGTCCCCGGAAACTCCAGTTTTGACATAGAAGTTTCTGGCGAGCCGTATCATTACATCTGTCATTTTGGCTGAGTCATGACCACCGTCACCGTCGTCAAAAAAGAGGGGCGTGTCGCCATCGCGGCGGATACGTTGACCAAATGGGGCGGGGGTAAAGAGTCGGCGGACTACATAGCGAATCACGAAAAAATAATCCAGATTGGCGAAAGTTATGTGGCGATTACAGGCTCCGCTACGTTCAAGCTGATACTTGCAGATTACTTTTCCACCCTGGATGCGACTCCGAAACTTGATACCGCCAGCGATATTTTCCGCATTTGGAACACGATGCATGGCGCGCTGAAAGAACAGTATTACCTGCAAACCGGAGAGGACAAAGAAGAAGACCTCGAGTCCTCGCGCATGGATGTGCTGATTGCCAACCCGCGCGGCATATTTGGCGTCGCGGCGCATCGTACTGTACAAGAATTCTCGCGCTTTTATGCCTACGGCAGCGGTAGCTCGTATGCGCTGGGCGCGATGTACGCCGCCTACCGCGCGTCGTCCTATGACGCTGAAGCAGTGGCGCGTCTGGGTGTAGCGGCAGCCGCTGAATTTCATGATGAAACGGGTTTGCCGATTCAATCGTTTTCGCTAGCCTTGCAAGAGGGAGTTTGAAATGCCTACCTTCGATATCGTGTCTGAAGTGGATAAGCAAGAAGTACGCAATGCGGTCGAACAGGTGAATAAAGAAGTCTCGACCCGATTCGATTTCAAAGGCTCGGATGCACGCGTCGAGCAAGCTGACTATGTGTTGACGGTGTACGCTGATACCGAATTTCAGATTGATCAGGTGCAGGATATTTTGAACGCCAAATTGACTAAACGGGGCGTGGATGTGAAGTGCCTGGATATTGCCGAGCCGGAAAAAGTCTCGGGCAATAAAATGAAGCGCCTGACCACGGTAAAGACCGGGCTGGAGATTGAACTGGCCAAGAAAATCGTGCGCATTATCAAGGACAGCAAGCTGAAAGTGCAGGCCAGTATTCAAGGTGACGCTGTCCGTGTAACCGGCGCCAAACGTGATGTGCTACAGGAAACCATTGCACTGATGCGAAAATCAATCACCGACTTTCCGTTGCAATTTCAGAACTTCCGGGATTAACCATGGCACGCGTGCTGGTTCCGCTGGCGACGGGCTGTGAAGAGCTGGAGGCGGTGACGATTATCGATTTGTTGCGCCGTGGCGGTATTGAAGTCGTGACTGCGGGCTTGCAGGCTGGCGTTGTAAAAGCCAGTCGAGGCACGCAATTAATGCCAGACACCACGCTGGATGTGGCATTGTTGGATGAATACGATATGGTGGTGCTGCCCGGAGGTATGCCCGGGGCTCAGCATCTGAAAGACGATGCACGCCTTATTGCCCTGCTCAAAAAAATGTCTGCGGCAGGTCGTTACATCGCAGCGATTTGCGCCGCCCCGACGGTACTAGCCGAAGCGGGCGTACTTGCAGGAAAAAAAGCGACCGGCTATCCCGGCTTTCTCGAGAAAATGCATTTGACGGATGTGACATTAAGTACCGAGGCTGTTGTGCAAGATGGGTTGGTAATCACCTCGCGCGGGCCAGGCACAGCAATGGACTTTGCGTTGCACCTCGTGGAAGTGCTTGCTGGACATGCCACGCGTGATGAGGTTGAGGCTGGTTTAGTAAGGGCGTAGCGCTCTCAATATCGTTTATCATTAAGACTTAATAGCTCGTATACCTACGGAGATCGTCATGGAAATTCGCGAAATACTCGCGCTCAAAAGCGATGCGATTCACAGTATCGCCCCCACCGATCTGGTATCGGATGCAGTGGTCAAACTGGTTCAGTTGGGTATCGGTTCGCTGGTTGTGATGCAGGACAATGAAATGGTCGGCTTCATCACTGAGCGTGACATTGTGCAAGGGATGGTGAAATATGGCTGTGATCTAAAAGATGCGGCAGTCAGCAAAATCATGGTGACCGAACCTCTGGTTGCGAGCCCGGACGACACAGTCGATTATGCACGTGATGTATTAACCAAATCTCACCTGGGCCATTTGTTGGTGATGGAAGACGACGCCTTGCTGGGGGTGATTTCATTTCATGATCTGGCTCACGCGATTCTCAAGGAGACCAACTTTGAGAACAAATTGTTAAAGCGCTACATCAAACATTGGCCTGAATAAATCATAGCCTTAACGAATTTTTTCGATGTTGATTTTCTTTTCCATAATCTGCGGCGTGATCAACGCATAGCCTTGCATTTGCCAATGCGCCAGTTCGTTTATCGCGTTCGGCACGACTTCAATAAAGTCCTGATAGTCGCGCACTGAATACCCGTAGTCTTCACTGGCTTGCCCGCAGACCTTGAATTTCGCGCCTAAACTTGCGTAATAGCGCATCCGCTCGACCGCATCGCTATATTTCGATTGATTTTGAGTCGCTACCGTGACGATCTCGGTGCCGTGAATGACCACGACTATATTTAAATCTTCAGGTGAAAAGTCGTAAGGCGCTTCCATCAATGGATTCATCACCGAACGTATCCAGTACAACGCGCTGTAAATTTTTTGCGGATCGTCTAGATAAAAATCGAACACTGCTTTGACCGGTTGATAGGGGGTTGCCACCGACTTGCCTGCAGCCATGGCCGATGGCGAAATTAGCGTGACCAAAAGACCGAGTATTACAACCAAGGTTCTCATCACACCTCCAGATTGATTAGATTGATGCTTGAGGGCACTTCTATAAATCCCCCAATTCAGCCACGCTTTTACCATGCAAAACAGCCTATTTGACCTTGAGAAGCGTTACGCCAATTTGAGCGAAGCGGGCGATCCGCTGGAACGGTTGAATGCCGTCAT
>JAYWDZ010000095.1:0-5372 GCA_043779595.1 Nitrosomonadales bacterium
AGTCGTGTCCGAAGTGATGGAAGGTTCGCTGATGCTCGCTTCGCACGCGATGATGCTGCTCGGCGTGCCTTTGCCACAGGTATTAAAGCGTATCCGCGAGGTGCGCGAAACGCGTTACGCCATGATGCGCGGATTTTTTCGCGGCGCCACCGACGCCGACGACGAACTGGATCAGGAAGCGCAGCCACGCCTGCATACCATTTTGATTCCGCAAGGCGCGATCGCGGTCGAACGCAGTCTGGAAGAACTGGAACTGGACGATCTCTTGGTCGAGGTAGTCTCTATTCGCCGCCAGGGAATCAAAGGCTTGGACCCGCAGCCCGAGACGCGGATTCAATCTGGAGATGTGCTGGTATTGCGCGGTGCCGCCGACGGACTGGCGGCGGCGGAGATCAGGTTGTTGCAGGGCTAGAATTTAGCTCGACCCGCTTCTCGCGTCTTGCCTGCAACAGCTGCTTCGGATTGCCGCCCCACAACATCGCCGAGGCGACTACATTCGTATCCAGCACCAGCCGCATCAACCGGCGGCTCTGTCGCGGCGCTCCTCACGCATCGCGCGAATCTCCTCCGCCACTTCCTCAGGTGACATTTCCGGCGGTTCCGTGGTCTGCACCATCCGCTCCATCGCTGTAAAAAAATCATCCTGACGCCGAGCCTGCAATTGTTCGCGCAGCAGCTTCTCCAATGCCGCCTCGGACAGGAGTCCGGCCTGCTTTGCTTCCTGTGCCAATTGGTCAGGCAGGTTGATGCGTACGGTAGTCATGATTGCTCTCCTTATAATGGCTTGTGCCGGCACTGCGGAGGGCCGGGGGGTCGTGAGCGGGGGCCGGGGTATTGCAATGCAACATTTCCCCTCCTTTTGCTGTCGTAGCCGAATTTTTACGTTCTTTCTTAGCTCTCTATTTTGAGTCTACTTCCCGACAAATATCTCCGTCTCGACCGCGGCCTGTCTCAGGATGGCGCGTAGCGTGCCTTCAGGCATATCGCCGGGATGATTGGGGATCGTGGTATAGCGGTGCGTCTCCGGGTTGAACCAGATTTCATGCGAGCCCGCCGCCTGGCGGTCGAACTCGAAGCCCAGTTGTTTCAAGCGCTTGACGATCTCCCGGTAGCGGAAGCCGGCCAGCCGACCCATCAAGCATTCACGATCATCGGATAATCGAAAGACTCCGCAGCCTGCGGCAGCATATGTTCCAAATGGCGTGTCTCCTGCGCCTCAATCAGGCGCTTCGCCACATCCTGGGCGATCTCAATCGTCTCCTGAATCGTGCGCCCCTGGGCGATCAGTCCTTGCACCTCGTCGGAGGTAGCTAGATAAAAGCCTTCGGGCAACTTCTCAATATGCAAATTCACAATGCGTTCCATCAGTTCTCCTTTTTAGTTAAGCGAGCGGTTGCGTCCATCCGATTTTTCAGTTGCCCTCGCTCGACCCAGGTGTCGCCATCTCTGGTACCTGAATAGCTCAGGCGTTTTGCTGAGTATCCAGCTTCTCGATCGTTTTTTCAATTCTAGACGCGGGGACTGCGACTGGTGAGCGCGCCGCGAAGGTCGTAGACGGTCGTCGTCGCGTGCCCGGCTTCGGTGGTCTTGCGCTACGCGACCGATGCCGATGACGGCTCCATCATGAAGCGCAGCCACGTCTGCACACCATCCTGATACCGCAAGGCGCGGTCGCGGTAGAGCGCAGTCTGGAAGAACTGGAGTTGGATGACCTGCTGGTCGAGGTAGTGTCGATTCGCCGTCAGGGAATCAAGGGGCTGGACCCCGGGCCGGAGGCGCGGATTTAGTCGGGAGAATGTACTGGTGCTGCGCGGCGTCCCCGATGGGCTGCGGTGGAGATCAGGTTGTCACAGCGTTGATCGTAAGCGACAGATAATTAACGGCTGAATGCGCTGTGGCAAAACTGTCATATTCCGTGTGTAGGCTTCCGGACTGTCCAGCCCATTTCTCCGATGCAACCGGGTGTATGCGACCCCGGCACAGCGTGTGGCCCATGGGCTGGAGACACAGCAACACGCGAGCGACGGTAAATAGCGCACCGCTTCGCTAACAGATAGGCAACGCAAAGTACGTCGCCTACGCAAAATTGTGAAATAGAAAACGATTGAAAATCGCAAGTCAATAAATAAGGGAGAGAACCATGAAAAACGGGATGGAATCGCGCGCGCAAAGCGCGGGAGGGATAAATCAATCAGGATCTAAGCTGCATGGAGGTATTGCCTCACGCGTAATGAGTTCGCTTAAGCATGTGTTAATGCAAGACCCCGTTTCTTCTTGACCCCGTTTCTTCTCGAATTTAAAACGATCAAATAATCGCAGCACCGGGGGAGAGCAATGAAAAAACAAATGTGTTCGCACGCGCAAAGCGCGCGAGGGATTGGCCAATCGAGTCCCAATCTGATTAGGGTTTCTTGTCTCAGAACACTAAGTTTGTTTAAGCGAGTGTTTTTGCAAGACTTGCACAAATATATATGTTCTGTGTTTTTACTGCTTCTCTATAACACTGTCCCAGCGGAAAATTGCACAGCACAAGTATATGACCCGAAAGTTCAAATGTACCCACATCCAGCGCCGGGGTCGTGTCGGGGACTGTTAATAGAGCCTTGGTTTTATATAGAAGATACACAGGCAGGTTACTTTCGTTCTGATCCTGCAATCAAGCAATATATCGATAACAGAGAGGCAGGGAGAGCCTGCACAGGTAGTACAACATTTTTGGGTATGAAATGGTTCCCATGGACTGCTGAGAACATAATAGTAAATACAAGTGGGTCGGGTTCAACATCAATTGGTATAACTGATCCAGTCTCTCCAGACAATAATACAATTGGTTATGCTCAACAACAATCAATTACTGGGAGCAGTGGATACAGCGATCCTCAACCTCCCTTCGAGTGTCGTAGATCTACAAATATAACCAGATTTCGTTTAGTAGGTTGTCCAGGTGGTTCCGCATTTGGTGGGGGTTTTTTTGGTAACTATTACCCTGCAACTGTAAATCAACACGTTGTTTGTTTTCAATATAGTGATAAACCGGATAAGCCTAAAAATCTAGGCGGCTGTAATAATCCTGTTGGTAACCCCGTCAATGCAGGGCTGGGAAATAAATTCCAAATAGAGATTGATTCTCCCGCGAAGGGCAATTTTTTCTGGGCACGTTATTACAATTCGTTCGGTTCACCTAAATTTAACAATCTTAATGTGGTAGGGACATGGACGCACTATTACCAGCGCGGTATAAGCCAGACTACGCGGGGAGTCACCCTTGAAACGGCCTATGCTTATCGCCAAGACGGACGGGTATTTGCCCATGATTTAAATAATGGGAAATGGACAGCCGACGCCGATATCCCCGACCGCCTGACCGAACTCAAAGATGCTGGGGGTGTCCGCACTGGCTGGCGTTACAACGTTGCTACGGATGACTCCGTTGAAACCTACTCTACCACGGGCAAATTACTGTCCATTGCCGACCGCACGGGCCGCCTCCAAACCCTCAGCTACGATGTCCCTCTGGCCTTCGGCGGCGACGACGACCCCGAAACACTCGACGCCGTCACCGATGACACCGGTCGCGTTCTACGTTTCAGCTACGACACCTCCAAGCGCATCGCCACAGTCACCGACCCCGCAGGCGGTGTCATCACCTATGGCTACGACACCTTAAGTAACCTCGTCTCGGTGACTTACCCCGACGGTCGCAGCAAGACTTATCACTACAACGAACCCGCCAACACCAGCGGTGCCAATTTGCCTAATGCCCTCACCGGCATCACTGACGAGAACGTCAACCGCTACGGCACTTATCAATACAGCGCGGACGGCAAAGCCATTGCCACCGGCCACGCCGCCGGGGCCGACCTGCACACGCTGGCCTACACCACCGACGCCTCCGGCACCCCCATCTCCACCACCGTCACCGACCCCCTCGGTACCCAGCGCACCCACACCTTCCAGACCATCCTCGGTGTCGTCAAGGGTACTGGCCAATCCCAACCCGGCGGTTCCGGCTGTGGCGCCGCGTCTTCCGCCACCACCTACGACGCCAACGGCAACGTCGCCTCCCGCGCCGACTTCAACGGCAACCAAACCTGCTATGCCTATGACCTCGCGCGCAACCTCGAGACCGCGCGTGTCGAAGGGCTGGCCTCGGCCGCCGCGTGTCCGACTACGCTTGCTACTTACACCCCAGTCACCGGCACCGCGCAACGCAAGATCCTCACCGACTGGCACGCGACCTTCCGCCTGCCCATCAAGATCACCGAAGCCGGACGCGAGACCAGCACCGCCTACGACACCCACGGCAACGTCACCAGTAACTCGATCAAAGACACCGCCAGCGGCAAGACCCGCACCTGGAGCACCAGCTACACCTATCACGCCACGGTACCCGGCGTGTTAGTGCAAAAGATCGAAGACGGCCCGCGCATCGACGTGAGTGACCTCACCACCACCGACTACTACGCGCCCGATGCATCCTGCCCCGGTACCGCGCTGCTGGGTTGCCGCGGCCAGATCAAACAGATCACCAATGCACTCGGCCACATCACGACTTATAACGAATACGACGCCCATGGCCAAGTCACCAAGATCACCGACCCCAACGCCGTCCTCACCACTTTGGTCTACACCCCGCGCGGCTGGCTGCAAAGCCGCAGTATCGACACCAAGACCACTACCTACAACTACACCCCTTGGGGCGGACTGTCCAAAGTGACTTATCCCGACGCCACATGGATTAGCTACCGTTACGACCTCGCGCATCGCCTCATTGGCATCGCCGACTCCGCCGGTCGCCGGGTGGACTACACGCTGGACAATGCCGGTAACCGGACGAAGGAGACTTTCGTCAACGCCGACGCCACCCCGGCGCGCGAAGTCAACCGCGTGTTCGATGCGCTCGGCCGCCTCAAAGACGAGATCGAAGGCGCGGTTGGCGCGCCGCCGCGCAGCTACGGCTACTACGCCAACGGCGAAGCTAAATTTAGCACCACCCCCAAGGGCGCCACCACCAGCGGCACCATCGACGCGCTGGGCCGCACCGTGCAACAGACCGACCCGGTC
The DNA here is from genome assembly GCA_043779595.1 of Nitrosomonadales bacterium. GTDB lineage: Bacteria > Pseudomonadota > Gammaproteobacteria > Burkholderiales > Thiobacillaceae > Thiobacillus. The sequence goes on from JAYWDZ010000095.1 coordinate 5,065, forward strand.
AACGGCATCGCCAAGCCCACGCTGATGCAATTCGACAGCCTCGATCAGCTCGTCGCGCTGACTGCGCCCAACGGCGCGGCCACCGCCTTTGACCTTGACGCCCTGGGCAATCTCAACCGTGAAACTTCGGCCGACCGTGGCGTGCTGAACGCCACCTACGACGAAGCAGGCAACCGCAAAACGCTGCAAGACGCGCGCGGCCTCACTACTAGCTACCAATACGACGCCCTCGACCGGCTCACCCGCATCGACGCTCCGGCTAGCGGCGGCCTCGCTGCCAGCACCACACTGTTGAGCTGGGACAGCGC
>JAYWDZ010000096.1:0-2131 GCA_043779595.1 Nitrosomonadales bacterium
AAGCGCAACCAACGATGCTGCAAGCTTGAATGCGCGCTCTGCCACGATAGACGCAGAATTGCTGGAGTTGCTGGCACGCTGGGAGTCGTTGGAAGCGCGACATTGTTGATTGAAACTTGGCAAGTTAGCAAATAGAGTTTTGGCAGGCTAGAATCCACCTTGGGGGGAGAGATGGAGAACGAACTACATATTATTCCGGCGGCTGGCCGACACGCCATTCAGCAGGTTTTGTTTCAAGTTGAATTTCTTGCGCTTCTGTCGGAGGACTCAGCACGAAAACTATTGAATTATTACGATCTCACTCCATCATTCTCTGGGTTCTTGCCAGATAAGCACGAAAGTCGTGTACTAAAAATCAATATTGATTCGGGAAAATTAGGCCACTCGCCAGACGCTGCTATAGACCGCTCTGGGTCGCTAGGCGGAATAGTTTTTCAACGATTGGATGCAAGTCGCACAATTCTTGAGTGGCAAATTGGCCTTGATTTGGGGCCTGACACCGCGAAGCTGACAGTTATTTGTGGCGTTTACTCTCGCTGGGCTGATATCTCTAAGAAGGCACACGGGTTAATTGCCGAATGCTTAGAAGTTGTTGGTCTTGGGCAGGCAATAGGCATTCAAAGTATTGCTCTCCAGTATATTGATGCATTCCAAGTGTTTGGTGATTTAAAGAAATTTAGACCGAGTGTCATGTTTAGTGGTGCGGGCGGGTTCGTTCCAACTACGGTTTTTGATCGTCACGGGTCTTGGCACACTCATACGGGATGGTTTGATGAGGATACCCATCTAGAGGGATTGGAAAATACGCTAGTCAACCTAAATCTGGATAGCGTTTCACATGCGGATAGGCAAACCGTTCAGATAACGCATTTTCAGAAAACGAAACTCAAAGTGCCTGTGTTTACTGTCCAGTCCTACAAAGATTTGGCGGGCACCATATTTGAGCAGCTCCACATTAACAATAAGGCGATGCTAGGTAATTTGTTGGTACTAAATATTCAGGAATTAATCAGCCTAGAGGGTGAACGACAATGAATGGCCTTTCAAGTGTTGCTGTTGTAGCCGTTGTTATCGCTGGGTTTATTGCGCCACCAGCACCACAGACAACTTATGCGACCTCATCTGCATGGACACCTCTCGATGATGCTTCGACTTGTGGTGGAACATTGACAAATGCACCGGCTATAGTCACGGCAAAATACAATGAAACAGCAAAGTTTGTACAGAAGGATTGTGCCTCACTGGATATTGATGGTCTGTTCCAGAGGGCGGAGATTCCTGTGGGTTCAGGGTATCGTGTAATTCAATCGTCGCTGGACTTTCTGAAACGGGAAGGTCGCCCGGTTTTTGGGGTTCTTAACGAACTGATCTATGACCCTGACGAAGATTTAAATAATCTGATACTAACTTTTATGATTAAGGCTAGTCCCGAAGAGGCGTTTGCTTTGGGTAATCTGCTTACCCGTCAGATCATTCGGGAAGGTGTGCCCAATACGTCTAGTCTGGTAGTCCTTGTTGATGCCATTGGAGCTTTAGTTTGATTACGTATGCTAATTTACGTGAGTACGCAAAAAGTGTCTGCAATAATCAGATGGCAAATGAAACCATGATACGGGCTGGTATATCCCGAGCATACTATTCGGCTTTTCATGTTTGCAAGGAGGCAGCCCAATCTTACGCAAATGCGCCTCTTGAAGGGCGAGGGAAAGAGAGTTCTCATGAGTACGTTTACGAGCTTCTTGAAAACAATGCAAAAGATAAGGCGTACCGGGAGGCCCTTTCCTATTTGGCGGCCCAAGCAAGAAAAATTAAGGTTTTTAGAGTTAAGGCGGACTACCATCTGGCAAATTACACAGGTACTAGCAAGGATTTGCTAGGTTGCCTCAGTTCTCTGAATGCCCTGATAAGTGAATACGAAACCCTTGGTGCGGGTGTCAGTTAAAATACTCTTGGCGTTTCACGTGAAACATTTCCTTAACGCATGAGCTGTTGTAGGAAGAAATGCAGTGAATTCCCGCCTACACAATCCATCCCCATGAAATTCCCCGAAAAATTCGATGTGATCGTCGTCGGCGGCGGTCATGCGGGCACCGAGGCCGCGCTGGCGGCGGCGCGCATGGGCGTGAAAACG
>JAYWDZ010000097.1:0-5352 GCA_043779595.1 Nitrosomonadales bacterium
ACCGGCTTGGCGGCGAGCGGGCCGAGATTGCCCAGGCCCAGAATTGCGGTGCCGTCGGTGATCACCGCGATGAGGTTGCCCTTGTTGGTGTAGTCGTAGGCAGTCTTGGGATTGCGGGCGATTTCCAGCACCGGCTGCGCGACACCGGGGGTATACGCGAGCGACAAATCCTGTTGCGTGGCGCAGGGTTTGGTGGACTCAACCGAGAGCTTCCCGGGGCGGGGCAGGCGGTGATAGTCGAGGGCTTTTTTCTTCAAATCGGACATGAAAGCGGGACCAAAGTAAGGGACGGACTGCGATAGAATAACGGTTCCCCGCCCTTTTCCCCAGCCGCCGCCATGTCTGACACCTTCCACACGCTCGATAGCTTTGCTACCGGCACGGGCACTGCCCGTTTTTTTTCGCTTCACAAACTCGCCGCCGCGACCGGTGCGCCGATTGCGCGACTGCCCGCGTCGATCCGAATCGTGCTGGAATCGGTGCTGCGCAATTGCGATGGCAAACGCGCGACCGAAGCGCATGTGAAGCAATTGGCGAACTGGCAACCGAACGACCGCCGCGTGGACGAGATTCCGTTTGTGGTGTCGCGCGTGATTCTGCAGGACTTCACCGGCGTGCCGCTCCTAGCAGATTTGGCCGCGATGCGCGATGCGGCTGTGCGCGCCGGGCGCGATCCCAAAATCATCGAGCCGCTGGTGCCGGTGGACATGGTGGTCGATCACTCGGTGCAGGTCGATGTCGCGAACACGCCCGACGCGCTGATCCGCAATATGGAAATCGAATTTGCGCGCAACCGCGAGCGCTACCAGTTTTTGAAATGGGGCATGCAGGCGTTCGATACCTTCAAGGTCGTGCCGCCCGGCGTCGGCATCGTGCATCAGGTCAACCTGGAATATCTGGCGCGCGGCGTGATGGAAAAAGACGGCGTCGTTTACCCGGATACGCTGGTCGGCACCGACTCGCATACCACGATGATCAACGGCGTCGGCGTGGTGGGCTGGGGCGTGGGCGGCATCGAGGCCGAAGCCGCGATGCTCGGCCAGCCGGTGTATTTTCTGACGCCAGATGTGGTCGGCGTGCATCTCAAAGGCCGCATCCGCGAGGGCGTGACCGCGACCGACGTGGTGCTGACCGTGACCGAAATACTGCGCAGCGCCAAAGTCGTCGGCAAGTTTGTCGAGTTCTTCGGCGAGGGCGCGACCGCGCTGCCAGTGACCGACCGCGCGACGATTGCCAATATGGCGCCGGAGTATGGCGCGACGATGGGTTTTTTCGGTGTGGACGAGGCGACCTGCCAGTATTTTCTGGCGACCGGCCGGCCCGAAGCGCAGGTCGCGACGCTGCGCAACTACTATCAGGCGCAAGGCTTGTTCGGCATTCCTACCGACGGTCAGTGCGATTATTCCAGCGTGATCGAGCTCGACCTGGGCAGTGTGGTGCCGTCGATCGCCGGACCGAAGCGGCCGCAGGATCGCATTGAGTTAAATCGCGCGGCGGATAAATTTCGCTCGCTGTTTTCGGCACCGCTGGCGGACGGGGGATTCGCCAAACCTGCTGCGGATTTGACCAAACGTCACCCGCTGTACGTCGCCAAATTGGCCGAGATGGAACTGATTGGCGGCGGCGATCAGGATGAAACAGAAGCTGTACCGCGCCAGGAACAGGAGATGATCGGCAATCATCCCGCCGATCATTTGCGCACCAACCCCGCGACGGTGTTTGACGAACACAGCAATACACTCGGCCACGGCGACGTCGTGATTGCGGCGATCACCTCGTGCACCAACACCTCGAATCCCGGCGTGATGCTGGCCGCCGGCCTGCTCGCGAAAAAAGCAGTCGCGCGCGGTTTGAAAGCACAGCCGTGGGTGAAAACCTCGCTCGCGCCTGGCTCGCGCGTGGTGACCGAATACCTGAACAAAACCGGGCTGCAAACCTATCTCGATCAAGTCGGCTTCAGACTGGTGGGCTACGGCTGCACCACCTGCATCGGCAACTCCGGCCCGCTCGCGCCCGAGATCGAAAGCGCGATTGTCGAACAGGATCTGGTCGTGGCGTCGGTGCTGTCTGGCAACCGCAATTTCGAGGCGCGCGTGCACGCTGCGGTCAAAGCCAATTTCTTGATGTCGCCGCCACTGGTGGTTGCGTACGCGATTGCGGGGCGCATGGATATCGATCTCACCATCGAGCCGCTGGGCACGGGTAACGACCGCAAACCGGTTTATCTGAAAGATCTGTGGCCGAGCCTGGACGAAGTCAACGCCGCGCTGCCCGCCGCGATGGATCCTGAAAGTTACCGCGCGCTGTATCAGGATTTGAATAATGTCTCGCCATTGTGGGGACAAGTACAAGCCGCGAGCGGCGCAACCTACCAGTGGGACGCTGCCTCGACGTACATCCAGCCGCCGCCGTTCTTTCAGATGGCCGCCTCCACCAAAGGCAACATCAGTGGCGCGCGTGCGCTGGCGGTGTTTGGAGACTCAGTCACCACCGACCACATCAGCCCCGCCGGGTCGATCAAGGCCAGCACGCCAGCGGGCCGCTATCTGATCGAGCAGGGCGTCGCCCAAGCCGACTTCAACAGCTACGGCGCACGCCGCGGCAACCACGAAATCATGATGCGCGGCACCTTCGCCAATGTGCGTATCAAAAATCGGATGATCCCGGGCAGCGAAGGCGGCGTGACGCGCCATGTGCCGGACAACACGCAGATGGCGATCTACGACGCGGCGATGCAATACGAACAGGAGGGCACGCCGCTGATCGTATTCGCCGGAGAAGAATACGGCACCGGATCGAGCCGCGACTGGGCGGCCAAGGGCACGCGGCTGCAAGGCATCCGCGCGGTCATCGCCAAAAGTTTCGAGCGCATCCATCGCGCCAATCTCGCCGGCATGGGCGTGCTGCCGTGCCAGTTCAAACCAGGGGTGGATGCGACGAGCTTAAACATCACTGGCGACGAGACGTTTGATCTGCAAGGGATCGCAAACGGCGTGACGCCGCAGCAGGAAGTCACACTAGTGATCCACCGTGCCGATGGCAGCTCACAGCAAGTACCGCTGATCCTTCGCATCGACACCCCGATCGAAGTCGATTACTACAACCAGGGCGGGATCCTGCCGTTTGTGCTGGGGCAGTTGATCGGCTAAGTCGCGGCATGGCGCGCACCTACCCGAGGGTGACGTATGACTGAAAACGCATTGATGCGTTTACTAAGCTGCTCACGCTTTGGTCGTCGGCTGCTGGATTCGGAGCCGCAACTGGCTGAAGAAATCAGCCTGCATTTGAACCAGGCGTTTACCCGCGCCGCGATGCAGCGTTTTATCGATATCCCGCCGTGCGACAGCGAAGCCACCTTACACACGCGCTTGCGTCAGTTACGTAAGCGCGTGTGGGTGCGTACTACAGCGCGCGACCTGATTAATCTCGCGTACTTGCAAGAGGTGATGCTCACCTATACCGATCTCGCGGAGGTATGTCTTACCGCAGCGCTCGACTTTCATCACGCCACTCTCGCAGAGCGACACGGCCAACCCCTCGATGAGCAAGGCAAGCCCCAGCGGATGGTCGTCGTCGGGATGGGCAAGCTCGGTGGACGCGAGTTGAATGTGTCGTCCGATATCGACCTGATTTTGCTGTATCCGGAAGAAGGTCAAACCGACGGCGCGCAATCGCTTTCGAGTCACGAATTTTTTGTTCGGCTCGCGCGCAAACTGAACGCCGCGCTCTCCGAAAACACCGCCGACGGCTATGTATTCCGCGTCGATTTACGGTTACGCCCGTGGGGTGAATCGGGCCCGCTGGCGATGAGCTATGCAATGCTGGAAGATTATCTAGTAGCGCAAGGGCGCTCGTGGGAGCGCTATGCGTGGATTAAGGCACGGCCGCTTACCGGAACCCGGCACGACGAGTTGATGGCGATTGTGCCGCCCTTTGTGTACCGCAAATATCTCGACTTCAGCGCGTTCGCGGCGATTCGCGATTTACATGTGCAAATCCAGCGCGAAGTCGCACGTCGGGAGTTTCAGCACAACGTCAAACTCGGCCCCGGCGGGATCCGCGAAATCGAGTTCACTGCGCAAGTATTTCAGCTAATGCGCGGCGGGCAAAAACTCGCGCTACAGCAACAACCCACACTCACCATTTTGCATGTGCTTGAACAAAGCGGTTTGATGACCAATGATGCTTACCGCGAATTGGCCGCCGCGTATGTTTTTTTGCGCCAGCTTGAACATCGTCTGCAATACCTTGATGATGCCCAAACCCAACTGTTGCCAAGCGACGCCGAATCACAAGCGATGCTCGCCGATGCCATGCACGTTCCCGATTATCTGGCGCTCGTTGCGACTTACGACCGCCACCGCATCCAAGTTACGCGCCACTTCGAGCAAATATTTACCGCGCCACAAACCGATCAGCAAAGCCATCCCTTGCACGCGTTGTGTTGTGGCGTACTAGAACCCTCCACCGCGCATAGCTTGCTGATGCAGTCCGGCTATACAGACCCGCCTCACGTGCAAACCGCGCTCGAATCCTTACGCCATTCGGCAGCCGCATTGCCCGAATCGACACAACTCCGATTAAACGCGTTACTGCCGCCCACACTTGAAATTATCGGCAGCTTGCCTAATCCTGAAGCCACTTTTGATCGTTTCATTACGCTGATACAAACCATTGCGCGCCGCTCCACCTACCTCGCATTGCTGGGCGAATATCCCGGTGCAATGCGCCAATTGGCGCGGCTGCTGTCGGCCAGCCCATGGGCCGCGCAAATGCTGGTGCGCCAGCCGCAATTGCTGGACGAATTGATTGATCCGCGCCAACTCATGCAGGACCCCGATTGGGCGGCCTTAGCGACGCAACTTACCACTGAGCTTGACGACCACGCCGACGATACTGAGCATCAGATGGATAGCCTGCGTCGCTTCAAACAAGTGCAAACGCTACGTTTACTAGCCCAGGACGTGGCGGGAAGGCTCACGTTAGAGCGGCTATCCGACCATCTCTCTTGTCTCGCCGACACGCTGCTCGCTGAAACACTCACGCGCTGCTGGGCGGGACTCAAAACCCGTCACCGCGACACGCCGCGTTTTGCGATTATCGGTTACGGCAAACTCGGCGGTAAAGAGTTGGGCTACGCGTCCGATCTTGATCTGGTTTTCTTGTACGACGACGCTTCTGACGCCGCCGCAGAAATCTATGCTCGTCTGGCGCAACGTATCAACACCTGGCTCGGCACGCTCACCGCCACCGGCGTGCTTTATGAAGCCGACCTGCGTTTGCGCCCCGACGGCGCGTCGGGATTATTGGTTAGCAGCATGGAAGCCTTCCGCAATTATCAAATCCATCACG
>JAYWDZ010000098.1:0-2125 GCA_043779595.1 Nitrosomonadales bacterium
CTGCTCGGGCGCGCGTCAAATTATCGTGCGATCGTTTCGCTGTGTGCACCATGGCAGCAAAGTCACTGCTCTTATCGAAACTGCGAGTGACCATGGTTACGTTCGGCGCGTTCTGGAGTCCCAGAGGGTGCAGTGGACCGACAAAGTTCTGCCTGTCAGCCTTAATGTAGGCAACAACGTGGCCAAAGTAAAAGCGGTATGCATTGACGCCATCCCAGCGTTCACGAAATGGGTCCATCAACCCACCCACAGACCGCTGATGCTGCTCTTCAATTGTCCACCGGGATAAGACAGCGTTGAATACTTCGGGCACAGGCTCCTCAGGATCAAGGATCGCACGCCTTGCGACAGCCTCGAATGGGCCAAGATTGACACGTCGGTAAAACGAATGAGTCGAGATCGAAGCGCGCCACATTGTAGCGAGCAGAAACTGCATGAGGAGCTTCTGGTCGACTCCTGCCGCTTGATAGGCAGTGATCACACCCTGGTGTGAAATTGGTTGGAAGAGTTCGTCAAGTCGAACGAGTAGTGTTTCGACGCCATAGTGATCGAAACGATCAAACTTCGGTTCACATGCGTCGCATAGAATGCCTTCATCGTAAACGCCGATTGGCGATCGCCTGGGGAACTGATTTGGGGTACCAGTCACCAATAGAGGCGTAGCCCCACCTTCGCGCAGAACACGGAAGAATGCTTCCGGGATGATGTGCGCTTTGACAAATTTGCCGGCATTGCCGCAGAGACGACACAGAAGCATTGGCGCCCTAACGAATGAAAGGGACTTCCCCGTCCCGAGGCTGCGGCGAAGTTGTCGCAAACGGCATCAAGCGTGCCATGATGGAATTTCCAGATTTCATAAACACTACCAGAAGGGGGAAGTCATAACCATTATCGTCATTGGAATGAGCTAAAAGGGACGGAGGGATTATTTTTTAGGCAATGGCCGGAGATAGTACTGCCTGCCTATTTTTTAAATCCCTCCGTCCCCTTTTTCTTACGCAGTGGCAATTTAAAGTGGCACGTTTTTGCGAATGCAAAACAAGTGCCGCTTTAAATTGTCCACTGGAGCTATTTGTTATGTGTTTATTCACCAGTGTATTGTTACTTCTTTGGCAAAGTTGGTATTGTTAGTCCTGCTTCAGATGAAGCAATCAATATGCCAAGCCTTTTTAATCGTGTTTCTTCTTTCTTGGCGCTCATTACCCACCAGATAGAATCTCTTTTGTAGGATGGTGCTAAATTGGTAAAAAATAGCCAAGCTGATTTATTTTCCTTGATTTGCTCTTCATACTCTCTGGCAAGTGGCACATTTCTTTGTTCAGAGGAATAGCCTTGTGCATCGGTTCTATTGTTAAATAGGTGCATTCCTGCTGGTTTCATTTTCCCATGCTGTATTAGTGCTTTTACCTTATTTACGTTCACAGCACTCCATACACTAGTTATTTTGCGCGGAGTAAAACGAATCTTATAGCTTTGTCCATCAATACTTTTTCGAATACCGTCAATCCATCCAAAACAAAGAGCGACATCTACTGATTCAGACCACGTAAGGCTTGCACGCCCTGCGCTTTTCTTGAAATAGCCCACCCAAAGTTCACTAGCTTCAGCGTGTTCTCCTAACCAATCGCTAAACTCTTCTTGGTTGTTGAAAAACATTACATCTACCATTCTATAAAGTTACCGTAAAATTCCGTGAGCCTTCATACGCTTAGAATACCACGCCACGAAAAGCGCCAACATTAAGGTAAAGATCATGATCCCCATGTAACTTGCGCCGAGGGCAGAAAGGTTGCCACCGACGGCATCAAGAACAAAGGAAACGATCACCATAGCCGCACTAAATATGAAAACTGGAACCGCCCAAGCTTTGCGAAGAAGCAAGAAAACAGTGCCGAGTAATCCACTCCAGACACCCAAAGCAAATACAGCATAGTGATAGCTTGGCGTATTATGAAAAACTTCTGCCTGCTTAATCGTCATGCCTTGCGCCACTAAGCTCTCTACCGTGGCATTGACAGAAGTCAGATAGTGGAACACACCTAATAGGGTCCAGATTAAGAATAGGCCCACTATCACCCAGAAGGATTTTGGCGTCGTCGAACTCACAATCGTGTTTTCATTGTCT
>JAYWDZ010000099.1:0-36440 GCA_043779595.1 Nitrosomonadales bacterium
ACGGGCAAGGATGGGACGGAATATCTCCCAGTCAATGACGGCATTCAACCGTTCCAGCGGATCGCCCGCTTCGCTCAAATTGGCGTAACGCTTCTCAAGATCAAATAGGCTGTTTTGCATGGTAAAAGCGTGCCTGAATTGGGGGATTTATAGAAGTGCCCGTAATCGTCTTCGCGCTGGTGGCGCATAGCCAGCACAGTCACTGTTTCGGCGTCTTCCACTTCAAACAGCACGACATAACCGCCACTCCCAAAACTGATCACCAGTTCCCGCAAGAACGGATTTTCGGAAGAAGCCTTGCAGCAACTGAACGGAAAGGTTTGCAAAACCCCAATCGCCTGGCCGATCACCGCCCGCGCGCGTTCTGCTGCGGCCAGATCCTGCTCCGCCAGAAAATCAAACAACTGTTGCAAATCCTCCGCTGCGGCAGGCGCATAGCGGACTTGATAGCTCACGCGTTACCGGCTACCTGTATGGCCCGCGCCTTGGCAAGTGATGCATCCAGGCGCATGAGCATTTCGTCAGACGAAACGTAATGGCCAGACTGTCGGGCGGCTTCACGCGCAACCAGCCCGCGTGCGATAAATTCGCGTTGCGCCCCACGGCGCTCGATATTCAAACGAACCGCTTCCAGCACAAAGCCCGATAAAGTTTCGCCTTTTTGCAAAACCGATTCGGCCGCCGCGCGCAGCGCGCTATCCACCCGCAAAGGGGGCAAAGTGGCGTTTTTCATGGCATCTCCTTTTAGGATCGCATATGCGATGCAGTGTAACTAAGCCTTATCTTGCTAGCAAGTTGTCATATTCGCCGTTCTAACAGTAAGCTCTGCCATGCCTGATTTATTAATGCCATGTCGGCCCGTGATCTGATCGCCGCTATCGCCACTGCCCCCGGACGCGGCGGCGTGGGCGTGGTGCGGGTGTCGGGGGCGGATATCGCGGCGTTGGCGACAGCGATTCTGGGGCGCGTGCCGGTGCCGCGCCATGCGGCGTTTGGCCGGTTTATGGATGCGGATGGTTCGACGCTGGATGAAGGCATCGCGCTGTATTTTGTCGCGCCGCATTCGTTTACCGGCGAGCACGTGCTGGAGTTGCAGGGGCACGGCGGGCCACAAGTGCTGAATCTGATTTTGCAGCGCTGCGTGGACTTGGGCGCACGGCTGGCCGAGCCGGGCGAATTCACGCGGCGCGCGTATTTGAATGGCAAGCTCGATCTCGCACAGGCTGAGGCGGTGGCGGACTTGATCGATGCGCAAAGCGTGGCGGCGGCGCGCTCGGCGGTGCGTTCGTTGTCGGGCGAATTTTCACAGCGGATTACCGCGCTGGTTGATGAGCTGATCCGGTTGCGGATGCTGGTCGAGGCGACGCTGGACTTCCCCGACGAAGAGATCGATTTTTTGCAGCAGGCGGATGCGTTCGGGCGACTGGATCGACTGGAGGCGAGCTTGCAGGCGGTACGCGTGCAGGCCAAGCAGGGCGCGTTATTGCGCGAGGGCTTGACGGTAGTGCTGATCGGTCAGCCGAACGTAGGCAAGTCGAGTTTGCTCAACCGGCTGGCAGGTTACGAGGCGGCGATTGTGACTGCGACGGCGGGCACCACCCGCGACACGGTGCGCGAAGCGATCCAGATCGAGGGCGTGCCGCTGCATATTGTGGATACGGCGGGCCTGCGCGACACCGAAGATGCGATTGAACAAATAGGGATTGCGCGCACCTGGGCGGCGGTCGAAAAGGCCGACGTTGCGCTGTTACTGGTGGATACCGCACACGGCTTGGGCGCGCACGAAGCCGCAACGCTGGCGCGCTTGCCTGCGATCCCGCGTTTGACAATACATAACAAAATCGACGAGTCCGGCAAGGCAGCGCGAGAGGGCGACGAAGAGGTCTGGCTATCGGCTAAAACCGGTGCGGGTCTGGATTTGTTGCAGCAAAAATTATTGGCGCTAGCGGGTTGGCAGGCGGCGGGCGAAGGCGCTTTCATGGCGCGCACACGCCATCTCCAGGCGTTGGAGCGGGCGGCAGCGCATCTCTCTCAAGCAAGAAGCGCGAGCGCACAACTCGAGTTTTTGGCCGAAGAACTGCGCCTGGCACAGGCGGCGTTATCACAAATCACGGGCGAGTTCAGCGCCGACGATTTGCTAGGGGAAATTTTTAGCCGATTCTGTATTGGCAAGTAAGGCCTTCGCCAACTTGAAGCAGCGCAAGCCGACGTCTTGCTCGTCAATGTGGAGCACTACGCTATAGTTTTGCAGCACCTCCAAAGCTGAACCGCTCGGCCGATATGGCCGCTTCGCTTGCGTCGCTGTGCGTGAGCCACCAGCGCAATTCCGACAGAACCAGCAAATCACTCATCACCTCAAGCGGGAATCCCTGACGTCCATCTCGGGTATGGGAAATGAGCTGGTCCAGATACGTATCCACTTCAGGGCTCCACCAGCGCTCGACCAACTCGCTGGCGACGCGGGGAAATTGGGCTTCTAGCGGGCTTGCGGACATGGCGGACTCCAGTCAAGTATGATTCCACTATAGCCTTTTTTGCTTATTGATGAACCCTTCTCCTTCTTTGATGGCCACCGCTGTTGGGCCCACTCCACTCGACTGGCGCGGCATTGCCACAGAGATTAAAAGCCATCGGCGCGATTTGTTGCGCGCCAATCTGATCGCTTTTTTGGCTGTTATTTCGTCTGTGCCTGTGCCGTTGCTATTACCGCTGATGGTCGATGAAGTGCTGCTCCATCATCCCGGCAAACTCGTCGCGTGGATTGGGTCAATTTTTCCGCTGACGTGGCATGGCCCTGTGCTCTTTATTGGCGTGGCGTTATTACTCACGGTGGGATTGCGGCTCACCTCGATTTTGCTCAACGTGTGGCAGGGCCGCACGTTTTCATTGATCGCCAAAGAGGTGGTGTTTAGCATTCGCGCGCGCATGTTGTCGCGGCTGTCGCGCATAGCGCTGTCAGAATTCGAGACGCTGGGGTCGGGCCGCGTGACGTCGTTATTTGTGACCGACCTTAATGCGATCGACAGCTTTCTTGGATCATCGATTTCGGGGTTTGTGGTGGCGGTGCTCACGCTGATCGGTGTAGGTGGGGTGCTGTTCTGGATGCACTGGCAACTGGCGCTGTTTATTCTGTTGCTCAATCCCGTGGTGATTTTGTTTTCGACCCGCCTCGCCAAGCGGGTTAAGGATTTGAAGAAACATGAGAACCGCGCGTTCGAGCATTTTCAAGAAGCACTAACAGAGACGCTGGATGCGCTGACGCAAATTCGCGCAATGAATCGCGAGCAGCATTACCTCGCGCGCGTCACCGACAAAGCCGCAGACATACGCCAGCACGCAGCGGCATTTGCGTGGAAGTCGGATGCGATGAGCCGGATATCGTTCTTTGTGTTTCTGGCAGGCTTCGATGCGTTTCGAGCGGGCGCGATGTTGATGGTGGTGTTTTCGAATCTGAGCGTGGGCGAGATGCTCGCGGTGTTTGGTTACCTGTGGTTCATGATGACACCGGTGCAGGACCTGGTCGGCATGCAGTACGCCGGGTTTGCCGCGAACGCTGCGCTCGCACGAATCAACGCGCTGCTCGGTTTGCACAGCGAGCCCCAACATCCGGCGCTGCGTAATCCGTTTGCCGATGGGCACACCGTCGGCGTGTCATTACAGCACGTCAACTTTGCGTACGCCGACGGCGAAATCGTTCTGGACGATGTGAGCCTTAAGGTGATGCCAGGCGAAAAAATGGCCCTGGTCGGCGCCTCGGGCGGCGGTAAATCCACGCTGGTGCAAGCCTTGCTGGGCCTGTATCCCGTGAAATCCGGGCAGATTGTGTACGGAGACGCGCCGGTGAACGAGATCGGTTGGGAGGCGGTGCGCGAGCACGTGGGCGTGGTGCTACAACACCCGGTGCTGTTCAACGACAGCGTGCGAGCCAACCTGGCGCTAGGCCGCGACGTGGACGACGGGGTGCTGTGGCGCGCGCTCGAGATCGCGCAATTGCACGACATCGTCTCCGATATGCCGAGTGGTTTGGATACCCGCGTGGGGCGACAGGGCGTGCGGCTTTCGGGCGGGCAACGTCAGCGCCTGGCAATCGCGCGGATGATTGTGGCCAATCCGCGCATTGTGATTCTGGACGAGGCAACCTCGGCGCTCGATACTGAAACCGAACGCCGGCTGCATCATGCGCTGAACGATTTTTTAAACGGCCGCACCACGCTGATCATCGCGCATCGGCTTTCTGCCGTCCGCCAGGCCGACCGTATACTGGTGTTTGAAAACGGCCGTGTGGTCGAAGCGGGGGATCACGATGAATTAATGGAACGTGGCGGGCTGTACCACAAGCTTTATCACCACGTCTGATTCACCACCAATTGGCGTCTTAAAAAGGACTGGCCGTGAAGTACAACCTGGAAGGAAAGCGCTTTCGCTCAGTAACGAACACCGAAAACGGTGAGGCCGGAGTCGAGACCTTGTTCTACTACCGTCAAGAGGGTGAGTTGGTGTCGGCCGAATATTGCGGTGGCAGTATTGTCAGCGGCCACCTGCTCGCCCAAGTGCTGGCGAATGGCCAACTAGACATGCGATACCACCATCTGAATAGCCAAGGTGAGTTCATGCTGGGCAAGTGCCTGTCGACGCCCGAAGTGCTGCCTGATGGCAGGCTGAAATTTAAGGAATTGTGGCAGTGGCTGTCCGGCGATATGTCAGCGGGCTATTCAGAGATCGAGGAAGTCCAAGACGAGCCACAACCGGGTCCAGTGAACGGCCTTGCGCGCTCATAGAGACAAATCAATTTGCTTAATGTCTCTGTGCCACTGTGGTGAAATGGTTTGGTTTACACCAGCGCGCCGCCGATGCGCGTGCCGATGAAATAAGTCGCGAGCCCCGCCCCTCCCCCGATGGCTAACATGCGCAGACCGCTACGCCACGCGCGGCGGCCGGTGAAGAGGCTGAGCGTCGCGCCCACCGCAAACAGGCCCAGCCCGGTTAGCGCAATCGAGTACATCAGCGTATGCGAGCCCCAGGCGAGCAAAAAGGGTAGCAATGGCAATGCTGCACCGAGACTAAATGACACAAATGAAGACAGCGCCGCAGCCCATGGCGAGCCTAGTTCATCGGGGTTTAAGCCGAGCTCTTCGCGCGCGAGCGTATCCAGCGCGCGTTCCGGATCCTGCATCAAGGTGTCGGCAACGCGTCGCGCCTCGTCGGGCTGCATGCCCTTGGCGACATAAATCAGCGCGAGTTCGGCGGCTTCTTCCTGCGGGTATTGCTCCAGCTCGTCGCGCTCCAAGCCGATTTGATACTCGAACATTTCGCGCTGGGAGCGCACCGACACATACTCGCCCGCGGCCATCGAAAACGCGCCCGCTAACAGTCCGGCCACGCCGGTCAACACAATAATCGAGGGATCGGCAGCGGCGCCCGCCACGCCGTAAATCAGCGCCGCATTAGAGACGAGGCCGTCGTTCACGCCAAAAACGGCTGCGCGCAAGGTGTTGCCCGACGCGCCGTTTTGATGCCGTTTGCCGATTTCTTCGCGCGTGGTGGGCATCGGGTGCGGGCGGGTGGCGGACGCATACAGCACCATGCCGCGCACTTTCATCGCCGCCAGAATGCCGCGCATTGCACGCGGCTTGAACATGCGCGTTAACGCGCCGACGACACGCGTGCGCAGGTCCGGATGAAAGCTTGTGGGCGTGGGCTCGCCGCGCTTGTGCATTTCTGCAAGCCACATCTGCGCCTGATCCTCTGCGGCGCGGGCCAGTTCTTCAAACAGGCCCGCGCGGGCCGTGCCTGCTTCGCATTCTGCAACCACGCGATAAAGCCACGCGGAGGCCATTTCTTCGCGCCAGGCTTCTTGCGCTTGGCCTGGGGACTTGGGAGGGGAGGTACTCATAACAAGGGTCGTGTTAAAAACGCCATGATGCCAGATGTGGCAACCCTCGCAAGAATCAGGGCATCACGTGATCAATGACAACTTTGATATCGCGGGTGTTATTGCTGATCACCGGACTCATACCCTGCAGGTCGCCGCTCTGCGGCATCGCATTGCCCGATTTTGAAATACGCGCGACCACGCGTACCTGCGGGAAGCTGGAGAGTTTCATCGCCGGCATCATTGCCATCGCATCGTCCATGCTAAAGCTCACCGGCAAATCTTTGACCTGGCGATTGAGGATCGCAAGCGGCATCGGCGGCCCTTCGGCCGCGCGCGCATAAATAAATAAGGTGTCGGTTGGACTGGCTTTTGCCGCAAGGCCGGGCATCAGCGTGACGCTGCCGGTGAGGTGGGCTGCCGCCCCTGCCACCGGCGTAACCGCAGCATTTTGCGAAGCGGGGGGCGTCTGGGCCATCGGGGCAACAGGCGTTGCATCACCCCGCGCTAACGCTTTCGCTTCGTCGACGTTGGCTTGAATAATCAGCCGCTTACGACCCGCGTCGGGGGGCATCAAGCTCAACATTTTTTCCCAGTGTTTGACTGCGCCGGCAAAGTTTTTCTGATCGAATTCTGCGGTGCCTGCCAGGTAAAGCGCCTTCTGGCTGGTGGGGTCGAGTTTAAGCGCTTGTTCGACCAGCCGGGTCGGCTTGCCTTGCATGTGGGTTTCGGTCGACATCGCCAGCGTGCCCGCATAGTCCGCCAGCAAGGAAGCATCAGGCGGCAGTAAGGCAACGGCTTTTTCGAACGCTTTGCTGGCGTCGCCAAAGCGCTGCATCACGATGTATGAGCGCCCTAACAACACCCAGCCATTGCCGTCGTTGGGTTCTTTAGCCAAACGCTGCACCAGCCGCTCCGCCATGTGGGGCATGAGCTCCGTTAACGACCCCGCGGGCGGTTTAGTCGCCGCTCCGGCTGGTGCGGGTGCAGTATTCGCCGGTGCGGGCGGGGTTTCAGTCGGCGCTTGCACCATTTGCGGATAAGGCAATACGAAAGCCTTCGGTTGACCAAGTTGCAGATAGAGTGCGGCCGCGGCCACAGGCAATGCGGCCGCCAGGGTGAGTGCTAACGGCCAGTTGGCGCGCGCAGCAGGCAAGGTGGTTTGCTTGGCTGAGGCGTGTTGCAGCACGCGGCGTTCGAGTTCGCGGCGACTTTGTTCGTATTGATCAGTGTCGAGCACGCCGTTGGCGAGGTCGGCTTCAAGTTCTGCGAATTGCTGTTGATAGAGCGATATATTTTCGTCGGCAGCATCGGTTGCTGGCGGGCTTGCATTGCGTCGCAGCAGCGGCGGCAAAATAAATATCAGCGCGCCTAAGGTCAGCAAGATTGCGGTCATCCAAAAAGCGGTCATGCGTGATCTCCAGCATTTGCGTTAAGCGTCGCATCGACGCGGGCACGCTCTTCTTTCGTTAAGGGGGTGTCGACGATCTCTTGCTTGCGATGTTTGAGTCGCAGGTATAGCGCGATTCCGCCTATCACCAGCAGCGCGAATGGCCCGAACCAGAGCAACATGGTGGTGGACTTGACCGGCGGGCGGTAAAGCACAAAATCGCCATAGCGCTGAACCAGAAAATCCACAATCTCTTGATCTTTTTTCCCTGCCACAATCATCCCCCGAATTTCGCGCCGCAAGTCTTCAGCGAGGCCGGAGTTGGAGTCCGCTAGCGATTGATTTTGGCAGACCAGGCAGCGCAGCTCTTCGGCAAGCTTGATCATCCGTTGCTCGACCGCGGCGTTGACAGGTGGGGGGATGTCCTGGCTATAGGTTGGCAATGAAAACAACACGAGCAATAAAGCGATAAGACGGTTCATTTTTGCAGCTCCCTCACTAGCGGCAAAATTTTGCTCTCTAGCGCTTCTTCGGTAACCGGACCAATTTGCTTGTAGCGTATGACGCCTTTGCGGTCGATCACAAAGGTTTCAGGCACGCCGTAAACGCCAAAATCAATCCCAACACGTCCGGCCTCGTCAAAAGCCGTCGCGGTGTAGGGATTGCCTCTATCGCGCAACCACCCCAGCCCGTCTTCGCGCTTGTCTTTGTAATCCAGTCCATATATTGGCACGATGCCCGCACGCGCCAGCTCGACTAGCAACGGATGCTCCTCGCGACATGCGGCGCACCACGAGGCCCACACGTTTAGTAGCCACACCTTGCCGAGCATTTCTTTGCTGGTGAAGATTTGTTCTGGCGCCTGCAATTGCGGCAGGCTGAAAATCGGCGCAGGTTTGCCGATCAGTGGCGAGGGCACTTCGCTGGGTTTTAATTTGAGCCCAAGTCCTAAAAAAATCGCGAGGATAATAAAAATGCCGAGCGGCCAGGCGTAGCGCATCATGAACGACTGGTCTCCGTGACCAAGCTTGCACGCGGCGGTGTGGACGACGCGCGTGCTTTTTGCTGTGCGCGCGCGGTTAAGCGATAGCGGCGGTCACTTACGGCGAATATTCCCCCAAGTGCCATCAACATACAGCCCGCCCAGATCCAGTCGATAAAGGGCTTGTAATACACGCGCACGCTCCAGGCGTTATCGCTGACCGGCTCGCCTAATGAAACGTAGAGATCGCGGAACAAGCCCACGTCGATAGCGGCTTCGGTTTGGGTGCCAGAGACAAAATACACGCGCTTTTCCGGATGCATTTCGCGAATGACTGTGCCGTTTTTGCTGACTTCAATCAGGCCACGCCAGGCGCGATAATTAGGCCCCGGCACATCGGTGACTCCATTAAATTTAAACCGGTAGTCGGCAATGGTGACGGTGTCGCCGATGTTCATGCGCACGTCTTTTTCGGTTTGGTAGCCCTTGACCACGGTGACGCCGATGATAAAGACCGCGACGCCCAGGTGGGCCAATTGCATGCCGAAGTAGCTACGTGGCAACGCCCCCAGCTTTGCAAAAAAATGACCCGGCGTGCGTGCAAGCCGGTCGCGAAACCCGACCAGACCTGCCGCAATCAACCAGGCTGCGAGCAAAAACCCGATGCTGATCAACGGCGTCCACTTACCGAGCACAAAGGGCAGCGCCAGCGCGGTCACCACGGCTGCTGCAAACGCCCAGCGCAAACGCACGGCGAGTTCCGGCAGACTGGCTTTTTTCCAGCGCGCCAGCGGGCCGATTCCCATCAAAAATATCGCGGGAATCATCAGCGGTACAAACACCGAATCGAAATACGGCGGCCCAACGGAAATTTTGCCCATGCCCAACGCGTCGAGAAATAGCGGGTAGAGCGTGCCGAGCAATACCGATGTCGCCGCGACGGCGAGCAGGATGTTGTTCGACAGTAAAAACGATTCTCGAGACACCAGCTCGAAGCTTCCGCCCAATCCAATTTTGGGGGCGCGCCACGCAAACAGTACGAGCGAAGTGCCGATCACAATCACCAGAAACGCCAGAATAAAAATGCCGCGCGCAGGGTCTGTCGCGAATGCGTGGACCGAGGTCAACACGCCGGAGCGGACTAAAAACGTACCGAGTAAGCTCAACGAAAACGCGCCAATTGCGAGCAACACAGTCCAACTTTTGAAGCTGTCACGCTTTTCGGTTACCGCCAGCGAGTGGATTAGCGCGGTGCCTAATAGCCACGGCATAAACGAAGCGTTTTCGACCGGGTCCCAGAACCACCAGCCGCCCCAGCCCAGTTCGTAGTATGCCCAGCCACTGCCGAGCGCGATGCCGATGGTGAGGAATATCCACGCGACGGTGGTCCACGGGCGCGACCAGCGTGCCCAGGTCGCATCAAGCTTGCCTCCAAGCAACGCAGAAATCGCGAATGCAAACGCCACCGAAAATCCTACATAGCCCATATACAACATGGGCGGATGGATCACGAGGCCGGGGTCTTGTAACAACGGATTCAGATCGCGACCGTCGAGCGGCACGGGGATGAGGCGCTCGAACGGATTGGAGGTAAGCAGCATGAACAGCAGAAACCCCAGGCTGACGAAGCCCATCACGCCGAGTACTCGCGCCATCATGTCGGCGGGTAAGTGGCGGCTGAAGTAGCTGACCGCCACGCTCCAGATACCGAGTATCAGCGTCCATAACAGCAGCGAGCCTTCGTGCCCGCCCCAAATCGCGGCGAATTGAAACGCGGAAGGCAGTTTTGAGTTGGAGTGCATCGCTACATAGAGCACTGAAAAATCGTTATTTAAAAACGCATAAGCGAGGCAGCTAAACGCGATTAACACCAGCAAAAATTGCGCGCGCGCTGCGGGTCGGGCAAGCGCCATCCACGAGGTATTACCGCGCGCGGCGCCCCAGATGGGGAACAGGAATTGCACCGCGGAAACCAGCAGCGCGAGAATGAGTGCGAAATTACCTAGCTCCGGAATCATTGATACTGGCCTGAACGGGGTGCGTCACTTGAGGTGACGGCGGTCTTTTTAATCGACGCTTTGGCGTCATTCATGGCCTTGGTGACTTCGGGCGGCATGTAGTTTTCGTCGTGCTTTGCCAACACTTCGGCGGCCTGGAATACGCCATTTTCGCCCAGCTTGCCTTGTGCCACGACGCCTTTGCCTTCGCGAAACAAGTCCGGCGCGATGCCTTTGTAGACCACGTTTATTTTGTTCACCATATCGGTCACGACAAAGTGCATGGTCAAGCCATCGTCCTCGCGGTGCAATGAGCCTTTTTCCACCATTCCGCCGAGTCGAAATGTGCGCTCGAGCGGCGCCTCCTTGGCAATAATTTGTGAAGGACTGAAGAAGAACACGATATTGCCCTGGAACGCGTTGAGGATTAGCGCGGTGGCGATGCCGATGGCGGAGAGCCCGAGCGCGATAAAAGCGAATTTTTTTTGCCGAGGTTTCATAAATATCCTTGAGATGCAGTCTGTTACGTGCGTGGGCGGCGTCGCAGCAACGCCTTGCTTCTGCGTCGCAACGCGATTATTTCAAACGCTATAAAAACAAAGGTGACGCCATACGAGCCCCATACATAGAAGCCATAGCCGCCCATAGCCACAAAATCGGACAGTGCGTTCATCGGGCTTCTCCCAGCAATTCTCCCACCCATGCAGTATGACGTTCGCGTTCGAGAATCTCGCTACGCACGCGCGCCAGCACCGCCGCGATTGAATACATCCAGAAGGCTAACGCCATCACCATCATGCCGGTCAACATGGTGGCCGCCATACTCGATGCGCTAGTCACATTGACCGACGCGCCCTGATGCAGCGTATTCCACCATTTCACCGAAAAATAAATAATCGGCACATTCACCACGCCGACCAACGCGAGGAGTGCGCCGGCGCGATCGGCGCGGCGGCGGTCACCTATCGCGGCTTGCAGTGACATGAATCCGATATACAAGAACAGCAGAATCAATTCGGACGTGAGCCGGGCGTCCCATACCCACCAGGCTCCCCAAGTGGGCTTGCCCCATAGCGCACCGGTCCACAGCGCGATAAACGTAAACATCGCGCCGGTCGGCGCCAATGCCGTTGCCATCATCGATGACAAACGGGTATTAAAAATCAAGCCTAATCCGGCATAAGCCGCCATCACCAGATAAATCACCATCGACATCCAGGCAGCCGGTACATGTATAAAAATAATGCGATAAGCCTCGCCTTGTTGGGCGTCGGTGGGCGCCACTACAAAGCCGATATACAAGCCGCCCACGGTCAATAGGGCGGCAAGCACGGCGAACCAGGGTATCAGGCGGCCCGCTATCGCATAGAAACTTTTAGGCGCGGAATATTTGAATAGATTCAGTTTAAATCCCATTGCACGACATTATTCCAGTGAAATGCGCAGCGCCGCAGCAATGACCCAAGGCGTAAACGCGAGACTTAAAATAAGCAGGGCTCCTAAAATCGACATATGCGCTTGCGCGCCCAGGCCTGCTGTTGTCGTCTCTACTGCGCCCGCGCCAAAAATCAGCACGGGAACATAGAGCGGGAGAACCAGCAGGGCGACCAACGCCCCGCCCCCGCGGAGTCCTACCGTTAAGGCCGCGCCAATCGCACCGATCATACTCAGCAGGGGGGTGCCCAGGAGCAACGACAATAACAATACGCCTATCGCCTGGGGGCTTAGATCGAACTGCAACGCAAGTATCGGCGAGATCAACACCAGCGGCAAACCGGTCGATAGCCAGTGTGCGGTAATCTTGCCGAACACCAATACCGGTAAGGATCGCGGCGATAACAGCATTTGCTCCAGCGTGCCATCCAGGTAATCGCTGGAAAACATCCGGCCCAGCGCAAGCATCGAGGCTAACAGCGCCGCGACCCAGATCACACCGGGCGCCATCGCGCGTAGCATGGCGCGTTCCGGCCCCACCCCCAATGGAAAAAGACTCACTACGATGATAAAAAATATCAGCGTGGTCAGCACATCCGAGCGCCGCCGCAATGCCAGCGTCATATCGCGCCGCAGCATGGACATCCAGGTTGAAATCACGCGCGCTCACTCAAACCTAAATGCACGGATTTTGTAACAGCCGAGACTTTAAGCGGCTGATGTGTAGTCACCACGGCCATGCCACCTTGCGCCAGATGCTTGTCCAGCATATTTTCCACTAGCGTCACGCCTACAGCATCCAGTGCGGCAAGCGGCTCATCCAATAGCCACAGGGGGCTTTTACACACGAGCAGTCGAGTCAATGCGACTCTTCGGCGTTGTCCCTGCGATAACACTTTGGTTTGCAGGTCTTCCTTGCCTGCAAGTCCCATCGCCTCCAAGCCCCGACAAGCTTCGGCATCGCTTATTTGCCGATCGGCGAGTGCGGTGGCGATGCACAAATTCTCGACGGCGCTGAGTTCATCTTTAAGCGCATTTTGATGGCCCAGATACGCTACCGACGTTAAAAACGCGCTACCTTCTTTGCGCAGCGGCCGATTTTGCCAAAAAATTTCACCCTGCGTGGGGGCGCTAAGCCCGCTCAACATCCGTAATAGACTTGTTTTGCCACTACCGTTAGGGCCTTGGACGTGGAGCATTTCACCTGATTGCACAACAAAGCTGATGCCGGAAAATAGCGCACGTTCGCCTTTTATACAGCAAAGATCGTTCACCGCCAGCATAGGGTTATTGCGCCTGTTGGAATCAAACAACCCTTGACCCCTTGCGGGTGATAAATTGCATTCGTTTCAATCATTGCCATGTTCATACAGCTATATGTAATAGGGGTGGGTAGCGAAAGCGACCCACCCCTAGTATTAATACACGAGCCTTGGATTAAGGTGGCGTGTATTCGTACGCGGTGGGATCAGGACAAACGGCAGGCTTGACCGCTGGCTTCTGCGCGATCCAGGCATTTTGTATTGCCTGCATTTCTGCGATCATATCGTCGCCCGGCAATATCCATGGCCCAAACTTATGACGCGCCGCTGAATATTTTGCCGGATAAGCTAAATTGCCTGACAGCTTGCCCGTCGCAGGATCTCTACGCGGATAGTAGGATTCATACCCCGCATCTAATTGCGCCACTTTAAGCAGCCAGTTGGGCGCGCAATCGGTAGGACGAACATACAACCAGTCGTTAATGTTCTCGGCACGTATTGGCCGTGGCTGATCGAGAATGTAGGCCATAGAGTCCCACGCGTCTTGGGTACTTATTTGGTGTCTAAGCGCAGGATCCGGGTTTGTATCACTCGGATTGGCCCACCCAAATGGCATATTGCCCTTAATGAACCCAACAGCCGTTCGTAAACGGTACATGCCCGCACCATCATTAAAGCTATGCCCGCCCCAAACTGCTGGATAGATATATTTCTTCGCGTCTGCATTCCAGATGCCTTCACCCGTGTAACCGTGACAACTCGCACAATTGTTTTCATATACGCCTTTTCCGCGTACCGGGTCTGCTGGACGTGGGGGTGACAGCTCGCTTACTTTGACGTTGCTGGTGCCTTGAGTGATAGTTTTCCAATCGGCTACTTTTATGCCCGTGGCTAGCCAATTCATGTATGCGACCATTGACAACAATTCACGGCTATCGTCGGGCAGCTTGGTGCCGTTCATGGAGCGCATCGTGCAATCATGAATCCTGTTTTTCATGTCTAGAAACACGTTGCTACGTGCTGACCATGTGCCCGTCCCACCGTATTTCTTCACGACGACGGCCCAAGGTTGTCCGTAAGCCGCCCTTCCCACTTCAAGATGACAATTGGAGCAGGACAATTGGTTTCCCACATAAGATTGCGACAATCCACTTTCTGGCCCGAGGTATTTATACGTTTCCTCGAGTATTTGCTTGCCGTAGCGAATCATATCTCCGGTCACGTCGCCCACAGGGGGAAGCGTCGCCTCATCCGGCGCAACGTAAGGGTAAGTGAGCCCTCCGTCTGGACTCCACCATTCTGCGGGGTAAACGGATAGCGTGGCGGCTTGTGTTGTGGTCGCGCCAAGCAGTATTACCCACACCGTGAAAAACTTTCCGATTAGATGTCTCATGACTAGTCCCCTTTTCAGCAGATAGCTAAAAGCGTTTGCACACGTACATTTGTCCCCAAGGTTTACCGCTGACTCACGTCCTGGGCGGTTCATGATTTAACCCACGTGGTAGAGGCCATGGTGAAGGGCGCTGCCATGCCAGTATTGAGCCAGGCATCAAGCACATCTTCACCCACAAGATTTAATGTGGGGTTCAATTGTGTGTTCGCTACGCTCAGGAACTGAATGTATTCCCAGCTGGTTACTTGATACATCAGGTCAATCGTCGCCCGGGTTGCACCAGCAGGTACGTTCATCGTAAAGTCGTCGGCATATTTGAAAATCCCGCCGTGGTCCGGATTCCCATACTGACTGTCAGGTACCGGCGTTGCGTTGCGTCGCTCTGACTCATCAGCGCTCATACCATAGGGCGGGATACGATTGTCACTGATGATGTAGTTGTTGAGGATGAAATGCAGCGTCTTTTCGTAGCTATCGTCAGATCTAGCGGCGAGTTGGCCTAGTGTGGTTTTGACATTTCCCGTCATGCGGTCAAAACTCAATGCGAGATTGGTCGACTTACCCATGGCGAGAAGTTTTCTCGCCCATTTCGAGGTCATCCCGCCCTGAACTTCGTAAATGCGGGTGTTGGCACCGTTAAGGTCAAAAAGGGTATTTACGGTGAGAGGCGCACCTTTGTGGCTCACTGTGATCGGGCCATACTTACCGTCTTCACGTACTAACGCACCGCTTGCGTCGTACCACTTGATGTTGAGCCACATACGACGGCCTTCGGGGTAGCCGGAGATCAACTTGTGCCCAGTGAGATTTACGACGCGCACGGTATTGCCATTGACTTTAAGGCTTGCCGCTTGGCGGAGATTATTTTCAGCACGCAGGATGCCCGCGTTGATCGCGTCCTTTTGTTGCGTCGTCAGACCATTGCCGGTTTTTAATTTGCCTTTATCGTTTAGATAAATAATGGCTTTTGGGGTCCAGTTATTACCACCCGTTAAGTCATGCAATGCCATGTCCTTGCGCATTTTGGGGTTATTGTGAATCGTGCTGCTGGCCCGTGCGCCAGCCGGTTGACCAGCTTCCGGGTTTTCAAACACGGGAGACATATGGCAAGTTTGGCAGGTAAACGTGCGCACCATACCGTCTTCGTAGTTTCCGCCATTACCGCCGAGCAAGGCTTTTTCGTAAGCCGCTTTAACTGCGCCGGCTTGGAGTTCGGTTGGCAGCGTTAGATAATCCGAAACCTTGAATGTGGGCCACACACTGGATTTGTGTTCGCTGTATGTCCGCTCAACCACGCCGTAAGCGTAAGGCGGATTTTTAAATGCTGCCTTACCTGCTACTGGAGACCCGGGCACACCGCTAAATTGTCCCGATAATAATGGCTCGATTGCGCCATTATTATGCGCGAGGTCGCCCGTGACCGGATTCGAAACATCGTGACAGGTACCGCACAATTCCGGGGTACGGTGGAATTTGGATTTGAGGGAAGGATGCTTGGTGACGGCATCAGCATACGGCCCCAACTTATCGACTCCGCCCCACATCACATAATTTGCTGCGCCGTAAAAGCCGGTGGCTGGGGTTTTTTGGTCGTTCGCGATGAAGGGGTAGTTTTGCACTCCCTTGTGCTCGGAGCTATCCGGGTTAGTCAATCGGTGGCAAGTTTCACACTCGACTCCGTTACTGTCGCGGTTGGCATGGAGCGCTGAGCCGTCGGTGGGAACCGAGCGTCCCGCTAGCCATGCGTTGGAAGTGTGGCAGCGCAGACAGACGTCACCCGCACCGTCAAAGTCCTGTTCGGCAACTGCTAATGCGCTCCAAAATAAGGGATCTCGCGCCGCCAGCGACATCATGCTGCCCTGCCAGTTGTGACCCGGCTCAACTTTGGTGTTGTAGTTGGCATGACACCAACTGCATTGTTTGGCTGGGTCCAGACTCAAGCGAGACTTAGTCGGCTCGCCGGGGGTGATGGGACTCAGCACTTCGCCAGGCTGACTGCCCGGCATTTGCGCATCAGTGGGAACGGTATTCGCGGCAAAGGTAGCACCGTGAACCAGTGTGAGTGCAAAGGCCACAGCGAGGGCGGCTGTCATTTTCATTGTAAGAAATCCTCTCTAAAAACTTCAATTCTTTGATCACAAAAAATCATAGTCATCAAAGAGCTCTTAAACACGCGCCAACAAAGCTAGCCAATCGTAAAGCATTTCGTCGTAAGCCAAAGCGACTTCCGCTCGACAGCAGCCTTCACACCATAATAAACTGAGTTAATGATATTTCAACACTTTTGACGAAAATTTTTTGTTGATTTGAGGAACCTTTTAAGTTTTGAACAATATCGTAAATGTAATTGAACTGACAGACGACTTTTAATTAAGCGAGTAACCGTTTAAATACAAATAGTTACCTTTCTGTGAGGTATGGCTAGTCCGGCGCAAAACTGAACTCAAACAGCCAAACGCCTATATTGAATCGCTTCGGCGATATGTGATGCAGTGATGCCGGGGCTCTCTGCAAGATCTGCAATCGTGCGGGCGAGTTTGAGAATGCGGTGATAAGCGCGTGCAGATAAATTGAGGCGGCTAATGGCTTGCTTCAGTAGATTTTCGCCGCTCGCGTCGATTGCGCAATGCAGGTCGATTTCTTTTGTTGACAATTGAGAGTTGGATTTGTGTTGCCGGGTGATTTGCTGGTCGCGGGCTATCTGTACACGGTCGCGAATGGCGGCACTGGTTTCGCCGACCGCGGCTTGAGTCAACTCATTTTCGGAAAGTGCAGGCACCTCGATCTGGATATCAATGCGATCCAGCAGCGGGCCGGAAATGCGCGCACGATAGCGCGCAACCTGGTCTGGCGAGCAACGGCATTTGTTGTTGCGATGACCGAGATAACCGCAAGGACACGGATTCATCGCCGCGACAAGCTGGAAGCGCGCCGGAAAGTCAGCTTGGCGGGCCGCGCGTGAGATGGTGATGTGGCCGGT
Source organism: Nitrosomonadales bacterium (assembly GCA_043779595.1). Classification (GTDB taxonomy): domain Bacteria; phylum Pseudomonadota; class Gammaproteobacteria; order Burkholderiales; family Thiobacillaceae; genus Thiobacillus. Next base: position 17,311 of record JAYWDZ010000099.1, read on the forward strand.
CTCCAACGGTTCGCGTAGCACTTCCAGCACTTGACGGGAGAATTCGGGAAGTTCATCAAGAAACAATACGCCATGATGGGCCAGCGAGATTTCGCCCGGACGTGGATTGCCGCCGCCGCCCACCAATGCCACTGCTGAGGCGGTGTGATGCGGCGATCGAAACGGGCGGCGCATCCAGTGCTCAGTGCGGAACGCATTATTGAGCGACTGAACCGCGGCCGCTTCCAGTGCTTCGTCTTCATTCATTGCGGGCAAAATGCCGGGAAAGCGCGCTGCGAGCATGGATTTGCCGGTGCCGGGTGGCCCACTCATCAGGATCGAATGCCCGCCTGCCGCCGCGACCTCAAGCGCGCGCTTGACTGAGGCTTGGCCTTTCACCTCGGAAAAGTCGGGGTAATCTGCTAGACAAGGGGCTACATTGAGCAGCGGGATATCTAGCTCGCCTTGGCCCCCTAACCACGCGCACACCTCGAGCAAGCTGGTGGCGGCCCACACGTCTGCCCCCGCGGCGAGCCTGGCCTCGACTGCCGAGGCGGCGGGTAATACCAGATGCCGCTTGGCGGCGCGTGTGGCCAAAGCCATCGCTAGCGCCCCACGCACCGGGCGTAATTCGCCCGTTAAAGCTAACTCACCCGCGAATTCACAAGTATTAAATTTATCTTTTGGGATTTGACCCGAGGCAGCCAGGATTGCCAACGCAATCGGCAAATCAAAACGGCCCGATTCTTTGGGTAGATCGGCAGGAGCAAGGTTGACTGTTATGCGCCGCGCCGGGAATTCGTAGCGCGCATTTTGGATCGCGGCACGCACGCGGTCGCGAGCCTCTTTGACCTCGGTTTCAGGTAAGCCCACCAGCGTGAAGGCGGGCAAGCCATTGGCGAGGTGCGCCTCTACGACGACCTCGGGCGCATCCATACCCGAGAGGGCTCGGCTTTTTACAACTGCAATCGCCACGCCTGCGCGTCAGGGTGTGCTGTGCTGTTTTTTTTCGAGCTCAGCCAAGCGAGCTTCCAATAATGTCAGTTTTTCGCGCGTGCGCGCTAACACTTCAGACTGCACATCGAATTCTTCGCGGCTCACCATATCCAGTCTAGTCAGCATCGAGGTTAGACCTGCTTTGATATTGTTTTCAATATCCTTGGCGGGCGACTGCTTTAGCACTTCGCCCAGTTTATTAGCAATATTATTTATAAAGTCGGTGGGGGGAAATGAGGAATCAGGCTTCATACAAGCTCCTTGAAAATGGCTTGCCTTAGTGTATCAAGCTTATTCAAATCGCTTTACGCACGAACTTGGTGCGCGCCTAAAGGCAATGCACCAAGTAAGCGCCAAGTTTTGGGATAGCGACACTTGGCTACCCCATATGGTATTGTTTTTAAACATTAACTTGATTGGCACGGCCCATGCTAATGTCCGAGGAGTGCACTGTTAGCACACAAACATTGCGGAGAAATTAAATGATCAAACTTAAATATTTTTTATTCCTGGCGGGTGTAATCGCAGCTCCGGCTCGGGTGTTGGCGGCCGATGCAACGCCCGCTGCTCCTGAAAGCCCCCATACTTTTACTGCTAACGTGGGGGTGTATAGCCAATACGTTTTTCGTGGCTTGACTCAGACTAATGAAGATCCCGCCATTCAGGGGGGCATGGATTACTCGCATGCCAGTGGCTTTTACGCAGGCGTTTGGGCCTCAAATATTAGCTGGTTACGCGACAATGGTTCTTACAAATCGAGTGGCAGCGCTGAGATTGATCTTTATGGTGGTTACAAACACAGTTTTGGCCCAGTAGGGATTGATGTCGGTTACTTGAAGTATTGGTATCCGGGTGATGTCACTGCGGGTTTTATCAAAGCGGATACGGACGAGCTTTACGCCGCAGCGAGCTGGAAATGGTTCACGGTGAAATACTCGCATAGCCTGGGCGACACCTTTGGCGTTCGCGATGCCTCTGGTACCTATTACCTGGATTTATCCGCTTCGGTCCCGGTAGGCGAAACCGGCCTGACTTTAGGCGCGCATTATGGCATCCAGAAATATACCGGTCGCGATTCGGCGTTGCCGGTGGGCATGAATAATGACAATGCCTATTCGTATAACGACTGGAAAATCAGTGCAGCTTATGACCTGGGCAAGATCGGTCCCAAACTAACGGGGACGACCGTCGGCGTTCAATACACCGATACCAGTAGCGTGAATAATTTCGGTTATGGCAGCGTCGCCCAAGGTGGCGTATATCCCAAGAACATTGCTGATAGCCAGGTGACTGTGTGGGTGCAAAAAGTATTTTGACCCTCTGACAGCCACTAATCCAGGGAGCGGGCTTTCCGCTCTACCCTAACCCTCGGGAGATCACATGAAATTCGTAACGGCAATCATTAAGCCGTTCAAACTCGACGAAGTGCGCGAAGCATTATCTGCTATTGGCGTCACGGGTTTGACGGTTACCGAAGTAAAAGGCTTTGGCCGACAAAAGGGCCACACTGAGCTGTATCGCGGTGCAGAGTATGTGGTTGATTTTTTGCCCAAGGTAAAAATTGATGTGGCTATCAAGGCCGAGTTGCTGGAGCGCGTGATTGAAGCTATCGAAAAATCCGCGAATACGGGCAAAATCGGCGACGGCAAAATTTTTGTGTTCAATCTGGAACAGGTAGTGCGTATCCGCACTGGCGAAGCCGGACCCGAGGCGCTGTGAGGAGATCATGATGAAACTATATTTGAAGAAGACCCTCGCCTCGTTAGGCTTGACCTTGGCTTTGTTATCTCCCGGCTTAACACAAGCGGAAGACGCGCCAGTTGTCGTTCCTGCCACCGAAGCCACCGCCCCGGCAGCCCCAACTGCAAGCCCCGAAGTTGCGCCCGCCACTGCTGCACCGGCTACTGCACCTGCACCGGCCGCAGCCGCTCCGGCTCCCACGCCGAACAAAGGCGACACTTCCTGGATGCTGGTCTCGACCCTGCTGGTCATCATGATGTCCATCCCGGGCTTGGCGCTGTTTTACGGTGGACTCGTGCGTAGTAAGAACATGCTGTCTATCCTGATGCAGGTGTTCTCGATCTTCGCGCTGATCATCGTGCTGTGGGCAGTCTATGGTTACTCACTCACGTTTACCGAGGGCAATGCGTTCTTTGGCGGATTTGATCGGCTCTTCCTGAAAGGCATCTTCAATCCGGTGGATGGCAGCGTGGCGAATGCGGCTACGTTCAGCAAGGGCGTAGTGATTCCCGAGTTTGCGTTTGTTGCCTTCCAGGCCACGTTCGCGGCGATCACAGTCGCGCTCACAGTCGGCGCGTTTGCCGAGCGCATGAAGTTCTCGGCGGTGCTGATTTTTTCGGTGCTGTGGTTCACCTTCGCGTACATCCCCATCGCGCATATGGTCTGGTTCTGGACGGGTCCCGATGCTATCAAGGATGCGGCCTCTCTCGCTAGTGAAACCGCCAAGGCAGGTTGGCTATTTCAAAAAGGCGCGCTCGACTTTGCAGGCGGCACCGTGGTGCACATTAATGCGGGTATTGCCGGTCTGATCGGCGCCATTGTGATTGGCAAGCGTATCGGTTATGGCCGTGAGGCGTTTACGCCCCACAGCCTGACAATGACCATGATAGGCGCATCATTGTTGTGGGTCGGCTGGTTTGGTTTCAATGCGGGTTCTGCGCTTGAAGCAGGGGGTACCGCGACGCTGGCTTTCATCAATACGCTAAATGCGACGGCCGCTGCAGCCATTACCTGGACTCTTGCGGAATGGATGCTTAAAGGCAAACCTTCGATGCTAGGTGCAGCTTCTGGCGCGGTAGCGGGACTGGTTGCGATCACACCAGCCTGCGGATGGGTCGGAGTGGGGGGCGCATTGGCGATCGGGGCACTGGCAGGGGTAGTCTGCCTGTGGGGTGTTACCGGCCTGAAGAAATTGTTGGGCGTCGATGATGCGCTGGATGTCTTTGGCATACACGGCATAGGTGGGATTCTGGGTGCACTGCTGACGGGTGTGTTCAACTCGTGGTCGTTAGGCGGCACCGGGATAATCGACTACGTCAAAAACGTGCCGGTCGATGGCCCTGGTATCAGCGCCCAGGTCTGGATACAAGCGCAAGCAGTGCTCACCTCGCTGGTCTGGTCGGGTGTCGTTGCATTCATCGTGTTTAAGTTGATTGATCTGACCATGGGTCTCCGTGTACCGGAAGAACAGGAACGCGAAGGCTTGGACGTTGCCAGCCACGGCGAGCGGGCTTACAACACCTAAGCTTTATCGACGAAGCAAAACAAAGGGCACCCTCGGGTGCCCTTTGTTATTTCTGAAATGCGCTCGAACTTAGTAGCCTGCCTCACGTACGGCAAGCTTTAACGTCTTATAGTCCGCTTGTTTGTCGACTACGAAACCGGCAATTTTACTGGAAAAGACTTTTTGCATGGTCAGAATAACTTGTGGACCGAGCGCAGCAGCTGCGTTACCGATTTTGTTCTGCTCGCTCTCCGTTAAACGAGTACTCGACATCAAACTAAAGCCAGGCGTGGAAGGTAATGGATACCAAACTTCGTGAGTACCTTTCGCAATGAGCTCCTTAACTATCTTCGTGCCCAAAGCCCCGGCTTGCGCATAGCCATTCTCCATTGCCAGCACTACATCTTCCTGGGTTTTAAGATTGAGAAATTCTACTTCCTGCTTATTGTGTTTAAGCACGTAACGTCCCATCACGTCTGGCCAGGAGGCTTTTTCCGCCATCGCGACTGTTTTTACAGTTGCGCCTTTAAGGCGTACTACTGCACCCGTAATGGGATCTTTGACCCGAGCAATAGGTACATAGCCATTGTCCAACACGTCGATAGCGACAGTAGGGGGAACAAAATAGAGATCCAGACGGCCTTTTTCCAAAGAGCGCGTGATGCTTTTAATGGTGCGAAACATGGTGAGTTTGGGATCCAGGCCCACCGCTCCGGCCAACGCCTGGGTGAACGGCATAATCGCAGAACGCAGCTCGTCAAATGGCAAATCGGCGGTACCCGTACCGGGGAAAACGCCAATAGTAAGGTCGGAATCCTCTGCATAAGCCATTAACGGCAGCAGCGATGCGGCGGGGATGAGCGTCAAGCCGGTTAAAAAGCTTCTTCTATTCATATGGGTTCCTTGTCTGATGGGAAACAGCCCATCACTTAGCGGCCTTCTATTTGCAAAAGTTTAGAAATGTGGCCTGAAGTGACTGTAGGGGTGTGGAGATCAGAGTAGATTTTTTGCCTATTACGCGCTTGAGCAAGAAGCAGGCGTATCGTTTTTTTCGACTTGTTTTGTTAAAAGCTTCGCTTTTCGGTAGTCTTCGGATTAAGTATTGTTCGACCTGACAACCGTAACGCGTGGCGAGGTGAACATGGCTCCTCAGAAATCGCCCGTGTGGGCCTAAAGCCTTTGAGCCCAAGGCCAAGTGCTTAGCCACTTGCAATACTTATAAGTTTTTGCCAATCCATAACTCGCTCGCGACCATGCACTTTAGCCCCGACACTTTTCGCGCTTGGCCCCACAAACGCATTACCTTGCTGGGCATGTCCGGCGTCGGCAAAACGCATATTTCCGCGATGCTGCGCGCACATGACTGGTTTCACTTTTCGGGGGATTACCGCATTGGCACGCGTTATCTCGACGAACCCATCCTGGATTTGATCAAGCAGCAGGCGATGCAGACGTCGTTTTTACGGGACTTGCTACGGCGCGACTGGATCGATATCAAGAACAATATCAAGGTGCATGATCTGGGCCCGGTGCTCTCGTTTATCGGCAAGCTCGGCGGACCGACCTGGGAGGGCTTATCGCTTGAGGAATTCAGTCGGCGTCAGGCCTTGTATCGCGCAGGCGAAATTGCAGCGATGAAGGATGTGCCGGAATTCATCCGCAAGGGCCGCGAAATTTATGGCTATCCGCATTTCGTCAACGATGTGGGTGGTAGCTTGTGCGAGCTCGATGAGCCGGGCGTGGTGGAACTGCTGGCTGAACACACTTTGATTCTCTACATTCAGACGACTACGCGCGAAGAAGAAGACACGCTGATCCGCCGCGCCCAGTCTGACCCCAAGCCCTTGTATTATCGGCCCGCGTTTCTGGCAGAAAATCTGCCGGTTTATTTGCAGCAAAAGGGTCTGACTTATGTGGCCGAAATTGAGCCGGATGACTTTACGCGCTGGGTTTTCCCGCGTCTGTTCCATTCGCGCCTGCCGCGCTATGAGGCGATAGCCGAGCCTCACGGTTACACCGTCACCTCACAAGAAATCGCCACCGTGAAAGATGAGCGGGATTTTTTGACGTTGATCGAAACCGCTATCGCGCGCAAGCATGAACCGGATTCGGAGGGGCGCAATGCCGCTGGTCGCCCATAATCCCTTGCCTGCTTTCGATCGCTTGCGCCAGCAAGGCATGGTGGTGCATACCACCGAGCGGGCGGCGCATCAACACATCCGCGAGCTGCATATCGGCTTGCTGAACATGATGCCTGATGCCGCGCTGGAAGCGACCGAGCGCCAGTTCCTCCGACTGGTCGGTGAATCCAATCCGATTGCGCAGTTTTATGTGCATCCATTCACATTGTCGGCCTTGCCCCGCGGCCCCGCAGCCCGCGCACACATTGACGCGTTCTACGAATCGTTTGATGCGTTGCGGGCATCCGGGCTAGACGCGTTGATCATCACCGGCGCCAATGTCACGCACGCCAATCTCGCCGACGAGCCTTTCTGGCAACCCTTGATTGAAGTCATCGACTGGGCGTGGGATAACGTCACCTCCACGCTGTGTTCGTGCCTGGCGACGCACGCGGTGATGCAGTTTCGCCATCAGCAAACCCGAATCCAGCAAGCCGTTAAAATCTGGGGCGTATTTCCGCATCGCGTCGTAGCCCCTGCGCATCCGCTGGTGATGGACGTCAACACGCGTTTTGACGTGCCGCATTCGCGCTGGAACGATGTCTCGCGCGCGCAGTTCGATCTAGCCGGGGTACGCGTGCTGGTGGAGTCTGAAACGGCGGGCGTGCATCTAGCCGTGAGCGCCGACGGCTTGCGCACGGTTTTTTTTCAGGGCCACCCGGAGTACGACACGGTGTCGCTACTAAAAGAATACAAGCGCGACCTTTTGCTGGCGGCGCAGCAAAAACAGCCGCAGTGGCCGCCATTCCCGTCCGGCTATTTCAACCCGCAGGCGCAGGCGGTATTGAAGGAATATACGTACCGTGTGCAAGGCGGTGAGACGCTTGTGTTTCCCGAGTCCTTGTTACTGCCGCAACTCGATAACACTTGGCACGATACCGCCGAAGCGGTGATCGGCAACTGGGTGGGCTGCGTGTATCAAGTCACGCACGGCGAGCGCCATTTGCCGTTCATGTCGGGAGTCGATCCCCATAATCCGTTAGGAATACAGTTTTGAACCGCGCGGAGTTAGTGTTCGACGAGGCACAGGCAAGCGTGCAAATGAGTGGCGATTGGGTGGTGCACAACCCCGATATGGTCACTCCACCAACGCGACCCGCAGGCAAGATAACGAAGGTGAATGGCAGCGGACTAAAGGCACTGGACACTGCAGGCGCATGGATTTTACTGAACTTGATGTCGGAGTCGGAAGAAGCACCTCAGCTTGAGTTCATTGGTTTTACGCCGCAACATTTGTCGATTATGCAGCTCGTTACCGAGCATTTTGCGGCCACAAAAATGAGCGCTACGCCTAGCGCGCTAAAGTTTCGGGCGCAGCTTGGACGTGGGATGATCGCGTTCGGTAAGCACATCAGCGGGCTGCTGGATTTTGTGGGTCGATTGACGTTTGAGCTTGCCGCTTTGGCGCGTCGCCCCGATCATTTTCGCTGGCGTGAGCTGGGCGCGCAGGTGCAATCTATTTTTGTTAACGCGATTCCGATTTCGATGGCGCTGATATTTTTGCTGGGCGTGGTATTCGCGTATCTGATGGGTGTGCAGGCGCAAAAATATGGCGCCAATATTTTTGTGGTGGACGGCGTCGCGGCGGCAATCTGCCGCGAGCTGTCGCCGGTGATTATTGCGATTCTGGTGGCAGGCCGCACGGGTGCTGCGATTACGGCGCAACTCGGCACGATGAAAGTCACCGAAGAAATTGACGCGATTACCACCTTGGGTTTGTCACCCTATGCGGTCCTGGTCGTGCCGCGTTTGATCGCGCTAGTGATTGCGATGCCGCTGCTGGTATTTTTGGGTGACATAACCGGCTTGCTCGGCGGCATGGTCGTGGCGCAACAACAGCTGGATATTTCCGGGTCAGTGTTTCTGGATCGCTTAAGCAGCGCGCTGGATATCCATACGCTCCTGGTCGGCATCGGCAAAGCGCCTGTGTTTGCAATTTTTATTGGGCTGATCGCAAGTCGTATGGGCTTTGCGGCCAAGCGCGATGCGCAAAGTGTCGGCGTGAATACCACCTCGACGGTGGTGCAGAGCATCGTCGCGGTGATTATTTTGAATGCGATTTTTGCCGTTATTTTCGTGCAGCTGGATATCTAGTGACCGAGACCGTCATTGAGGTTCGCGATATCAACACCACGCTGGGTGGCAAGGTCATTCATCAAGGGGTGAGTCTGGACGTGCGGCGGGGCGAAGTGATCGCGCTCATCGGCGGCAGCGGCACTGGTAAATCAGTGCTGCTACGCGAAATTATTGGGTTGCTGAAACCGGGCTCGGGTAGCGTGAAGGTGTTGGGTGAGACGGTATGGGATCTCTCTGCTGAGCGCCTGGGCGCATTGCGAACCCGCTTTGGCGTGCTGTTTCAGGATGGCGCGTTATTCTCATCCATGACCGTTGAGCAAAATGTGGCTACGCCATTGCGCGAGCACACTCAATTGCCGCTACGCGAATGCTTGCAGCTGGCGCGTTTGAAGCTGGCAATGGCGGGGCTGCCGCCGGATGTGGCGACCAAGCAGCCGAGCGAATTGTCGGGAGGCATGCGCAAGCGCGTCGCGCTGGCACGGGCGCTGGCACTCGATCCTGAACTGCTATTTCTCGATGAGCCGACTTCGGGACTCGACCCGATTTCTGCGCGCGCGTTCGACCATCTGATTCGCTTGTTGTCCGACAGCCTGGGGCTCACGGTCTTTCTGGTTACGCATGACTTGGATACACTGCTTTCTATTATTGATCGCGTTATCGTGCTGGCAGACGGGCGGGTATTAGGCGAAGGATCAATCGAGAAATTGAGACAAATTGATGACCCCTGGCTGACTGAGTATTTTTCGTCGCGGCCGCAGAAAGAAGGACTGAATGGAAGCTGAAGGTCGTTACACCCTGGTGGGGACGATGGTGCTGATCACCTTTGCGCTACTGGCCGTGGCGCTAGTATGGGTCGCTGGCGGGGCGGACTATGCGTCGTACCAAACGTATACGATTTATTTTCGCCATCAGTCTATGGACGGACTGGCCGTGGGCAGCCCGGTCAAAATGCGTGGCATCAAAGTGGGCGAAGTCGAGAGTTATCGCTTTGTGCTCGGCGCGCAAGAAGCGGTCAGTGTGCGCGTCAAAATCGATGCGGGTGTGCCGGTGCGGAAGAGCGCTAATGCTTATGTGAAACGCAACATCGTTACCAGCATTGCTGCTATCGAAATCACCAATCGCGACAATGTCAGCCCCATGCTGACCCAGGTCGCCCAGGGCGAACGCTATCCGGTGATTAGCGAGGGCAGTTCCGATCTCGACAAGGTAGCCGTGGCGCTAACTAATCTCGCGCTTAACGGGGCAAAAGTGCTGGAGCGGATGAATATTTTGTTGTCGGACAAGAATCAGTTGGCACTCAGCCAGACTTTAAAGAATTTGAACGACTTGACCGGCAATTTGGCCGCTAACAAACAAAGCATCCAAGCGGCGCTGAAAGGGATTAAGGACGCAACCGATCAAGTGAGTAAAGCCAGCGATCGCGTAAGCCACGCGGCTATCGGCTCGGAAGCCAGTATCCATGCGGTGGGGCAAGACGCTTCCAAAGCGTTGAAAGAGGCCACCGTACTCATGGCAAACCTGCAAAAAGAATCCGCCACTATTTCCGCCCAGCTGCAGAATTTAACCGAGACCACTACGCTTGAATTAACCAATGTGAGCCGCGATGTCCGCGGCGGTGCCGATGCGTTGACTACCGCGGGCAGGCGGCTATCCAACCCGCGTGCCGCGCTGTTTGGGGCCGGTAAAAAATCACTCGGGCCCGGAGAAAAATAACCATGAAAAAACTATTGCCCGTCCTCACGCTGCTGCTCAGCGGCTGCTCGCTTCTAAACGGAAACAATACGCCGCCGGTCGTGAATTACGTACTGGAAGATAAGCCGGTGACAAGCCAAACAGCCGGGCCAGCTGACCCCCGCGCCTTGTTAGTGCTGGACACTACGGCTACGTCTTTTTATGACGGTGAAAGCCTGGTGTTCAGCAGCACGCCGGGCACCCGTAGCCAATATCAATATGCACGCTGGACCGAACGCCCCGGTAAACGCTTTGCAGATTTGTTGCGCGCACGCTTGGCAGCCCAGAGCGGATTTGCGGCGGTGATGATGGCAGGGGGGCAAGTGCGTGGAGACTTGCTACTGGATACCGAGTTGACCGAGTTTTATCATGACGCCTCAACTTCACCCGGCAGCGTGCGGGTGTTGCTGCGGGCCGAATTGGTCGACCTGAAAACGCATAATCTGCTAAGCCGTAAATGGTTTGAGCGACGCGTGCCAGTGCCCAGTTACGATGCAGCCGGTGCGGCTCAAGGTTTTAATCAGGCCAGCAGTGGTGTGCTGGATGATGTAGTAGCGTGGCTGGCCACTATGCCAAAATAACAGCGGTGTCTGCTGACTATCATTAATCAAAAAGGAGACGCGTCATGAAATTTTTACTCGCAACCGTATTGATGTGCGCTGTGACCAGCTTGGCTCATGCCGAGAAGTCGCAGAAATTTGGTGATGTAGAAATTCATTACAACGCGTTAACCACCGACGAGCTGTTACCCGAGGTGGCGCGGGCGTACAAAATCGAGCGCAGCAAAACGCGGGGCTTACTGACGATTTCGGTTTTGAAGAAAAACAATAAAGGCATCCCGATGCCTGTAGCCGCAAAAATTTCGGTATTTGCGACCAATTTAACCCAACAGCTGAGTCAGCTTACGATGCGCGAAATCAAGGAAGGCACGGCGGTGTATTACCTGGCTGAGTTTCGCGTCGCACTTCCGGACACCTTGACCTTTAACGGAGAGGTTGAAATGCAGGGCAATCCAAAACACGAATTCAAGTTTAGCCAGGCGTTTTATAAATAAGCGATTTCAAATCCCCAAACTGCTTGGGTTTGGTGCAGCGAAGCTAGCCCAGGGCTTGGGGATAAGCTTTATAAGCTAGGTTTGCCAGCCCCCAAACGCCAAAGCCCGCCACCAGCAAACCCGCAGTGCGTCGCACCGCTATGCGTTGCATGAACGGCTGAATCTGCCGAGCAAACAGCGCCATGCCAAGCAAATTGGGCAGCGTGCCTAGTCCAAACGCCAGCATCAATGCCGCGCCTGAGGCGGCATTTCCAGTCGCCAGCGCCGACACCAACACCGAGTACACCAGCCCGCACGGCAGCCAGCCCCACGCCATGCCTGCGATGATCGCGCGCGGCAGCGTGGTGACGGGAATCAGCTTTTGAAATAGCGGTTTGACGCGTCGCCAGATCACGCTGCCCGCGCGCTCGAACACCAGCACGCTTGTCGATAGACCGGCGAGATACAGGCCAAGCAGGATCATCACGATTTGCGCCAGACCATACAGCACCATTTGCACGGGCAGAAAATGGGCGAGCGTAAGGGCGCTGCCTAATCCGCCTGCCAAACCTCCAAACAGGGTGTACGACATTACTCGACCTGCGTTATACGCGAGATGCATGCCAAACGGGGGGGTGCTGCCGTCAGGCCGGAACGAAAACGCTGCGACAATCCCGCCGCACATCCCCGCGCAATGCACGCCCCCCAGTAGCCCGGCCAGCAGTGCGGCGAATAGCGAAAACTCAATCACTGTCGGTGGTCACACCGCTTTGACTCGGGCTACTTTGCGGGCTGACTTTGCCCGAATGAACGCGACCCGCTAGCCAGACCAGGATCAAGACCGGCACGCCAAGCAACGCGGTGGCATTGAAGAATGCGGCGTAACCCCACGCGTCCACCGCCACCCCCGAAAACCCGGCAATGAACTTGGGCAGCAACAGCATGATCGAGCTATACAGCGCGTATTGCGTGGCCGAGTAGGTGACGTTGACCAGGCTCGACAGATAAGCCACAAATGCCGCACTGGCGATGCCGGACGCAAGGTTGTCGGCCGACACGGTAAAAATCAACGCCTGCACGTCGTGCCCGCGTCCCGCTAGCCAGGCAAACAGCACATTGGTCGCAGCCGATAGCACTGCCCCCAACATCAGAATGCGCAGATTGCCAAAGCGCATGCTCAACAACCCGCCGACCCACGCGCCTGCAATCGTCATAATCACGCCGTAGACCTTGGACACTGTCGCAACCTCGCTTTTGGTGTAGCCCATGTCGACGTAAAAAGGGTTGGCCATGATCCCCATCACCACATCGGAAATCCTATACGTGGCAATCAATGCAAGCAATGTGAGCGCTTGCCAACGGTAGCGCTGAAAGAAATCCACAAAGGGGCTGATTACCGCGTCGACAAACCAGCGTGCAACCCCGGATACGCCGCCTTTAATTTTGGTAGCTGCTATATATACGTCCGGTTCGCGGATGATCAGCGTCGCGATCACGCCGACAGACATTGCTGCCGCCATGAACAGATACGCGGTCTGCCAAGGCGCATGATCGTACGTTGCCTCGGAAATATCCACGCTCGCCGCAATCCACAACACCCCCGCCGAGGCCATGATCATCGCGAGGCGGTAGCCGGTTTGATAAGTGGCCGCCATAGCTGCCTGCCATTCCGCTTTCACCGCTTCGATGCGATACGCGTCGAGCGCGATATCCTGCGTGGCCGACGCAAACGCGACCAGAATCGCAAACTGCGCAATGCGGGTTAGATCCTGCGCGGGGTCGGTCAGCGCCATACCCACCAACCCGGCAATAATCCCGAATTGCGCAAACAACAACCACGAACGCCGCCGTCCCAACAGCCGCGTCAGCACCGGCAATGGAAGCCGGTCTACCAGCGGCGACCATACCCACTTAAAGCCGTAAGCCAGTCCGATCCAGCTCAAATAGCCGATCGTCGCCCGGTCAATACCGGCTTCGCGCAGCCAGAACGAGAGTGTGCCGAGCACCAGCAGCAAAGGCAGTCCGGCCGAAAAGCCGAGGAACAGCATCCCGATTACGCGGGGTTGGGTGTAGACCTTGAGGACGGTGAGCCAAGGATGGGTAGTTAATTTTTGTATCATCTAAGCACGAGCCTCATAGTTGACTACTGTAGCTAACATATTTATAACTTGATTTCGACACATAAAACATTTACCGTTCGGTACAAGTGGATTGGGACTACCCGGTCGGCGCTGGGCTTCTGGGACTACCCGGAGGCCCTTCGACTTTCTAGGGGAACACTTTTAATCCCACCCCTACTTTCACGCCATTGCCATCCCGGCAAAACTTCTTTTCCAATACTGCATGCGTCCGATTGGTCTGTTTTGGGCGCAACACCGATAAGCCTATCGGGCGCGCAGTCAAATCCGCAAGCTGCATGCCTTCTGAATTGGTTTTCTTGTCCGCCACCACCAATTCAAACGGTAATGGCTTGTTGAAGATGTTCCGACCATCCCGGATACGGCGGAATTCCAGTTCCAGCTCGGCGTCTTCTTTTGCGCCCCGTGCCTCGCAGACTAGATGCGTCAACCGCCCATCTTGCCCCATGTTTTTCAGATAACGGTAGATGCGCTCCAGCCCAAATTCCATCGCCAGATGGTAAGGATGCTCCGGGGTGGCGTATCGGGCTTTTAATTCGTGTTTATCGATCACCACCGCGACCAGCCTGAAATCCGCGGCTTCGATGATGTCGGTTAACGCATTCAGGAAATGCTCCCGTGCTTCCTTACCCAGTTTCGCGAAAGCATCCCTCTTCTTGCGGATATCGATCTCGTGCAACACCACCATATCGTGGCCGAATGTCTCGAATTTCAGCTTGCGCACCGCGGGCGTCATCGCCTGAGCGTATTCATCTTTGCGGAAAATGCAAAAAGACAAGACGAATATGGGGTACTCAGGATCAATAGACATCAAGCTGTGGTCGCCGCTTTCGTCCACGTAGACGATGTAATCGCTGAAAGTCGTGGTCACCGCGTCACTCCGCAAGCTTCCGTAAGACGGCGTGGCGTCCTTTCATGATCTTTCGCCCGATTTCTAACTGATGCTCGGTTTCTGCCCGGGCCAGATTCAGCGCCAGCAGACGCCTGAGAATTTCCGAATCCGGCATCTCCGGCGTGTAGTCGGTCCAGCCGTAGGCGGCGGCCACGGCGGCGTCGAGTTCGTGGTGGGCATTGACGAGCCAGGCCGGGCGAGCGTTGTAGAGATTGGTCAGCGTGCGCTTTTTCAGCTCGGCTTCATGGCCGGGTTTGGCGATGGGGCGCAGCGGGAAGTTGGCCTGTTCTTCTTCCGACGTTCGTACCCAGTCCACCCACTCCGGCGGGTTCAGCCAGGCTTCGCGCAGTGCGTTGAGCTGCTTCGCGGCGGCGGCGATGGCTTGGCTCCCCTCGCCCGCGAGCGGGAGAGGGGCCGGGGGTGAGGGCGGCCGAGAGTCGCGGGGCGTCAGGCCTTCGGGGAAGGGGAAGGTCTCGAAGGTGGTGGTGGGGGTGTAGCGGGGGCGGTCTTCCAGCGATGTGCCCATACGCAGCGACCAGAGTTCGTGGAAGCGGGAATGCAGGATGCCGAAGGTGGTGTCGTCAGAGCGGGCGATAGCAATGACCTGTTGATCCGGGAGAATCGCTGTGCTTCGCCATACAAACAGACGATGTTTGGCGACCATTGATGTAGCGATAAAACGTGGCAAATTGGAAAAAAGCTTGCGTAAGCCGGGTCTTGCCTCGCCGAATATCCACCAATTTAAACGGTATGCCTCGCGGTTGTTTTCCTGGCGCTCAAGGTGAACATTATTCAATATGTGTGCAAAAGGCGCTTCATATAGCGAAGCTTCGGTTTCCGGCATGAATACGCCGAAATCAATAATCCACTTATCCGCAGAGCGGGTAGTAATGTCTTTGCCATTCATCCAGGGTTTGACGACTTCCGCATTGGGACGTCCATTCGGGTTGGGTAGCTTCAGCCATTGCCGTGCAAGTTCGCCGGAAATGTCGAAAGCCCCATTTTTTGTCGTGCCTCGGTAACTGACATCGATATTGTCTGCCAGTAGTTTGGCCAAAGTGAGGTCGAGCGCGCCGTTGGTCTCGTTGCCCGCTGTCAGGTCGGCGTGAATTTCTGTTACCTCTTGGCCGTCGAGACTGGCGCCCTCTCCACTAACCCCTCTCCCGCTTGCGGGCGAGGGGTGCCCGCCGAAGCACACCAGCGACACCCGCACCGCTGCGCCGTTGTTGATCCAGGCTTCGTCGCTCCATGCTTCGAAAATCGGCGCGGTGACGATGATGCGTTCAAGCACTTTGCGGTTGGCACCGCCGCGAATCGAGTTGGTGGCGACCAGCCCGACGCGCTGCGCCTTGCCCGCTTCGATCTGCGCGCGGGCTTTTTCAAACCAGTAGGTCACCAGATCGGCACCGCCTGGGACACGGCCAGCATAGATGAAATTGAGCCCGTTGAAATAATCGTCGCCGAGTTCGCCACGCTTTTTGCTGCCACCGAGAAAGGGCGGATTGCCAACGATGGCGTTGACAGCGGGCCATTCCGGCTCACCTAACAGCGCGCCAGAATCCGGGCCACCGTCCAAAAAAATGAGTACCGCATCGCGGCATTCAATATGATCGAGCGCCTGCAGAATCGGATTGCTCTTCAACGCGTAACCATGCGCCAGCATCCACTGGATTTCGCCGATCCACACGGTGACGCGGGCGAGCTCTGCGGCGTAGGGATTAAGTTCGATGCCGAGTACGTTGGCGGGGCTGGTTTCGATCACCAGTTCGCGGTGCAGGCCGAGCGCTTCGGCTTCGAGGTTGGCGCGATGCTCCATATCTTTGAGCGTTTTCAGCGCGAGATATAAAAAGTTGCCGCTGCCGCAGGCGGGGTCGAGCACACGGTAGTTTTTGAGTCGCGCAATGAATCCGGCAAAGGCGGTTTGGGCTTCGCGGTGCGCGGTTTGCGAGCCTTTTCCGCCCTGGATATAACTTTCCATCAAACCGGCGATGCGCGCTTTGACCGGCTGCCACTCGGCGAGCAGCGGTGCTTCGATCACTGGGCGGATCAGCTTGAGGATAGTGGCGGGGTCGGTGTAGTGCGCGCCGAGTTGGCTGCGCATGTCGGGGTTGAGGCCGCGCTCGAACAGCGTGCCGAGGATGGCGGGCTCGATTTCGCCCCAGCCCATGCGCGCGGCGTCGAGCAGTTGCACGACGTCGGCGGTGGTGAGGTCGGGCACGGCGATTTCTTCGAACAGGCCGCCGTTGAACCAGGGGATGTCGTCCGCGCCAAAGTCGCCGCCTTTACGCATGGCTTCGAATAATTCGGTGAGCCGTTTTTGCGCTTTGGCGCCGTCCGGGTTGGACTTGTCGAGTACGGTTTCGAACAGTTTTTTAGGTAGCAGGTGGGCGTCTTCAGCAAACATGCAGAACACGCATTGGATCAAAAAATGCGCTGTTTCGAGGGGCGTGTTGCCTTGCGCATTCAGGCGGGTCGCCAATGCGCCCATTTTGCGCGCGGCTTCTTCGGTGACGGCGTAGGTGGTGGTGCTGGGCTTGAAGCGTTCGGGCGACTCGAACAGCCAGCGCAGCTTTTGCAGGTTGAGCGGCTGGCCGATATTTTCCAGCAGAATTTCATGCACCTCAGACGGCGTGCCGGTGAAGTGGGTGTGGATTTCAATCCGCTTGCGGTCAGACACCACTAGCAGCGGCGGGTTGTCGAGCGCTAGCGCGTACACCATTAATTGCTTGAGCGCCGCACCCAGGTCCTTGTCCGGCGCTTTGTATTCCCAGGCGAAACAGCCGCGTTTCCACACATCCGCCCAGCCTTGGCTCGCGCTGCTTTTTTTGATCAGGCCGCGTTCGTATTGATAGACACCTTCTTCGCGCGGCGGCGCTACCTCGAGCAATGCGCACAGGTCTTCAAAATGCGCTTGCGCACCCGCGCGCTCGGTCAGCGGGTTGTCGCGCCACTTAGCGATGAAGGCTTGCGGCGTCATGCCGAATGAGAGTGGTTCGCCATCGGCAGCAGTGTACTGGGATAGATTATTGTTTCGCGTCTTTTTTTGTTTGCGCCGCATCGCCCAGCAAACCGCCCGCATCGCACGGGTCCAGTTCCAGCTTGGGGGTGGCGGTCTTGAGTCGTTTTTCCACGTCCTTGATGGGCTCGGCGGCGGGGAGGTTCTCGGGGCGTTCGTCGCCAATGCGTTCGATGGCGGCGCGGACTTCCTGGCCGACCTGCTGGTGAGCGCGGAACGCCTGCTGCTGATCGCGGATGCCTTCGCGCGCAAGCTTGTCGCGAGTCTGTGTAATGCGGAACTGGTTGGCAGCCCGTTCCGTGGCGTTCATGTGGTCCATCAGTTGTTGTTTGGCGGGGATGCCCTTTCTGGCCTTGATGTGTTCGTTGCCCAGGCCGCCATAGAGCCCTTTGTAGCCTGCGTCGTGGAAGATGCCAAACATCCGGCTTTGCACACCAGCCTGTTGGGCCGCGCCAGATAGCGCTTTGAATTCTTCCGCGGTCTGTTTGCGCAGTTCTAGCCGTTCTACATCTGCGGCCAACTGCTCGGACAATTCCTGCCGTCGTGTCTGGATGGCGAAGTATTTTTGGGCTTGGGCGATTTCCGGTTTGCGCGGGTCGCCGTTTTGGGCGATGAGATAACAGGCGAAGCGGGAGAGTTGGTAGTCCGCCACCTCCCGTTGGCCACCTTTGCCCAGCTCGATCATTTTGCCGGCGTCGGCAAAATGATAGGCAGGCGCATTGCCCGATTGCTCGCACGATGCTTGGGCACGATTAATGGCGTCTCCAAACCGTCGCCACTGGCTGTAGCCCAGCAGGGGCTGCAAGTCGCGTGCGCTCCAGTATTCGGCGTCGTGCTCGTTGGCCTGTTTGAGGTTCTCCAAGGGTTTGCCGCCTATGCTGGTCAGTTCTTTTTTTGCCACGTCGTGTCCCCGCTGTGCTCGGTGAGGCTTATAGCGCGTAATCGTAATCGACTATCAGCGGCGAGTGATCCGAAAAGCGTTGCGCTTTATAGACGCTGGCGGCCTTAGCGGTGGCGGCGATGCCGGGCGTGGCGATCTGATAGTCGATGCGCCAGCCGACATTGTTGGCCCACGCCTGACCGCGATTGCTCCACCAGGTGTAGGCGTCGCCGGTGGCGTCGGGGCATAGGCGGCGATGCACATCAACCCAGCCGAGCTGGTCGAACACTTGCGTGAGCCAGGCGCGCTCCTCGGGCAGAAATCCGGAATTCTTCTGGTTGGATTTCCAGTTCTTCAGGTCGATTTCTTTATGCGCGATGTTCCAGTCGCCGCACAGGATGATTTCGCGGCCGCACTTTGCCAGCTGTTGCAGATGCGGCAGGAAGCGTTTCAGGAAGCTGAATTTAACCTGCTGGCGTTCTTCCGAACTGGAGCCGGAGGGCAGATACAGCGAGACCACGGACAAATTGCCAAACTGCGCTTCGATATAGCGCCCTTCGCTGTCGATATCGGCAATGCCGAGGCCTTCGATCAATGCGTCGGGCTGCTTGCGCGCATAAATGCCGACGCCGCTGTAGCCTTTTTTCTCCGCGCAGTGAAAATAGCCGTGATACTCGCCGGGTTGCAGCATCTCGCGCGACAGGTCAGTGATCTGGGCCTTGAGTTCCTGTAAACATACGACGTCGGCTTGCTGGCTGGCGAGCCAGGGGAAAAATCCCTTGCTGGCGGCGGAGCGGATGCCGTTGAGGTTGGCCGATATAATTCGCATCAGTTCATTCAAGAAAAGACAAAAATGTCCGATTACAAAACCGAGTTCCTGGCGTTCGCCATCGCGTCGCAAGTGCTGCGTTTTGGCGAATTTAAAACCAAGGCGGGGCGACTTTCACCGTATTTTTTTAATGCGG
>JAYWDZ010000100.1:0-2105 GCA_043779595.1 Nitrosomonadales bacterium
CATCCCGAACCAAGAGCCAGTGGCAAAAGCTGTAGGACTGCCACCTACTGACGTGGCTTGAGCGCCAGCATTTATGGTTAACGTCGCGCCCGGATCTAAAGGCACAGCATAAGCGCTCATTGAGCTCATAATACCGACGCTGCCAACTGCCAACGCAAACATTGTTTTAGTGAAATTCATATACGCTCCTCAGTTAATGACTATAAAAAAATATCTGTCGCAATGCAAAGTTGCATTTCATGCTAAGCACGAGCTCCAGACGCCTATAGTCAAGCAATTATCGTTCCCTCTAAACCTATTTAAGGATTTACATTCAATTAATCAATAATTTAGTGATATTTCCCCTGTCCCATTATCTGCGAAGAAGGATACTTAAGTCGGAGTACTGTAAATTATTTCGACTTCCACATAGTTTTGCTTTGTGCGCCTACGCGCTTCTACTTTAAGTATTGGGACTTAATAGTACTAATTGCTTAAAAATCAGCAATTTTCTGTAGTGGTTTTCGTTTTTATTTTGTAAAGTTCATCGACACGGACTACAAGGCACTTCTATAAATTCCGTTTAACTCCACCCGGTGCTATCGAATTTCATTTTTTGATGGCATTCAGATGACGCTTGCAACTTTTACGGTGGTTGGTTCATTTTTTCAGTGAATACCCGTTGTTTTGAGTGTCCATCCACCCGTTTTCATGCGCTTGCCCGCGCGATAGGCGCACCGATCCTGTCAAAGTCAAACACCTTCAAGCGAATCAGCGTCTCAATACGCTTGAGGTTGTATGTCAGATTCATCAGACCCACCCCCACCCTGGCACGCGCCGCACCTATCGTTCGCAGAAAGATGCCACCCATTTCATTTTGCATCGAACCAAAGACATGCTCGACCCGCGCACGTACCCGTGATTTCTCCGTGTTGCTCAGCTCCTGTGCTTCCGTTAGCGGCTTGTTGCGATACGCACGGTCATGGATCAGGCTTTCGTGTTGGCTACCCTTGAGCCTTTGCTCTTGTTCGCCCGAGCGGTAAGCACTGTCCGCCCAGACTTCTTTGCCGCCCACCGTTTCATCTCTCAACACGGCATCAAGCACTTGGCTGTCATGCACGCATGCAGAGGTACAGGCGGCGGCGGTAATGAGTTTGGTGTCGCGGTCGATGTTAATGTGGTTCTTGTAGCCGTAGGGGTGCTGTCCGCCTTTCTGTGTCCAGCGCGCATCAGTGTCTTTCTGTGCCAGTTTGGCGGGGGTCTTGCCCCAGTCAATAGGGACAGCATCGGACTTGATGGTTGCGTTGTTCTCGCGTCCGTTGCGCTGGATCGGTACGGGTATGAAGGTGGCGTCGATGATCTGGCCGCTTTTGAGTTCGACGCCCAGCGCCATCAATGCCTGACTCAGCCGATCAAACAGGGCTTCGGTTAATTGGTGTGTCTTGAGCGATTCGCGGAACGCCCAGACGGTGCGTGCATCGGGAACATCGCCCGATAGTTCAAGTCCCAGAAAGCGCATGAAGGAGAGGCGGTCGCTGACCTGATATTCAAGCCGCTCATCGGACAGGTTGTTCAGGCGTTGCAGGATGAGCATCTTGAGCAGGCGTATCCGGCAAGTCGATTTGCGTCCGGCGGTGCTTTTACGTTCCTTGCTGTCGATACGTTCGAGGACGGGACGGAATATCTCCCAGTCAATGACGGCATTAAGGCGCTCCAACGGGTCGCCCGCTTCTGTGAGGCTGGCGTATCGGTTGGTAAGGTCAAACAGACTGTTTTGCCTGGGCGGCTCGGGCTATGCCAGGGGGCAGAACGATCTCGGTATTATCCGCGCACGGGCAAACGGGCGCGGATTTATAGAAGTGCCCAGGAGATTAAAATGGGAAAATATGCATTGGGATGGTTCTTGGGCGTACCTGTCTTTGTACTGGTCATTATTTATTTCTTCATGCACTAATTGTCAAAGCCGCGCACTCCACAAGGAGTGCGTGGTGTCAGTTTTAAATAGCCCAGGGTAAAACGCTTATAGCCTGTATTTGCCGCGTTGCAGATGCAGGGTAATATCAAGTCGTGCGTTTTATTCTGGGGGAGTCATGTTGCGCGTCGCGTTATGGCCCAGCTTGGGCCTG
>JAYWDZ010000101.1:0-5258 GCA_043779595.1 Nitrosomonadales bacterium
GGCGTTGGAAAAGTCGCCTGAACGAGTGAAAAAGTTCTTCCAGGATGCACGCGTAAAGTATGCAGCCTGAATCACGGATAAATCAGGCCGGATCAATAACCAGAAGAATTGCCGCTACGGATGTCCAAATGATGCGTTCCCATTTAATGGGCGTGAGCAGGTTCATACTGAAGCATCTTGTCGAGTTCTCAAGAATCTTCCCCACGCCAAGCGCATCGATGATGCGCGCGATGATGCGCGTCTGGCCGCCGCAGTGCAGCCACACCAGCCGAAAAACCCCATAAATTTGAGCCATTCAGCATCGCCCGCAGATAGGCTCCCTGCGCTCCTTCTTGGCCGGTACTGTTACCGCCGCCCAGAGGGTGCGGACCGCTTGTGGTGAGACCTGGATCCGACACGTTCGCCACGCTCATCTTCCCAGCGTTTTTTGTAGGGACGCCCATGCCAGAATCAGATCATGCCGACGCGCTGTTGCCCCCTGATGCGCTTCGATCCGGGCGAGTTCCGCCCTGATGAGAGTGGTGCGATCACCTGCACCCTGGCGCAAGCGAACGCTCGCGGCAGTCGTGTCGGCCACGCGCCGACGCACCGACGACTCGGTAATGCGCAACCGTTCCTGCGCATGCACGGTTTCGGTCAGCGCCGTTTCGACCTCATTGAGTGCTTGTAACACCACCTTTCGGTATTCCATTTGCCGCTGTGTCGCGATAGCGGATGCCGCATCGGTCCGAGCCTTGACCCGGCCACCATCGAGCAGCGGCCCTTGTAGCGTCGCGCCGATCGCCCAAGCGAGCGCATCTCCCGTGAGCCCGCGCCGTAGTGTTTCGCTTAAAAATCCGGCACTCCCTGTCAAGGTAAGCTTCGGATACTTTTCTAACCGGGCCCGTTCCGCTTCAGTCGTGGACGCAACCACCCTGTGCCAAGCCGCATCGACGTCGGGGCGACGATCAAGCACCGCGGCGGGCAAGTCTGCATCGATCCCTCCGGCGTTGGGGAACTGGGCAAAGTAAACGTCAACGGGAATCCAAGAGACTTCAGACGGAGCCTTGCCCAGCACAAGCGCCAACCTCACCAGCCCCAGATTGCGGCTACGTTCGAAATTTGCCAAGGTTTCGTGCGCACCGGAAAGCTCATCTTCAACCGCGCGAACGTTTGCTAGCGTCGACAGCCCGGCCTCGCGCTTTCGCCGCTCGGCAGCCAGCAATTGCGTGGCGAGCTCAATCTGTTGATTGGCCCACGGTAGCTGCGCTTCTGCGAAACGCGTGTCGGCGTAAGCGGCAACTACTTCATGGGCGACCCACAGTCTCACGGCGCGAAGCTCGGCTTCGGTGGCGAGAAGCTCCGCTCCCGAAGTCTGTACCGCCAGCGCGAGGCGTCCAAGCAGGTCCAGCTCGTATGTCGCTTCGACGATTTGGATGGAGAACGGGTTTCTACGGTAAGGTGGAATCAGAGTCGTGAAGCCATTGCTATCCTTGGCACGAACTGCTGGCACCGGCTCTCGTCGCGCTTCTAGGCTGCT
Source organism: Nitrosomonadales bacterium (assembly GCA_043779595.1). Classification (GTDB taxonomy): domain Bacteria; phylum Pseudomonadota; class Gammaproteobacteria; order Burkholderiales; family Thiobacillaceae; genus Thiobacillus. The sequence goes on from JAYWDZ010000101.1 coordinate 1,520, forward strand.
GTCCAGACTCGGTCGCTGTTCAGCCATTGCACCCGCCGCCAGCGCGCGCGCCTGCTGAATGCGAGCCGACGCAATGCGTAGGTCAGCGTTCTCTGCCAGTGCCAGCACGATAAGCTTATCCAGCTCAGGGTCGGCGAACGACTTCCACCACTCGGGGCCTTCATTGCCTGATTCATTGCCTGTTTCCAAGATGAGCTTGGCGGGTGGCGTTCGCCAGGAATCCGGAGCAGTTATTTTTGCGGGGAGACTCACGGGGGTCGTTGCACAGCCAGAAAAGACGGCAAGCCCAACCAGCGCTGCAATGACTCGAAGTGTCATGGTCGTGCTTCCGGGCGATCTGCGGCGAAGCGAACAATCACGCGCTGACCGATCAGCAAGTCCTTCGCGTCGAATGCAATCACGGCTTCGACCACGCGGTTGTCCTGTCGCTCGGAAGGGTCTTCACTGGGGGTGCGCTGCCCGATGACCTTGCCGATCCGCACAACTTGGCCCGTCCAGCGCCGCGCGGGGTCGGCTTCCAGCACAATCTCGGCGTGCTGCGTCGGCTTGACGGCTTCAATGAATCGCTCCTCCAGTTCGGCACGAACGATCCGGGGCGCGTCGGGCGCAAACAGAAACAGCGGAGTGACGTTCAAGGTACTCACACCATTTCCGGGCCGCGCCTGGCGCTGGATAATCTGGCCGTCCACGGGCGCGCGAACCAGCCGCTCCTCGGCCTCGCGCTGTGCGATGGCGACGCGCTTGATTGCGGTATCCACGCCAGCCTGCAACGATGCTATCTCGGCGCGCGCCAGCGCCTGCTCATCCTTGGCTCGATCAAGATCGTGGCGGGCAATCGTGTCATCGCTGGCGAGTGGTTCAAGGCGCTTCACCTCGCGCTCAGCCACGGTGAACCGAATGCGTGCCGCGACGACCTGGCGCTCAGCATGCCGCACTTCACTGCGAGCCAGATCCAGATTTCGCTGCGCAAGGACGTCGTCAAGCGTGGCCAATATCTGACCCGCCTTGACGCGCGTGCCATCTTCTACCAATACCTTGTCGATCACGCCGTCGCGGCGGGCAGCCAGACGTACGACACCGCCTTCGATGTCAATGCGGCCTTTCGCGCTGGCGACGGTCCTGACCGCGGCGGCAGCTTCGACGTTGCTGGAGGGAGGCTTTGCTTTGGTTTCGCAGCCGACCAAGGCTGTCCCGATCACCAACACAACAGCCAGAGACAGTAAGAATTTCCGATTGCCGGCGTACTCAATGCTTCTCATGATCAGACTCCTGTATGGGAAATGGCGTAGCGGTTTGGTCTTTCGTCCTGGTTGACAACGCCATCCTCAAGCTGGATCACGCGATCCGCGTGAGAGAGCAGCCGCGGGTCATGGGTGACGCCGAGCACGGTCGCGCCGTGCTCTCCGGCGATCCTTTTGAGCAGGTCAATGACGATTTGGCCGTTGGTCTTATCAAGCGAGGAGGTCGGCTCGTCGGCGAAGATCATTTGCGGATTCTTGACCAGTGCGCGGGCTATTGCCACGCGTTGCTTTTCTCCCCCCGATAGCTCGGCGGGCCGTTGATGGCACCGAGGTCCGAGGCCAACCTCATCAAGGGCTTCCTTCGCCCGGCGTTCGGCGTTTTGACCCTTGATTCCGAGGTACTGCAGGGGGAGGATTACATTCTCGTAGGCGGTCAATGAACCAAAGAGGTTGAATCCCTGGAACACGAAGCCGCAGTGTTGTAGGCGGAATTTGTCGATCGCATCGTCCGTGAGCGTCCACAGATCCGTATCCAGCGCGAGCACACGGCCGATGTCGGGCCTCAATAAGCCTGAGATCATCGACAGCAAAGTGCTCTTGCCCGAGCCAGAGGGCCCGACCACCAGGGTTAGCTCACCGGGGTAGATTTCGAGCGAGATATCTTTGATGACGTGCTGGGAGACTTTCCCCGTGACGAACGACTTTGAAATGTTATGACTGATCAGCGTCGGAGGGCGGCCCATATGTCTATCCCTAACGCAACAGCGAAGCCGGCTCCGCGTTGAGCAGCGGGCGCAAGGACAGCAAGCCAGAGATCAGGGCAATCAGTAGGATCAGCATGGAGACCCCGCCAAGCATCCACCAAGGAAAGCTCATCCCGATGTGGAATGCGTCTCCGAGCCGGGCGATTCCCAGCGTTAACAGCGCAGTCAGCGCCAATCCAATCGAACCCACCCACAAGGACTGCTCAATCACGACGCCGCGCAGAGACCGCTGAGACACACCCAGGGCGCGCAGCGCGGCAAACTCCTTGATCGAGGCAAGAATGGCCCCGGACAAGGTTTGACTGGTGATGACGACACCGACGATCAGCGCGAGCAGTGAAGCGAACCCAGACCCGATACCGGATCCGGATTCGAGCAGCCAGTAGGCCTGCGACTGGATCGAAAAATCCTCTGCGAGCCACACGCTGTAGCTGGGAAATGGGGCGGTGTCCTCCAGCGCCCTGGCTACCAGGCGAGCGTCGAAGCCGGGTTTCAGACTGATGAGATAAAACGTCACGGCATCGCGGCTCTCCGGGGCCAGCGAGCGGGCGGTGGCGAAAGAGGTGATTACATTGACGCCGCCGATGGCCCGTATGCCTTCGACCAGACCGGCGATCACCGCCCGACGGCCGTTGATCTCGACCATCGAGCCGATCTGGGCGCCGAGCTTTCGCTGGTCGGCGATGTCAATCAGCATAGCGTGAGGCTCATCGAGCAGGGCTCGCTGTTCCTGGCTCAGCTTCAAGCCAAAGGCCAGGCCATTCGGCGCGGTATCGATGGCGTTGATCACGACGGACACGGGTACACCGTCGTTTCGGCGAAGGTCTCCATAAGCCGTGACATACCGCTCAACCCGCGCCACGCCCGGATGCATCCATGCGGACGCGTCGCTCGCCGCGGTGACTGGACGGCCCATGTCCACGCTCTCGGTGTTTCGAAAGCCGATCCAAATCTGGGCGTTCGAGTCGTCGATGACCACGGAAACCGTACTGAACATCCCCAGCAATAGCGCAAGTTGCACCAACACGAGCAAGCCTGCGAAGGTGACTGCCAGCACGGCCGCGAGATACCGTCGCCATTCGTAGATGAGGCTGGATCGAGCGATGGAAACCATCTCATCTCACCCCGCAAGAGCGGACGGGCACCGCGTTTCGGATGAGCGCGTGGCGTTCTGGATAAAGCCCATCGACGATACGTACTTCGATCACGGCGCGCGTTGGGGAGGTGACCGTCAGCGTTGCGTCGTAGCGAGTCGGCGACCCTCCTTTTGACAGATCGTCGGGGTCGATGATCCATCCGCGATAGGTCGGTTTACTGGCGTTGCGAGCGCCTTGGGACTTGAGATCGCCCAGCAAGTGAGTGCGGCATAGGAGGGTTCTTTCGCCTGGTGTAACATCCTGCGCGCTTGAAGGCAGCCGAACAATAACTGCACAAAGCGATTCGTCGCGCGTGGGGCAAGCTGTAACATCAATGACGGTACCGTCGTCCACGAAAGTCCACTGGCCTTCGATCACAGATGCAGCAGCGTTCGACGAGACCACAGGTCCGACCATGGATAGCAGCAACGGAGTAATCCATCGCAATATAAAAAAGAGATATGGCCGCATGTGTTACTCCTTCCTAAGTCTGCCCCTGATTATTATTGATCCGGCATGAATTAACCGTGACTCAGGTTCATGCTTACCTTGTCAAAGCGCATAAACGCAGGGCTTTGTGGCAAGTAAGTGCAAATGA
>JAYWDZ010000102.1:0-2088 GCA_043779595.1 Nitrosomonadales bacterium
GTCGCGGTCATCAGAAAAGTGGGCTTGGTTTTGGATACCTGATCTGTATCCTCCAAAAAAGCCATTTTGGTTGGTGTAGCGCAGCCCGACAGAAGCAGCACCATTGCCACCGACGTCGCTGCAATCAATTTGGATAACATAAAGCTCCTTACCATAGGTTAAGTTATTGACTGATAGCGTTGAAAAGCGTCCGCTTGGTCGCTGGGCTAAAGCTATAGGACGGCATACTCTATCTCGTGTAGATAAATAAAATGTGGTGCTTTCACGCCGGCTTTCCTCCTGATTTCCACCAACTCCGGAGACTCAAAGAAACGCCGAGCATCGTCCAATGAAGACCATACTGAAAAGTGGACGATATTGTTTGCATCGCTGTCGTAACGCAGCAATTGATAACTGATTTCTCCGGCACGTTTTCGCATGTCTGCTGCCTGGTCGAAGACCGCCTTCCAAGTCGAATATGTCTCCACCTCATGAATGATTAAAACATGCTGCATACCAAATTCCGTATTGTCAGAGTACTGGTTCGGACTTCAATAAGGTGAACCGTCTTTATGTGCAAATTGCCATTTACCTTCAACAAGAATTGCCTGTAAGTCATCGTCGGGGTATACAGCGGAATCACCTGCGCTACGGTCGCCCACTTCAAGGTAACTCACATCTTCACTTGTGCGATTAACCAACTGGTGTGCATCGCCCGTACCTGCTTTAAATCCCGCGCACATACCGGGAGAGAGTTGCGTTTCTCCTGCATTGGTAATTAGCATTGGGTGGCCGTGCAATATGTAGATAAACTCGTCTTGCTTGGAATGAGCATGACGTAATACTGAAATAGCACCAGGCACAAGCCGGGTTAGATTTACCCCAAAGTTTGAAAGATCGAACACATCACCGAGAGGCCGCTTTTCCCGGCCCTTCATACGTGAGGCGAATGGCTCTGGATAGTTCGAGAGTTTCGAGCGTGGTGCAACCTGGGTTGCCACAATAGCTACGGGAATAAATTGAGCGTCCCTGGTGACCATATGTGTTGATCGCCTGTGTTGTGTTGCTTTCCAATAGTTGAGTAGGCTCCAAGACGCCCACCTTGCCTTGAAATAGTAACCCCAAATCTTTGGTAATCCCCACTCTGCGTTTAACTTCGCACTCAGGCCCCCCGAATCACCTCCAAAAACGCCGCCCCATACGTCTGCAGTTTCCGTTCACCTACCCCCGGTAACTCAGCGAAGGCTTCCAAGGTTTGCGGACGAAACGCCGCCATCGCGGCAAGGGTGCTGTCGTGGAACACCACGTACGGCGGCACGCCCTGCTGTTGGGCGAGTTCGCGGCGTCGGGCGCGTAACGCTTCGAATAAGGGATCGTCGTGCAACGGCACCGTCGCGCCGACGCGGGTTTTTTTGCTGCGCTTGACCGGCGCTGCCTGTTGGGCGAGCTGCATTGTCGCCTCGCCGCGCAGCAGCGGGCGGCAGACGGGGGTGAGTTGCAGCGCGCCGAAATGCGCGTGATCGGCGATCAGCATGCCGCGCGCGACCAGTTGCCGGAACAGCGCACGCCAGGCGTTGGCGTCGAGTTCGGTGCCGATGCCAAAGGTCGAGAGCGTGTGGTGACCAAAACTTTTGATGCGTTCGTTGTCTTTGCCGAGCAGCACGTCGATCAGATAGTTCACGCCGAAGCGCTGCCCGGTGCGGTGCACGCACGACAGCGCTTTTTGCGCGGCGGTGGTGGCGTCCACGGTTTGCGGCGGTTCCAGGCAATTGTCGCAATTGCCGCACGGCGCGCTCGGCGCGTCGCCAAGGTAGCCGGGCAGCGACTGCCGACGGCACGAAGTCAGTTCGCAGTAGCCGAGCATCGCATCGAGCTTGCGCGCTTCGACGCGCTTGTGCGCCTCGTCGGCGTCGGATTCATCGAGCATGCGCCTGAGCAGAATCACGTCCGACAGGCTGTAGCGCAGCCACGCGTCCGCCGCCGCGCCGTCGCGCCCGGCGCGGCCGGTTTCCTGGTAATACGCCTCCAGGCTTTTGGGCAGATTGAGATGCGCGACAAAGCGCACGTCGGGCTTATCGATCCCCATGCCGAACGCAATCGTCGCCACCA
>JAYWDZ010000103.1:0-2086 GCA_043779595.1 Nitrosomonadales bacterium
CAGGCGCTTTAACCAAGGTTCCGGTGCGCACAAAAGCCAAGTTGAAAGCCGCTGCAACTGAGCACATGCAGGCGTTGGAAAAGTCGCCTGAACGAGTGAAAAAGTTCTTCCAGGATGCACGCGTAAAGTATGCAGCCTGAATCACGGATAAATCAGGCCGGATCAATAGTACCCACGACTCGTAGGTAAGCTTTACGCTCAACGGATCCAGATCATTTAACACCGTCTAAGCACGCACCCGCCGTTGCTGCGAAATACCTGCACGGCTCTCTATCACTTTCGGCATAGGGCTTACGGCCTATTTACACGCTTTCGCTGTTCCATGATATTTGCATCAAGTGAGCGTGCGGTCTCGCTGAATTACATAAGGTGGAACCCTAATCATTTTGGACGACATCAAGTGAGCCAAAACAGCTCCTTGTAAAGATAGGGTGCCTTTACTCATTCCATTTCCCAGAGGACAGAACCATGCCGATTAATCTTACGCTTCCACTCTCATGGAGGAATGCCAGTCATGACGAACAACGAATGTTGCGCGCTTTGCAGGGAAACATCCTCAAGGGCCATGGCCGCTCCGCTACGATCAACATTTTCTTTAAAATCGACGCCGCCCAGAAACATCAGATGCGAGCGGCTCTCCGTGAAATCGCTAACTATTACGCAACCAGCGCGTATCAGCAGTTAATTGAAACCGACAATTTTCACTCCACTGGCCAGTCCGGCAATCCCTTTGTCTCGGTGTTTCTTTCGGCCACCGGCTATGCCTCGCTTGGCGTGGCCTCGGCTGCAACCCCCGCAGATCCTAGTTTTAAGGCGGGCATGAAAGCGGCCGCGCTGGCTGATGCGTCCGTTGCATCATGGGACGCTCCGTTCCAAGGACAGATTGATGGAATGGTTCTCGTGGGCAGCGAAAACGATTCTGCTCTCCGATTTAAGCGTGACGCTATCGCGACCCTACTAACTGCGGCCGGTGGCACCATTCTGAAGGAGCAGCATGGCAAGGCTATTTTCAATCACACCAACGACGGCATTGAGCACTTCGGCTATGTGGATGGCCGAAGCCAGCCTTTACTCCTGGTGGAAGATAATGCTAAAGAAGCTCAAGATGCGGGCATCGCCCAGTGGGACCCCCAAGCCCCGCTCAGCGTTGCGCTGATTAAAGAGCCTGCCTCCACCGACGGTATCAGTTTCGGGAGCTACTTCATATTTCGCAAGCTGGATCAAGATGTTCGCGGGTTTAAACGCCAAGAACAGGTCTTGGCAGATGTACTTGGGTTCACCGGCATGGAGGCCCGTGAACTGGCTGGAGCCATGGTGGTGGGGCGTTTTGAAGATGGAACTCCCGTCACTCTCTCCAACGAAGCGAAAGGAGTCAATCCGCCGAACGACTTCAATTACGACTCCGATCCGGGGACACGATGCCCCTTCCACGCGCATATTCGCAAAGTCAATCCCCGTGGCAAGGGCGGATTCGAACAGCCTCCCATCGAGCGCGCGCATCTCATGCCGCGTCGCGGAATTCCCTATGAAGACACGCCCCGCCTGACTCATCCATCCGATATTCCAGGTTGCGCATCAGTGGCTGAGTTTGATGCCAAAGTAGGTCCGCTACTGCCGACCGGCGACGTCGGTCTTCTCTTCATGGCATATAACCACGATCTGGCCTCCCAGTTCGAGTTCACTCAGAAGTCCTGGGCCAATAACCCCGCCTTCCCCGCGAGTGGACCGCCCCCAAAACTTGATCCTATCATCGGCCAAGGGCCCGTTGCCGCTCAACACTGGCCCCAAGGGTGGGACGATTCGGCAGCGGGAAACGCACCGTTGTCTTTTCAGAACTTCGTTAAAATGCGTGGGGGTGAATACTTTTTCGCCCCCAGCTTGACCTTCCTGAAAAGTCTTTAAGGCGTGTCAACACTAATAGACAATCTATAGGATTCGAATATAGGGTTTGGCGCAAAATTCTAGGCGGTGAACTCGTACGGAGTCATTATAGACTCGGCACGAATTATCCTTGAACTTTAAAGTATGGATCGTGTCTCAGTGCGCATGGAAAAAGAAGATGCCCGCAAGCAGTCGCGCGAAGTAC
>JAYWDZ010000104.1:0-2084 GCA_043779595.1 Nitrosomonadales bacterium
TTTTTCCCATCCGGCTTGCGCACTGCGCAAAGACTGGTTTGCAAGCTCCGTGGCGTTCACCCACAGAGCCGCCATAGCGGCGGTGTTGGCCTGCTGGATCGCCTCGGGAACGGCGACGGCCACGGGTGCCGCCTGCGTGGTCTGGGCCTGGCGCCACTCCTTCATCACTGCTGATACTGCGTTCATGTCGGCACGCGACAAACGGCGCACAGCATCAACGGTCGGAAAACGCTCTCGGCCGGCTTGCTCGTACAAGTCAACGGCTGCGGCAATGACGCGCTCGCGCACGTCTGCGGGGATCGGTGGCTGGACCATGGTGGCACTTCCTTTGGATTGAAATCACATAATAATATGAATAAGAATTTTATTATTATGCTTATGATTTTGCCAGAATTATTCTGTTGTTTGTGTGAAACACCGTGCCAGAAATTTGCATTACGAGAGTAATGAGTTTGCAATTCAGATTGAATAAAGTTATATTAATGTATAACTGATTCATGGAGATGCATCATGCATACAACCAATCTGCGCAAGGTCGGCGGCTCGATCATGTTGGCCGTTCCCCCCGCGTTCCTTGATCAACTCCACTTGCAAGCAGGAGCAACCGTTGGCGTGACCGTCTCCGGTGGCCACTTGGTGATTGATCCCAAGCCAAGGCCGCGTTACACGCTCGCGGAATTGCTGGCTACCTCGGACTATTCAAAACCACAGCCGGCTGAAGAACGCGAATGGGTTGATGCGCCTGCCGTGGGTGGCGAGTTGATATGAAGCGAGGCGACATTTACCTGGTCTCGCTTGACCCGACCGAAGGGCGTGAACAGCGCGGGAGCCGTCCTGTTCTGGTCGTATCTCCAACCGAGTTCAATGAAGCAACCAAATTGCCCGTGATCTGCCCGATCACGAGCGGTGGTGACTTCGCCCGCCGCATTGGGTTCGCCGTTCCTGTGACCGGCATCAAGACGACCGGCGTTGTTCGCTGCGATCAACCCCGGGTGATTGATCTTGCCGCACGTAATGCGCGCAAGGTGGACACCTTGCCAGCGTCCATCATGGACGAAGTGCTGGCAAAGCTTGCGCCGATTTTCGAGTGATTAAAGGATAAACCTGGTCCGCCGGTTTGGGCTTACCGTCGATTTCCCGGAACCATTTAGGCCCGGCGAAAACGATGACCATTTTGGCACCTGACTGCGCCTCGTCATTAACAGGCGGTGCCATGCGCTACTTAGCGCGCACGCGCTCGCACCGGAATTTCCCTGATGGGTAAAACGGAAACCGGCGCAGCTTTTTTCTTGGCTAATCCAGCGACCGGTAGACCCAATGCATTGGCCCGCGCAGCAGCGGCAAGCGTGGATCGCTCGACAGCCTTTTGCATACCGCCACTTTTGACGTAAGCTTCAAAGTTCATAGCTTGTCCTGGGAGTTCACGGACGGGATTTTACCTGCGACCACAAAAAATTAACGCGGCAAAACTGGCGATTTGCGCACGGGTGGCTTGGCCAGAACTGCAGCTATGTTGGCCGGGACTTTAGCAGGACCAGCAGCTGGCAAACCATGCTCACGCGCCATCACTCCGGCCTTGCGTGTGGCTTCTCCCACAGTGCGGTGCATCGCACCGCTTTTGACATAAGTATCAAAGTTTTTCATGACTTAAACAAAAAATGGGAAATGTATAGGCATTAAAACGTGATACCACAAAAAGTAGTGCAAACAATTTGATTATTGCGTATCTCGCAAGGCAGAGCAAGTTGCAATATCAGAATATCGTGATATCAAAATAAGAAGCTCGCACGCATAGTCTATCCGCGCCGCGCCCCTCCCCTTGCTGCGCAGCAAATAACAGCGCCAAGAGGCTATACAAGTCCCACAAGGGCATTAAAAAGCCACCCCGTCTTCTTGGCCAACATTAGGGAAGGGGTGCCGCCGTACTCGGCGGGGAAACCGCAGGTTTCACAGGGAGGGGGAGTCGGCCGCGCAAGCGAAGCGCCTACGCGGGGGGGAGGGCCGCAGGCCACTCCCTCCGAGGGGTGAAAAACACGCCCAAGCGTGTTTTGAGGGGGCGCTTGCCGCCCCCTGGGGGGTAGGCA
>JAYWDZ010000105.1:0-35548 GCA_043779595.1 Nitrosomonadales bacterium
AGTAATGGGCGCGCCGGGTTTGCCGCGCATTTTTTTGACCGCATCATTGAGCGACATGCCTTTGACCGGCGTCTCATCGAGCTTGACGATTAAGTCGCCGGGTTTGATTCCGGCGTGAAAGGCGGGCGTATCCTCAATCGGAGACACCACTTTGACGAAACCATCTTCCATGCCGACCTCAATACCGAGCCCGCCAAATTCGCCCTGCGTACCGATTTGCAAATCCTTGAAGCCTTCCGCATCTAAATAAGAGGAATGTGGATCAAGTCCGGAGACCATGCCATTGATGGCTTCCTTGATCAGCTTTTTGTCCTCTACCGGCTCGACATAATCGCTTTTGATACGCGCAAATACTTCGGTAAACGCCCGTAATTCTTCGACTGGAAGCGCGCTGGTCGCCTCTTTATCTGCTACTGCAGAAAGATTCAGGGTCAATGCACCGCCGGCCAGTACACCCGCCAGCCCTACCAAAACAAACTTCGACTTTTGCGTCATATCAACTCACTTTATCCAGCTCAGGGGATTAAACGGACGGCTCTTGTGCCGCATTTCAAAATACAGGCCCGACTCGGTTTGGCCACCGCTATTGCCCACCGAAGCCAGCGCATCACCGGGACGCACCGCGTCGCCAACCTGCTTATACAGACTTTCATTATTACTGTACAGACTCATATACCCTTCGCCGTGGTCGACAATAATCAGATTGCCGAAGCCGCGCAGCCAGTCGGAAAACACCACCTGACCCGCAGCAATCGCCTTAACCGCAGCCCCACTCGCGGCACGAATGAAAAGACCTTTCCAGGTCACACCACCCTCTTCTCTCGGAGCACCAAAGCGATTCATCAGTTCCCCCTGCACCGGCAAGTGCAGTAAACCTTTTAACGCGGCAAATGATTTCCCCGCTTCATAAGGTTCCGGGGTTTCGGTATTAACGGCGATTGGCTCCCGTTGCGTGAGCGCGGGTTCAGGTTTATTGCGTGATTGCGTACTTCGAGGTTTAACTTTGTGCGGGCGCGCCATCGCGCGTGCCAAACGTTCAACCAGCGTAGTCAATCGAGCCTGGTCGCGTTTTAGCGTGGCGATTTCTCGGCCTTGCTGCTGGATTTGGGTGCTAAGTTTTTGCAGCACTTGTTGACGTTCGCGTTTGTCGGCCAGAAGTTTTTGCTGCTCGCTCTGACGTTGTGCCTGAATTTTGGTCAATGTTTGGGTCTTGTCGGCTGCCGCCTGTTGCAGACTTTTGAGCTGCGTCAAATCTGCGCGCAAGGTATCAATCAATGCGCGTTGGGCACGGGTTAAACTCGCAAGATAATGCAAATCGCGCGCAGATTGGTTGGGATTGGCGCCATTTAACAAAAGTTTTAACGCGTCCACCTGCCCATGCTGGTAAGTAGCGTTGAGCGCATTGCCGAGGCGCGCCTGCTGTTCATGAATACGCACCTCCGTCGCCTGCGCGCGAGCTTGTACATTCTCCAGCTCATGCGTCGCCATTTGCAGATGGCTCTCCATCTCCCTCAACTGGCGGGCGGACTGACTAATCGCGCGCTCTGACTTGCGTAAGTTGTCGCTGACTTCCTGCTTGTTTTCTTGCGCAGCTTGATATGCTTGCTGCAAGTTTTGCAGGCGCGCGCGCAATGCCTGTAATTCGGATTGCGTCGCGTCGACTTGGGTTGCGGCTGCATCGAACGACCATATCAGCAGTAAACACGCCAGCAGGCGCCCGTTTCGTTTACTCAACCCGCTACTCAAATTCCACCAACGCCTCGCCGGTCATCTCGGGGGGTTGAGACAATCCCATCATTTTTAACAGCGTGGGGCTGACATCTTCCAGCGCACCGGTAGGCGCGAGGATGGCGTGGCGGCGGCTTACCAGTAGCAGCGGTACCAGGTTAATAGTATGCGCGGTGTGTGCCTGCCCAGTTTTCAAATCCAGCATAAACTCAGCGTTGCCATGGTCGGCAGTGATCAGCGTTTCGCCCCCCCGTTCAAGCTGCGCCGAAACCACGCGCCCCAGACATACATCAATGGTCTCAATGGCGCGCTTGGCTGCATTCATGTCGCCGGTGTGGCCGACCATATCGGCATTGGCGTAATTGCAAATAATCACATCATATTGCTGGGAGCGTATCGCTTCGACCAGCTTGTCGGTGACTTCGAACGCGCTCATTTCAGGCTTCAGGTCATAGGTAGCCACATCGGGTGAGGGTACCAGGATGCGGTCCTCGCCAGGATAAGACATTTCTTCGCCGCCATTAAAGAAGAAGGTCACGTGCGGGTATTTTTCGGTTTCGGCAATGCGCAACTGGTGCAAACCGGCGTTCGCAATGTATTCACCCAAACCGTTGCGAATACGTTCGGGCGGGAACGCGACTGACACTTTGAATTCATCGCTATAGCCGGTCAAGGTGCAATATACCGAGAGGTTGGGAACGTAGTCGCGGTCGAATTCGTTGAAATCGGGCTCGATAAATGGGCGTGATATCTGGCGGGCGCGGTCGGAGCGAAAGTTCATGAACACCACCGCGTCGCCGTCTTCCATCCGCACCGGTTTTCCGTCGGGGGGCAGAATCGCCGTCGCCTTAACAAATTCATCTGATTCGCCTCGCGCGTACGCGGCTTCTAATCCTGCAAGTGCGTTCTCAGCCCAATATTCTGTGCGCCCTTGTGTCAGCAAATCATAAGCTGATTGAACACGTTGCCAACGCCGGTCGCGGTCCATAGCGTAATAGCGGCCGATCATCGTCGCGATATGCCCTACGCCGGTCTGCTCGATTTTGGCTTCGAGGCGGCGCAAATAAATTTCGGCACTTTTTGGCGAAGTGTCGCGACCGTCCAAAAACACGTGCAGGCACACTTTTTTCAGGCCTTCGCGTACCGCCATATCCAGCATGGCGTGAATATGCCCCTCGTGACTGTGTACGCCTCCGTCAGAAAGCAATCCCAGTATATGCAGCGTTTTGTTGTGGTCGCGGGCCAGCGCGATGGCTGCTTTTAAGGCGGGATTGCTGAAAAAATAACCCGTTTCTATCGCTTTATCGATACGGGTGAACTCCTGATACACCACGCGACCGGCCCCGATATTCAAATGCCCCACCTCGGAATTCCCCATTTGGCCGGCCGGCAAGCCCACTTCGGATTCGGACGCGTGGATTAAGGTATGCGGATATTTTGCCCAGAGCCTGTCCCATTCCGGTTTCTTGGCTTGGGCTATCGCGTTATGGGCCTGTTCGGAGCGACAACCGAAGCCGTCAAGAATGATGAGGAGAACCGGCGTGGTCTTCATGAAAAATTAATTTGCGATTTAGGGAGTATGAGGGGTAGTCTTTGTATCAGAATATTTTAATATATGCCGCGCTTCTAATCCAACCTGCATTGGATAAAGAATGTCGATGGACCACGTAAACACATTCAGGTTGCTCACCCGGACAAATTTGAACGGCTGAGGGTACACCAGGATAGCTTCAGAGGAAAAAATATGGCTGCGAATTGGGATGAAGTGAATTTAATTGACCAGGACGAACATATCGAGCAAGCCTCCCGCGCGATGAAAGCCATGTCTCACCCGTTGAGATTGAAAATTTTATGTGTGTTGGGCGATAAAGAAGTCAGCGTCCAGGACATCGTCGACCATGTCGGCACTTCTCAGAGCAATATTTCGCAACACCTCGCCATCCTGCGCGATAAAGGCGTGTTGCGCACACGCAAGGACGCCAACCGCGTCTATTACCGGGTCGGAGACACCCGCACGCTCAAACTCCTCGGCCTGATGCGGGATGTGTTTTGCAGTTTCGCCAAATAAGTCGTTTATTCGTTGCCTATCGCGTGGTCACCCCTTAGTAGCGTTCTATACAGCGATTGCTAACGCAATAACGTATTAGAATATAATAATATATTTATTTAAGGCCGCGCTATGTCCCGACTTTTTTTCTTGCTGATCTGCCTTGGCCTCGCCCCCCCACCGGTAGGGGCAGCATTGCCATTCCCTACGCTCACCCTCAAATATCAAAACTCGGACATCGGCTATGCGACGGAAGCCACGGTGGAAGCGGTACGCCAGTCCACCGTTGCGGCGCAGGTTGCCGGTCGAGTGGTGGCGGTTAATTTTGATGCGGGGGATTACGTTAAAGCGGGCACGGTCATTGTTCGACTGGCCGCGCAGGAATTGTCTTCGGCTGCAGCCGGGAGTCGTGCTCAGGTGGCTCAATCAGAAGCCACATTGGCCAATGCGCGCGCCAATTACGCGCGTCAGCAGCAATTATTCCAACAAAAATTTATCAGCCAGGCCGCGCTGGACCGCGCTACCGCTGAGTTCCGCTCCGCCGAAGCCGCTTCGCGCGCCGCGCGGGCGGGCGCTGGGCAATCTGCTGCGATCAGCAGCTACACCGTGATTACCGCGCCGTTTAGCGGCGTGGTTGCGGCACGCCATGTGGAAATGGGGGAAAGCGTCACCCCCGGAACCCCGCTGATGACGGGCTTTGACCCCAAGGATATGCGCGTCGTGGCCAATATCCCACAATATAAACTTGCTGTGGTCAAAGCGTCGCCGCGCGTGGCGATTGAAATTCCCTCGCTCAATCGCTGGATCGACGCCACCGGGGTAACCATGCTACCCACCGCCGAGGCTGCCACCCATAGCGTGAAGGTGCGCATAGACTTGCCTAACAATCTTACAAATGTGATCCCCGGCATGTTTGTACGCGCGCATTTTTCGCTGGGCAGCGCGCGCAAGTTGAGCATTCCTGCCAGCGCGGTGCTGCGCCGTTCCGAAGTCAGCGCGGTGTATGTGCTCGATGCCCAGCAGCGGGCCAGCTTGAGGCAGGTTAGGCTGGGAGAGGCCGATACCCGCGCGCAAGTCGAGGTGCTGGCGGGCTTGAGTCCCGGCGAAACAATTGCTACCGACCCGATCAAGGCCGGTATTTATCTAAAAAGTAGCGCGCAGCAAACTTCACCGCGTAAGCCTTAAATGCCGATCACGATGGGACCTTCCGGGCGTATTGCGCGGTTTTTTCTGACTTCGCAGCTAACGCCATTAATCGCATTAGTTACCGCGCTGATGGGGCTGTTTGCGATCGCGGTAACGCCGCGCGAAGAAGAGCCGCAGATCAACGTGACCATGCCCAACGTGTTCATCCCGTTTGTCGGCGCCTCGGTCAAAGATGTGGAGTCGCTGGTCGCCACCCCTGCCGAACAAGTGTTGTCGCAAATCACCGGGATCGAGCACATCTACTCGGTTTCCAAACCCGGCATGGCGGTCTTGACGGTGCAATTCAAAGTGGGGCAAGACCGCACGCAAGCGTTAGTGCGTCTGTACGACACGATCCAGGCCAATCGCGATTGGGTCGCGCCTGACCTTGGCGTCGGCGACCCCATTATCAAACCACTCGGTATCGACGATGTGCCCATCGTGACCATCACTTTGTGGACGCGGGATGAGACGCGCGGCGGTTTTGAGCTAGGACAAATTGCGCATGCTGCCGAAATCGAGTTGAAACGCCTTCCCGGCACGCGCGAAATCACCACTATCGGCGGCGCCCCCAATCTGGTGCGCGTGGTGATGGATCCCGAACGCATGGCGGCTTACGGCATCAGCACTCAGGACATCCGCAATGTGCTGCAACTTTCCAACGCGGCGCAGCCTTCCGGCACCTTGACTGCCAATAATCAAGAACTGCTGGTCGAAACCGGCACGTTTTTGTCTGGCGTCGCCGACGTGAAGCAACTGGTCGTCGGGGTTTCCGGGGGTCAGCCCATTTTTATCAGCGATATCGCCAATGTGATCGCAGGCCCCGCCCAGCCTCATCAATACGTGTGGTTTGGCCCCGGCGCGGGGGGGCCGGATAAAACCGCCCATGGCCAAACCTTTCCTGCCGTCACGCTGTCGATTTCCAAACAGCCGGGCCAAAATGCGGTGGATGTCGCTAACGAAGTTGTCGCCCGCATTGCCTCGCTAAAGGGCAGCGTAATCCCGCAGGGGATAGAAGCTACGGTCAGCCGTAACTACGGTATTACCGCGGATGATAAAGCAAAAAAACTGATCCACAAGCTGCTGTTTGCGACATCGGCCGTGGTGCTGCTGGTGCTGTTTGCGTTAGGCAAACGCGAGGCGCTGATTGTGGGTAGCGCGGTGTTGCTCACGCTCGCCGCGACGCTGTTTGCATCGTGGGCTTATGGTTTTACGCTTAATCGCGTGTCGCTGTTCGCGCTGATTTTTTCGATCGGCATTCTGGTCGACGACGCAATTGTGGTGGTAGAAAACATTCACCGCCGCATGGCGCTTGATCACGATGGTCTCGCGGCCATTATTTCGCGCGCGGTCGACGAAGTAGGCGGCCCCACGATCCTCGCGACACTGACCGTGATTGCGGCCTTGCTGCCGATGGCATTCGTATCGGGGCTGATGGGGCCGTATATGAGCCCCATTCCGATCAATGCTTCGATTGGTATGCTGATTTCGTTGGCCATTGCGTTTGTGGTGACACCCTGGCTCGCGCTTCACTTGATCAAACCCGATCCTCATGCGCATACGGACAACGGCAACGACAAGCGTCTGCGCTTTTTTCGCGCCCGTCTTACGCCGTTTTTACGTGGCGCGGACGGTAAGTCAAACCGCAACAAATTATGGCTGGGTATCGGCATTGCGATCCTGTTTTCGATCGCGCTGCCCGTGACTCAACTGGTAGTGATGAAAATGCTGCCTTTCGATAACAAATCGGAATTTCAGATTGTGGTCGACATGCCAGTCGGTACGCCGCTGGAAAAAACCGCGCAGGTACTCAACGAAATGGGCACGGCCATGGCAGGCGTAGCCGAGGTGACAGATTACCAAGCTTATGCGGGCACGGCGGCGCCGATCAATTTCAATGGTCTGGTGCGTCAGTATTATTTGCGTTCCGGCTCAGAGGTCGGCGACCTGCAAATCAACCTGCTGGATAAGCATGATCGCGACCGCAAAAGCCATGAGATCGCGCAGGCGGTTCGCCCCATGATAGAGGATATTGCGCGCAAGCATGGCGCAGATGTCAAAGTCGTCGAAGTCCCGCCCGGGCCACCGGTGATGTCGCCGATTGTGGCTGAGGTCTATGGCCCCAACTATGCTGAGCAGATCAGCGTTGCCAAGCAGATACGCCGCGTGTTTGAAAAAACCGAAGGTATCACCGCTATCGACGACACCGCAGAAGACAATGCGCCCCGGTTGGTATTGCACGTGCTGCAAAACAAGGCGGCCTTGGCGGGCGTAGCGCAAAAGGATATCGTCGCCACGATGAAGGCCGGTCTATCGGGCGAAGACGTGACGCCTATTCACGATAGTGGTGCCAAGTTCGGCATCCCGGTGCGCCTCACCTTGGCGCCCGAACGCCAAAGCCGTCTGGATGAGTTATTGAAGCTTGGTGTGCGCGGCAACAATGGCAAACTGATTCCGTTATCGGAGTTGCTCGAAGTGGTCCCTGGCACGCGTGAAAAATCCATATATCACAAGGATTTGCTGCCGGTAGTGTTTGTGGTGGGAGATATGAGCGGCAAGCAGGATTCGCCGCTATATGGCCTATTCAATATGCGCGCAAAATTGAAAGACATACCGCTTAGCGAAGGCGGCACGCTCTCGGAATACTTTACTACCCAGCCGACCGACCCCTACGCTGGATTTAGCTTTAAATGGGATGGCGAATGGCAGGTTACCTATGAAACCTTTCGCGACATGGGGCTTGCGTATGCGTTTGGATTGATGCTGATTTACATTCTGGTGGTGGCGCAATTCAAGAGCTATCTCACGCCGCTAATTATCATGGCGCCCATCCCACTGACGATTATTGGCGTAATGCCAGGGCATGCATTGTTAGGCGCTCAGTTCACCGCGACCTCGATGATCGGCATGATTGCGCTGGCTGGCATCATCGTGCGCAATTCCATATTGCTGGTCGACTTTATCAACCAGCAGGTCGCGGCCGGAATGGATTTTCAGGAGGCGGTCATCCAGGCCGGGGCAACGCGCGCCAAGCCAATTGTGCTGACCGGACTTGCCGCAATGCTGGGTGCTTTTTTCATTCTCGACGACCCGATTTTTAGCGGCCTGGCAGTGGCGTTGATCTTCGGCATTTTGGTCTCTACCTTGCTCACGCTCATCGTCATTCCGGTGTTGTACTACGCGGCGAATTATCGCCGTCACTATCCCCAAACTTAGGAGTTTTATCATGACTGTAGAACGTATTGTTCGGATCGTTGCGGGATTATTTATCCTGCTGTCGCTTGCACTGGGCGCGGAAGCCAGCCCCCTGTTCCACAACGTAAACTGGTTGTGGTTCACCGCCTTTGTCGGGTTTAATTTGTTCCAGTCGGGATTCACGCGCTTTTGCCCAATGGACGTCGGGCTGTCAAAATGCGGTATCAAAACTGGCGGACTTTAAGCAAAACGTAAAAAAATGGATATTCAATTTATACAAAACAATTTAATGCTGGTCGGATTAGCCGTCGTGACCGGCGCGATGTTGCTGTGGAGTTTTGTTGGCGGCAAAGTCTCGGGCATTACTGCGGTGGATACGCTACAAGCCACCCGGCTAATCAATCAGGACGCGCTAGTGTTGGATGTGCGCGAGGACAAGGAATTCACCGCCGGGCATATTCCCAAAGCGCGCCATATTCCGCTCGGGGCGTTGGCTGAACGCATCAAAGAACTGGAAAAGTTCAAGACCAAACCGATTGTCGTTAATTGCCGCAGCGGTCAACGTTCAGCGCGCGCCTGTGGCATATTGAAAAAGCACGGTTTTGAAAATGCAGTCAACCTGGCGGGCGGCATCATGGCCTGGGAGTCGGCTAATTTGCCAGTGGAGAAAAAATAATGAATAACGTCCTGATGTATTGCACCGCCGTGTGCCCATATTGTGTGGCTGCGGAACGGCTGCTGAAAAGTCGCGGTGTCGAACGTATCGAAAAAATCCGCGTCGACCTCGAACCCACGCGCATGCATGAAATGATGGGACGCACCGATCGCCGTACCGTGCCGCAAATTTATATCGGCGACACCCATGTGGGCGGCTACGACGATCTTTCTGCGCTCGATACCGCGGGCGGCTTGATGCCACTTCTGGCCGGGACTTGATTCGGGCCATTTTGTCACCACCTTGATAATTTAACCGCCCAAGGACTCTACTCATGGAGATCGTCTGCCCCCAATGTCTCGCTGTCAATCGCGTCCCGGATGCGCGGGTATCTGATCACCCCAAATGCGGCAAATGCGCGGCCGCGCTGTTGCCCGGAAAACCGATTGATCTCACCGAGGCGAATTTCGATGTGTTTATCCAAAAAAGCAGCCTGCCGGTAGTCGTCGATTTCTGGGCGGACTGGTGCGGACCCTGCAAGATGATGGCGCCTGTGTTTCAACAACTCGCGACTGAAATGAACACGCAGTTCAGATTTGCCAAGGTCGAAACCGAAGCCCATCCGAAGGTATCGATGGCTTTGCACATTCGTAGCATTCCGACGCTGATTTTATTTAAGCAAGGCGTGGAAGTGGTGCGCACCGCAGGCGCGATGGATGCGCTGGCGTTAAAACGCTGGCTGTCGGCCCAAGCTTAAAGACCTCCCCCACGATATCAGCTACCAAAGTTGATTTTTCTGGTATTGGCGAGCACTTAAAAGCATCACAATTCTCAAGGTACAATGCCCCGCACTTGGCGCGATTAGGCGCTATTTTTTTATTCACTTTCAGGAACCCTGCAAATGGCCGAAGAACAGTTACAACCTATATTCACCGTTGAAAAACTCTACGTCAAAGACCTCTCGGTCGAAGTCCCCAACGCCCCCGCCATTTTTATGGAGCGCGAGAGTCCGCAAATGGATGTGAATCTGTCCACGGCCAGCGAGTCTATCGGCGAGAATCTTTACCAAACCGGCATTACCGTCACCGTTACCGCTAAAACCAGCGATAAAACCATGTTTCTGGTGGAATGTACGCAGATGGGAATCTTCCGCATCGAAAATGTGCCCGCCGAGCAATTACCCATGGTGCTAGGCATTGGTTGCCCTAACATCGTGTTCCCGTATTTGCGCGAAACCATCTCTGATGTAGTGATACGCGCCGGCTTTCCGCCCGTGTTATTGAATCCGGTAAACTTCGAAGCGCTGTATCAACAGCAGCTTGCCCAACAGCCCGTTATAGCGTCAGCCTCCACGCATTGAAGCTGCTACTGGTCGCGCTGGCGCTGACGACGTTTGCCGCCCCCTCGTGGGCGTTGCAATTTCGCAGTACCGCGCGTGCTGCGCTGCTTTACGACGCCCCTTCGCAACGCGCCACCAAGGTAGCGGTGGTGGGCGTTGGCGTCCCTTTTGAAATCTTTGTCGAAACCGAATCGTGGATCAAGGTGCGGGACGCCACTGGCCGACTCAGCTGGCTGGAAAAATCTGCGCTGGGTAACACCCGCAACGTGATGGTGAGTGTTGATCAGGCCAGCGTGTATCAACAGCCGCTAGCGACTGCGGAGTTGCGCTTTCGCGCTGCGCGCGGCGTGTTGCTGGAAGCGCGCAGCGAGCCACGGGCTGGCTGGCTGGAAGTGCGACATGCGGATGGCATGAGTGGCTGGGTACGACAGCACGAGGTTTGGGGAGAATGAAGCTCGCCGTGCTAGGCGCAGGCGCCTGGGGCACGGCGCTGGCGGTGCAATGGGCGGCTCATCATCAGGTGCGTTTGTGGGGGCGCGACGCAACACTCATACAGCAAGCCCAACATCACAACGAAAATACCCGCTACCTGCCGGGGATTGCGTTGCCCACCAGTCTTGTTCTGACACATTCGCTTGAATATGCCCTCGAAGACGCCGAACTGGTGATTCTGGCAGTTCCGACCAGTGCCACTCGCGCTACGCTCACGCTGCTGACGCAATTCGCTCCGTCATGCCCTTTGATCTGGGTCTGCAAAGGTTTTGAATCAGGCACGCGCAAATTGCCGCACCAAATCATCGCGGAAATGCTGCCAGACCACACACACACCGGCGTACTGTCAGGGCCGAGCTTTGCTGAAGAAGTCGCGCAAGGCCAACCCACTGCGCTGAGCCTGGCATCGCACCAGCCGCTTTTTGCGCATAGCTGGGCGACCAAACTGTCGTCGTCGCGCCTGCGCATTTATGCCAACACTGATTTGATCGGAGTCGAGATTGGCGGTGCGATTAAAAACGTGATGGCGATTGCAGCGGGCGTGTGCGATGGGTTGGCGCTCGGGCACAATGCCCGCGCGGCGTTGGTGACGCGGGGTCTGGCGGAGATGACGCGTCTAGGCCTTCGTCTAGGCGGACATACCGAAACCTTCATGGGCTTATCCGGCCTGGGCGATCTGATACTCACCACCACCGGCGACCTCTCGCGCAACCGGCAAGTGGGGTTGCGCCTCGCGCGCGGAGATAGTCTGGAAAAAATTCTTGCTGACCTCGGCCACGTCGCAGAAGGCGTCACCACTGCACGAGAAGTAGCCAGTCTCGCCATGGAACTTCAAGTTGACATGCCCATTACCCGCGGGGTGTGCAAGATGTTATTTGAAGGTCTGCCAGCCGCCCAGGCGGTCGATGCCTTACTGAGTCGCGAAATCAAAGCCGAATTTTAAGCTTGCGCATTCACCCGTGCCGCCATTAGCACGTCTTACTTTCTGTCTCGGCAATACGCTGAATCGTCGCCACAAATCCCGGATCCTCACCCACCAGCAAGGGCGTTAATGCAGCGCGAAAGTCTTCGCGTTGGGTCCATTCGTGCATATAGTCCTGCCATGATTGCCACAAACGCTGTTGCTGCCGGCTCATGCGTTCTTCGTACACCAATACATACGCGCGTTCAAACAGGCTGACCAAAATAGCAAACAACGCGAGTTTGCGTTCCTGCTGCTCTTCGCTCAGGTTGGTGGGTGGGTTAGCGGAGTAATCGGGCCGAGGCCGAAAATCGCCCGAAAGTCGCTCTAAATAGTTCATTTAAAATCAACTATTTAGAAGGAGTGACTTGAGAGCTGAGCGCAGCCGCAAATCCGCATTTTCAATCACCAGCCGCATGAAGTTTGCGTATTCGTCGGACAAACGCAGAAATATTTCTTCTTCGTCGGTTTGCCTATCGCGGCGGCGGTCCAGCACAAACACCACGATAGCCAGCGGCAAACCCACGATAGTCACCACATAACTTAGCGCTTCGAGCCACGGCAGCACTTCTGTCATATCTTGGATGTCGCGTGGATCACGCTGCGGCCATGGGCTTAAAAAGTTAAGCGATCTTTGACTTACCCGCCGATGCGGTCAGCTTGCCAAGCAGATCATTCGGCGGCATGGGTCGGTCATAGTAGTAACCCTGGTATTCGTCGCAATCATGCGCGCGCAGAAAGTTGAGCTGCCCTTCGGTCTCAACGCCTTCCGCAACCACGACGATGTTCAATTGATGCGCCATAACGATTATCGCGGTCACCATAGCCTCGTCGTCTACGTCGGTGGTAATGCCTCTTACGAAAGACTGATCGATTTTGAGTTTGTCGATAGGCAAGCGTTTGAGATAACTCAAGCTGGAATAGCCTGTGCCAAAGTCGTCCAGCGAGAGCTGAAAACCTATCGCTTTGAGCTCCTGAAGTACTGCGATGGATATCTCCGGATTATCCATAATGACGTTCTCGGTAATCTCCAGGCCCAGCCAATGCGGATCGACGCCGGTTTCACTCAACACCCGATAAAAATTGCGGAGTAAATGCTTCTGGCGGAATTGCCGGGGTGACAGATTGACAACCATGCGCGGCAATTCAACTCCTTGTTCACGCCACTGCATGAGCTGCGAGCAAGCGCGCCGCAGCACCCATTCGCCCAATGGCACAATCAGCCCCGATTCTTCGGCTACGGGAATAAACCGGGTAGGCCCTACCTGGCCCAACTGCGGATGGTTCCAACGCACCAGCGCTTCAGTTGCAACAATGTTGCCGCTGGCAATATCGACTAGTGGCTGGAAATGCAGCAGTAATTCGTCGTGCTCAATTGCATAGCGCAAGCTCCCTTCGAGTAACAAGCGTTCGGCCGATGCCTCATTCATCGCGGTAGTGAAGAACTGGTAATTGCTCCTCCCCGCCGCCTTGGCCCCATACATCGCGGTATCACTGTTTTTCAGCAGGGTGGCGACGTCTGACCCGTCGTGCGGGTAAACCGCGATGCCAATACTGGCGCCGCTACGCAAGTTTTGTCCGTTGATGTCAAAAGGCAGCGACAGCGCATCCAATATTTTCTGCGCGACCCGCGCCGAGTCTTCCGCAGTGCTCAGGCTGGCCAGCAGCACGATGAATTCATCCCCCCCTTGCCGACCTACTGTATCTTGCGCTCTCAAAGATTCCGTCAGGCGTTGGGCGACCATTTCCAGCAGGCGGTCGCCGACATCGTGTCCGTGGGTATCGTTGATGTCCTTGAACTTGTCCAGATCGATAAACAGCACAGCGAATTCCGCACCCGTGCGTTGCGCGCCGACTATGGCTTGGTGCACCCTGTCCTGCACCAGTCGACGGTTGGGCAAATTGGTGAGCGCATCAAAATGCGCTAGATGAATGATTTGGGCTTCTGTCGCTTTGCGCGCAGTAATGTCGCGCATGATGCCAATAAACTGACGCTGCCCATCCAGACTAAACTCCGACACCCGCAGTTCCATCGGAAAAATTTCGCCATTGCTACGACGGGCAGTCAGCTCGCGGCCGATGCCGATGATGTGAGCGTCGTTAGTTTGAAGATAGCGTGCAAGGTAACCATCGTGCTCGCTGTGATAAGGCTCGGGCATCAACATGGAAACATTGTTACCGAGCACATCCCGACTGAGATAACCAAACATGCGCTCAGCCCCGGGATTAAAAAGTTCCATTTTGCCGCTAGCGGATAGGGTCACAATGCCTTCATCCACATTGTCGAGCACGGCCTGTACCCGGTTTTCGCTATTTTGCAATTGGACAAAAGCCTCGCGCGCTTTCCTCTCCGAGCGCACCAATCCTGTCACCAACGGAGTCAGCAGCCAGCGCAGTAACAACAACGCCAAAGCCATCATGCCCGCTAACAACGGCAATAGATAACGTAGCTGATCCCACACCGGCGCATAGAGTTCTGCGCTATCCATTTTGAGGACCATCCCAAGGCCCAGCTGGCCTATCGGACTAAATGCCGCCACCACTTTTTGGTGACGATAATCCTCAGCGATGATAAATCCCGTTTGCCCTTCCAAGGCATAGGCCATGGGCAATCGCACCCCTTTAGAAGACCGCTTGGGCACCGTGTAAACCTTGGGGTTGAGCGCCATTGGAAAACACTGCATATTGACCCCAGATGGTCCACACACCGCCAACTCTCGGGTCTTGCCCCACTTTCCTGCCTTCATCACCATCTCAGTCACTGCGGGAAGAGGTGTCTCGATAACCACGCTACCTACGCCCCCCCCCGCGACACGCATACTGGCTTGCGTCCGCAATAAAAACCCCCCTTGCCAGTTGAGTTTCGCAGGGTTGGATAATTTGAGAGGAATTTCCAAATCAGGCCGGGCTGCAATCTGACCCGCACTGATCACTTCACGTCCCTCGTGGTCATAGAAAGCAATGGCCGAAACCCGGGGCGATAAAAAAGCCTGAGCGGCACGCTGAAGGGCGGAAATGGCTGCGGGGTCGTTTGGCACCCGATTCAAACGCTGCATCTGATCCAGAAGCAGCGGTCTGTTGGCAACAGAATCGGCGATATCGGTGCCACGTCTAATTTCGAACTTGGTTAATTCGACGTGATTTTGCAAAGCGGCTTGCAGACTGGTACTCAGGAGTGTCTCTGAGTGGCGCGCCATAATGTAGAACACTATCACGCCGACCAGAATCACGACCACGATCAAAATCGCGCTCGCTACCAAGCCAATACGTTGCTGATTAATTTTTTGTTGTTGCATGCTTCCCTGAGTCGATTAGGTAACAACTAAGAGGCGCCGTTAGCGCATGCGATAAATTGCTTAGAGTTGCTATCAGGTCCGCACCGCCGAATTTTTGGATGGATATCCTTGTGAGTTCGACGTATACAAACCACCACCAACAGGCTCTGTTTCTTATTATACGTCTCGCAGCGGACGCCAATGCCCACCGATTAACCCCTGCAAAGGTTGATACTGGGTTTTATATGCCATTTTATGGGTGGCGCCGATCCAATAACCTAGATAGACGTAAGGCAATTCGAGCCGCCTTGCCAGATCAATTTGCCACAACACGCCGTAAGTGCCGAGGCTGGATTTTTCGCGCTCGGGGTCAAAAAAAGTATAAACCGCAGACAGTCCATCCTCGATCTGATCAATCACACTGACCATCACCAGGTCGCCCGCGTCGCGAAATTCGACCAGCATGCTGTTGACGTTGGACGACAATAAAAACTGCGTGTACTGCTCTGAGCCATCCCTATCCATACCGCCGCCCACGTGTCGGCTCGCCTGGTATTTTCGATACAGCGCGAAATGCGCTTCGTTATACGTCAACGGTAAAAAGCGCGATTCCAGATGCATATTGTGCGACTGACAACGGCGCTGGCTGCGATTGGGCGTGAACTCGGCGGCAACTACGCGCGCAGGCACGCAGTCGCGGCACGCTTCACACAGCGGACGGTATGTAAATTGGCCGCTACGACGAAACCCGGCACGAATCAGCTGGCTATAAACCTCGCCATTAATAAAGTGCGCCGGGGTGGCAACCTGCGAACGCGCTTGCCGGTCAGGCAAATAGCTACACGCATAATTGGCCGTTAGATAAAACTGTACGCGCTGAAAAGGAGGCTCAGTCGGGTGCATCAAAACACCAGGGAGAGGGAACAGGGCTCAAGTCTATCAAGCCTGCAAGCTTTGTACAGAACGCGTGCCGGGAAATCGGCCGTGCGCCCATGCTGGCCAGATGCGCGGTTTCCATCTGACAATCGATCATGCCAAACCCCCAGCGCTGTAGCTGTCGACACAAGTTCACCAGCGCGACTTTGGAAGCGTCTGGAACACGGCTGAACATTGATTCGCCGTAAAACATGCGGCCTACCGCGACGCCATACAAGCCGCCGACCAGCGCCCCGCCGTGCCAGACTTCAATCGAGTGCGCATAACCTTGTAACTGTAAACCGGAATAAGCCGCCACCATTACAGGCGATATCCAGGTGCCGTTTGCCCCCGCGCGCGGGGCTGCGCACGCTTGCATGACTTCGGTGAAAGCAGTATCGACGCGAATCTCAAACCCGGCGTTACGCATCCGTTTGGCCAGTGAGCGGCTGACTCGAATGTCTTCCGGCAACAACACCATGCGCGGGTCCGGGCTCCACCACAAAATCGGTTCGCCTGGGTTGAACCAGGGGAAAATGCCATGACGATACGCATCCAGCAACCGTGTCACCGTCAGGTCGCCGCCCATTGCCAGCAGGCCGTTTGGCTCTGTCATGGCGCGCTCGACCGGCGGAAAAAATGAGGCCTCGAATTGCGGGGGTTTCATGCCTGCCATTTTACCCACGATGATATTGACCTTCTTACGTCTGACGAGATCTCTGCTGCCGCACTGAGGTAGCTCACGTTGTGGATCGCGCGGAATAGGCATCTCAGCTAGCGCGTGCTGAGGGTGGTGAACGCATTGCAGTGGGCGATGATGAGCCCGCAACACCGTCAGGAATTCCCGCTAACGCCCCGCGTTAGCCACTACCTGCCAGGCTTGCAGCTTTTGCGCATAGCGCATGCCTGCATGCGCGGGGCTGGTCGAGGGCATGCGGTGATAGTTCAGTTTTCGATGGAGGTGTAGCGGTTGGGCATGGAGGCGATAAAACTTTTCGGCGATGGCACCGTTGAAAAAAACGTGGGTGATCTTGGGGTGCGCGTTGTAGAAGAACTCGAAATCGCTCACCACCATCGTCTCCGCGTCGATATCGGCATCAAGACTGCTCTCACGCTCACACGAGGCGAGTACATCCCACACTGCGATCCCGGCAGCCTTTAATTTCTGCACCCGCGCGTCATACGGTAAATCAAATCCTGCGCCGACCAGCTCACCCATGATCTTCCAGAACGCATTGCGCGGGTGGGCGTAATACTGTGCGGCGCGCAGTGACTCCTTGCCCGGCATCGTGCCGAGAATTAACACTCGCGCGCGAGCGTCTGCGATCGGCGGGAAGCTCAGCAGATGCGGCGCATCGGCATTTTGTGTCGCGGACTTTGTCATTACCTTTAATTCCATAAAGAAGGAAAATCACAAACTGCGCCCGTCGTACGGAATCCGCGTCAATTCGGTCAGTTCGATATCTTCAATACACCGCACATTCACCGCCGCAGTCGCGTCCCCGTTTGGCGCCATCCCAAACCCGAAAGGCGCGCAGCCGCAGTTCGCGCAAAAGTGATGCTGGATCACGTGCTTGTTAAATGTATACGTCGACAAGTCACTTTCAGGCGTCGCCAGCCGCAATTGCGTGCGCGGAACAAACCACAGCAGATAGCCTTTGCGACTGCAATGCGAACAATTGCATTCGATCACATCACCCATCTCTCCCTCGGCTTCGAAGCGAATATGGCCACAGTGACAGCTGCCTTGGTAAATCATGATGACTCTCCTGAGAAGTAAATTTGGGATCCGTTTGATATTCAAATCTAGCCGGGTTTCAACTGTCCGTCAAAATGCCCGTTCACCAATGCTGAATGGGATCCGTCCGACCTATTTCAATATGCCTATACTATGCCCACCAAGCCCCACGTAGCATTAGCTGCTTAGCCCTGAGTCTGCCGCAAACACACCTACCTTGATGACCACTGAACCGATTCGTCTTTCCAAACTAATGTCTGAACGCGGCCTATGTTCGCGCCGCGAGGCAGACACGTACATCGAACGCGGCTGGGTCCATGTTGACGGGCAACGCGTTAGCGAATTGGGGACCAAGGTCGATCCGGGCTGCGACATCCGCCTCGACGCGTTGGCAAACAAGCAACAGCAACAACGCGTCACGCTGTTGCTGCACAAACCAGTGGGCTATGTGTCCGGGCAACCGGAGCCGGGCTATAAACCGGCGGTGTTGCTGATTCGGCCCGAAACCTTGTGGCAGGATGGGCGTGCGGGGCCGGCATTTCATCCAACACACCTGAAGGGACTCGCCCCCGCTGGCCGACTGGACATTGACTCGACTGGACTCTTGGTACTGACCCAAGATGGCCGCATCGCCAAACAACTTGTCGGCGACCATTCCGAAATTGAAAAAGAATATCTGGTGCGCGTAAACGGTCGGCTCGATGATCGCGGTTTGGCGTTGCTCAATCACGGACTGTCGCTTGATGAACGTCGCCTGCGCCCAGCAAAAGTAAGCTGGCAGAACACCGATCAACTGCGCTTTATCTTGCAGGAAGGCCGCAAGCGCCAGATTCGACGGATGTGCGAACTGGTGGGATTGAAAGTCACCGGGCTGAAGCGGGTGCGCATTGGCCGGGTTGGACTCGGCGACCTGCCGCCGGGGCAATGGCGGTATTTACGGGACGACGAGCCGTTTTAAAACTCGTTACGCCCAAAGCCGCTTCAAATCAGTTGTATCCCCTCGCCGTACTCCGCAACAGCTTGGTCAGACGTTAGGAGCGTCATACTTTCCACTCGCGATTGCGCAATCAAAATTCGGTCGAAGGGGTCTTTATGCAGCCACGGCAAGTGCTCAACCACCACCGCGTGCTCACCTGTTAGCGGCAATTCCTGGTAGCCGTGGGCCAGCAACATTCGCCATAAGCGGCGCGCCTCCACGCGAAAATCGTCTCGCCCCAGGCTGGCCTTGATGCTCACCTCCCAAATGCTGACCGAGCTGAACACGAGCTGATGATCTGGGGTGTTCAGCAAGGTGCGTGCGGCTTCGGACAGGCGTGACGGCTCGCTCGCAGCCCACAGCAGCACATGCGTATCGAGCAATAGCTTCATGCGCCCTTGCCGCCAAACAACGCGGCAATCTCATACGCACCCATCTGATCAAAATCGTCCGGCACGGTTACTTCACCCGCCATGAACCCAAGTCTCTGGTGATCCGCAGTGTCCGAAAGTCCGAGGGGCACCACCTTCACCATCGGCTTGCCAGCCTTGGCGATGATGAAAGACTCCCCCTTCGCCGCCTGTTCTATCAGGCGCGAGAGGTGGGTTTTTGCATCGTGAATATTGATAGTAAGCATGTTTTACCCCATTAAACTAACATGAGTTAGTTTAATGGGGTTACCTAGCTTTTGGCAAGGCTGTCTATTACCGCAGGCCATCCGGCTCTGCGGATCTAGAGATTAGCTGGCCGCCCCACATCCGGTCACTTTGACAATCCGGTTTTGCGCACCCGGCGCCACAGAGGTATGCGCTTTAAAGTAATCCTGCATCGAATCCAGATCCACTGCGCCACCCAGCTGGCTGGTGCCAAGTTTGAATACGGTAAAGTTATCCCCGCCATTAGCCAGGAAGGAGTTCATCGTCACCCGGTAAGGGGCCGCTTTGTCGATTGCTACGCCGTTCAGTTTGACGCTGCCCTCGCAGACGAACTTGCCGCCTTTTTGCGCAGCGAAGTTCGCCGCGGTAGTGTCGAACGTGTGCTGATAACTAAACCCGCTGGACACTTGCAGGATGCGCCCAAACGGCTGCAGCGTGCCCCATTGCTGCTCAAGCAGATCGTAAATTTGCTGGCCGCTGAGTGTTTTGGTCACCAGCGAGTTGCCGAACGGTTGCACAGTAAACGCTTCGCCATACGTCACCACGCCATTGCCCTCGCCCGCTGCGCTGCTGGGGTAGGTGAAGTCGGCGCGTATGCCGCCCGGGTTCATGAACGCGACCACCGCGCCGCCCAATGCGGCTGGGGTGGTCGATTCGAATTGGGCGTCCGCGATCACGTCACCCAGGGCCGATTCGCCACCGGCATTTTGAGTGCGCGTAATGTCGGCGGTGATGCTTCCCAAGGCCTGATTCGCAATTGGTGCGGCCAGTGCGCTGTAGTTGCTCACCAGCGTGGTCAGACTGGCGACAGGGGTCACGCCGCCGGGGGTGCGATCCACAATCAGATTGCTGGCATTGACTAGGCTCACATCCCGTGTGGCGGTGTTGATGGTCAAGTCGATTTCGCTGACCAGTCGCCCATAGCTACCTGCGCTGGTTACCGGAATCAAGCGCCCGGTGCTGTTGGGCAAATTGCACAGGTAAGCTTGATGCGTGTGGCCGCTAATTACCAAGTCAACCGCATCGTCCAGCCGACT
This sequence comes from Nitrosomonadales bacterium, assembly GCA_043779595.1. Taxonomy (GTDB): domain Bacteria; phylum Pseudomonadota; class Gammaproteobacteria; order Burkholderiales; family Thiobacillaceae; genus Thiobacillus. Next base: position 20,200 of record JAYWDZ010000105.1, read on the forward strand.
GACGATATCGACGATCGCGCCGGATATGCCGGGGCAGTTGGTGTAATCGCCGGTGGTGATGCCGCCTTCATGGATCAGCACCACAACGGCATTTACGTTTTTGGCCTTGAGTTTTGGCACGAGCGCGTTAACCGTATCCGCCTCATCTTTGAAATCAAGCGTAGCGATGCCGCTGGGAGTGACAATGCTCGGGGTGCCTTTCAGCGTCATACCGACAAAGGCGAGTTTATTGCCCTTGAAGTTTTTGATGCCGTAAGCGGGGAAGAGCGTTTTGCCGCTGATTTTATCGACCACGTTGGCCGCCAGGAAATTAAATTTTGCGCCTTCAAAAGGATAAGGCGTGCCGACAGCGTCACCTTTGCAAGAATTGCTATCGGTGGGATGGCAGCCGCCCTGTTGCATACGTAGCAATTCATCGCGGCCTTCGTCGAATTCGTGGTTGCCCACCGCGTTGAAATCCAGTCCGAGCATGTTCATGCCTTCGATGGTGGGCTCGTCGTGAAACAGCGCGGACACCAACGGCGACGCGCCGATTAAATCCCCGGCGGAAACGGCCACGCTATTGGGCGACTTGGCGCGGATAGTCTGAACATAGGCCGCTAGGAAGTCGATGCCACCGGCGGGCAACGCGACACCGGCGGTATTTTTAAACGTGCCGGGACTTTGCAGATTGCCGTGAAAATCGTTGAACGCGGCAATCTTCACCAGCAACGTGTTGCCGACGTCAGAACGGTTAGCGGCTTGCAATAACTTGATCCGCTCTGCGTTCGTGATTAGTTTTGAGTGCCGCAAGCTTTGTGTCAACTTTAACTGCGCAAGTACAAACTCACCGTGGCTGCCCCAGTTCGCCCCTTCGGCTGGGCTATCCACGACCCAATCATTCAGACAAGAATTGGCTACGGATTTATTGGGCACGCCGCTATCGATAGCGCCTACAAAAACAGTGGAGCGAGTATCGACGCAGGCGGCGAAGGCGTTACCGCAAAGGCCGAGTAACAGCACGATGGCTAATGGTTTGGCGACGGTCATGGCGACTCCTGGGTGGGCTAGAATGGATTGATCGTGGGCATAAGATCAGCGTAAGGAATTGTCGCGAAGCAATATGACAGCGCGTCGTGGGGTATTCGCCGTTTGTATAAGTCGTTTGGGCTATGCGCAACGCTAAACACGGTGGCTAATGCTTTTTCTGCGGGCTCAAATTAATCGCTTGGCGAGTCATGTCAGAAAGCCATTTCGCGGCAACCCGGCAGTCTTGCAATTTATCCCAAGGGTAAATTTGCGTGGCGATGGGATGACGCAAGTTTTCGAGCAATGCCAATTGGAGGTCGGGGTGGGCTTCGGCGTCTTCATCCAGGCTGGCAAGCAGTGAATAAACATCCGGCTTGAGCAGCAAACTCACGCTGAAATAAACCAGGTCGGCTACAGCATGCAGCTCTACGCGGGCTTCGAGTCCAGTGCTTAAGCGGGCGGGCTCGACCAGCGGTGATAGGTGTTTCGATAAACACGTCACGACAGTTTGCGCTTGGGTAGAGGAAGCTACCAGCGCCAACGGCGTAGCTGTCGCTGCGTGTGTTTGACGCTGCGTCACCAGGCACAACAGACCCAGCGCGACTGTAAAATTCAAGCGCACGTGTGAACTAGCGTTTTCCTCGCGCGGCAAATCCCACTAATCCCAGCCCCGCCAACATTAAGGCATAGCTTTCTGGTTCTGGAATCGGAGCGCTGGTGACTGACAATTCACTACCCTGTCCACTACCGGAGGTCACTACGAGCAAGGGTGAGGGTGATAAGGGCGCCAACAAATTGAGTGTGCCGCCCGCACCCACGGCGAGGGCCGTCGGGGGAGGCGGAATTATCCCGACTGGCGCACCTGCTTGGAGGGTTACTCCGCCAGAACCGAGGCTGCCATCTCCACGCGTGGCCGGAGGCCTGGACAAGTCGAGTGAAGCTCCCGCTAACACGATAGCTCCTCCTATTTGTAGATTACTTTGACCGAGGCTGGTCAAAGTAAGTGACTGACTTTCAATGCGAGATTGCGGTCCGCTAACAAACCCGCCCACCAAATTTAATGACAAGTTCCAGCCTGGTGCGAGCAATGAGCCTTCTATCAGCACGTCGCCTGAAATATTGAATTGCGCAGTGGGGAAAGTGACACCTGCCTCCACTGTAAGGAGAGATACGGTCACGCCTACAGGGATAGTTAGACTATCGAACTGAAAAACGCCGGGCACCGTCGAGTCGAGCGACATTGATTCTAGCGGGTGGAATTCCACCGCTTCGGCCACCTGCGTAAAGGTGAAGCCAATAAGGAGCGTAAGTAAAGGGATGCGCATCATGGTCTTGCGGATCACAAGGAACGGCTGCGTTTAACAGCAAACCCCACCCATCCGAGGCCCGCCAGGAATAGCGCATAAGTTTCGGGTTCGGGGACTGGCGCGAGTGTGTAGGTGAGGGAGCCAAAGCCTGAGTTGCCAACGCGAGGCTGATAGGCAAACGCCGCCTCACCCACGCTGGTCAAGCCAGATATAAAACTGAATGCGGGATCGGATGATTCCACCGTAAACCCCAGCCCTACAAAAATCCCCTCATTGAAGGCCACCTCCGCAGTGGTGCCGATAGCCGCATTTGTTTGCGTAAAAGTTTGGCCATGGAAGACGAGATTCAGCGCATTCACATTGCGGTATTCACTTCCCGTCCCATGGAGGGCACTGTCGTCAAAGCTGAATTGACCCGAAAAAGTTTCGCCGATTAGCGCGCCAGAATCCAATGCGCCATTGAAGGTGTATGTATTGATAGCGGCTTGCGCGGGTACCGTGCCCAACAAAATCAGGCTTGCCAGCAAAGTAGCAATATGAGGCGTATTAAATTTCATGGGTTTTCCTTTTGTGCCCTGATTAGAAGACGAAGTTGGAGGGCTTTGCCAAACTGCTGCAACCTATATTCTTCACCAGTACTAGCCCGCGGCTACGGGCCGGTCCATTTGCGTCCGGATCAATGCTAATCAAGCTATTGCCACCAGAGGGTGTGCAAACTACATAACCCTCCGCAATCGGTGCGCCGCTAGAGATGCCCAGTGTTTGCAACAGCCGAGTCAGCACGATACGGTCGATCCCAGCTTCAAAATCCGTGAGTGTGTCTATTCCATCCATTACGCTGTTGTATATAAACTGATCACGGCCTGCGCCGCCTGTCAGGGTGTCGGCTCCGGCGCCGCCGGTAATACTGTCATCGCCCGCTGTGCCCACCAACGTGTCCCGCCCTGAGGTGCCGATGAACGACTTCACCAGACTCAAGCCGACGACTACCGGATCATGATCCGAAGAACGATAAGGCGTGGGCGTGTACAGATCCGGCGAGCAGGTCGCGCACAGCGGCTGCTTGAACTCGGTGTTGTAATCGATCACCGAAGGTTCGTCGGCGTTGATATGCCAGTGCTCGGTGCCGGTAACTTGACTGCTCAGAGCGGACGTCGTTAAAGCATGGTCGATATAACCTGATTCGCCATCAAATACGTAGGAGTAATCAGCGCTGTTGGCGCGGGCTATTTGGTCCACCAGACCCCCGTTGGTGAGTGTCAGGATAGGGTCTTCCTTGCCGTAAGCATTGAGGTCGCCGATCACGATCACATCGTTGTCGCCGACGCTCGCGCTGCGCGCGCTGATGAAACCTAGCAGCTCCTGGGATTGCTGCACACGTAGCGCATTCCAGCAGCCCTGCCCGTCGCCTTGATCTGCATTCGGGTCACCGTTGGCGGGACAACTGCCTTTAGATTTGAAATGGTTGACCACCACGCTAAATTTCTCGCCATTCAAGGCCGAGAAAGTCTGCGCGAGGGGCGGCCGATTATGGATGGGATCGGTATCGCTTACCGCGTCGCCCACAGGCGAGAGTTTGCCGGACTTGTAGATCATCGCCACGCGTATGGCATCGGTGCCGGTGCCGCCCACAGGTAATGCAACCGCCGAATAGGTGCCCGCCCCCATTGCCGCATTCAGACTATCCACCAGATTTTGCAACGCGATGTTGCCGTTGTTTTGAATCTCCATCAGGCCAACTGCGTCAGCGTCGATGGCTTTAATGGCGTTGACGATTTTGTCGCGCTGGCGATTGAATTCAGCGAGGTTGTCCGCACCGCGGCAGTTCGCAGGTGAAGTGACCCCACCCAACGTACAGCCCTGCCCTGTTTGCCCGTTAGCGGTATTGCCATTAGTGAAAGTAGTGAAGTAATTAAGCACGTTAAAGCTAGCGACTCTCACGTTGCCGCCTACGCTTGCAGGCGCACTGGAGCGTGGGTTGTCACGGCTAAATACCGGCGTGAGGGTGGGCTGAATTTTGTAATCGCTCATCCCCGCGGCGCTACTGGTAACTAAGCCGTAATCGATCACCCCGGTTACGCTCGTGACGGTATCTCCGACACGTAGCGTGTTATCCGCACCGAGGTAAGGAATCGGATTGGGATTCTGGATGGTAGTGCCATCGTCCAGAATAATGCGGCGCCGCGCGTTGTCGTTGGCCAGCGCCATTGCCCCAGCGCTATTGACCGGGAACAAGTTGGTGGGCTTGATTAGGCGACCGGCGGCAGACAAAGTGAGTTGGCCGTAACGTCCATCGAAATAATTTTGCGAAACAGTGAGCGGTGCATCGATCGTCACCAGCATGCCTTCGTAGCGCTCGAGATCGCCTTCGTTAACTTCAGGGAAAGTGATCAGCGTGGGCGCAATGTTCACGCCGGTAGCCATCACAGTTATTCCTGACGGGTTGGTGAGTTCAGTCACCGGATTGGCCACAGCCGTGGCGCTCGTCCCCGTTTTAAACTCGGCGACCGTAGCAGTGAGCTGGAGGCTGTCGCTTACGCTCACGGTGGGAACACTGCCAACAAACACAAAGATTCCATCCGATGTGGTGGGATCACCGTCGCCTGCTTGGTCCTGGAGGAAAAAGCCGTTATTGGTAAGCTTGGTTACCACGCCTTGGGTCAGCAGCGTCTGGCCGACTTTTGGGCTGGTCGCGCCGCTTCCTTGAATCACCGGGATAGACGTAATCCCCGCTACAGTAACCGTCACCGTACAGTTCGCGTTTTGAATTTCGTTATTGCTGAATGTGATCTGCACGGGATAGCTTCCCGCTGCGAGGCTAGCCGCCACATTAAGCGGCACGCTCGCGTTGGCACCGTCGCGAGCAGCTGAGGTGAACGCCCCCAGGCTGATGCCGGAGACTGCCCCACCCGTTATTGCTGCGCCGTTAACGACGCTATCAGCATCCGTCGCGGTGAGTGGAGAGCTTGCCGCCGACCCTTGGGCCACCGACACGTTTGCAGGACAGGTTGTGACAATGGGCTGGTTGACCGCGCCGCCATTAGTGCCCGTCACGTTAATGTTGTCTATACCTACCCACTCGTCGTTACCCGTTGCGTTGGAGGTAATGATGCGTAACTGCAGCAGCGGCTGGTTATCAACAGCAGCAGGCAGTGTCACGTTGACGGGGGTGGTCAGTGTGGCCAGGCTTGGGCCACTGGTCGCATCGGCAACATACGCCGATGGCACATTGGTGAAATTGCCGCTATTGCCAATGCGATATTGCAACGCCACGGGTTGCACCGCGTTATCGGTGGAACCATCTAAATCGCGCAAAGTGTAGGCAACCTGAATATTCTGCATGCCACTGGTATTCAGGTGAATCAGGATAAATGGCGCCGCCGCCGTGCCAGATCCCTGCAACGCAATGCTGGGATTGGTCAGCTCAAATTCAGTCACTCCGCCCGTGGTGTATGTGTTGGGAGCAATCTGGTTGGCGTTCACATCTACCGGGGTCGTAGTGCCGTCCGCCAATATCGTTTGCGGGTCGGTTCCCGATGCACCCGTTAGCCCGTCGCCGCGATAACCGATGATCCCGGGCACGCTGCCCCAATCGTCGTTTACCGTGATCAACTCGGTATTTGACCAGTCTTGAGCAAACGGCAAGGATTGCGCCACACTGTTCGCCCAACTCGCGGCAGGACAAGAAAACAAACTGGCGATAGCCAGCACGATAGGTAAGGGTTTAAAACAATGCATGGTGTTCTTTCAGGTGCAGAGGGCTAAATAAGATTCTACTTACGCAATGTTGTGGAAATAGGCATTTTCGCGCATGAAACATAGGCTGTTCGGCTTATAAGGCGCGTGCGTTCTTCATAGAAATTTCACGACTCAATCATCGGCTTGAAAAGCAACCCGCATATCTTGCATAGCTCAGCCTGCGATTTATACGGTTGAATCACTCTGAGTTTTATGAACGTCAAATTGTGAACAGGAGACTTAACATGCACATACAAAAACACACACTGATGGCCGTCCCCTTAATGGCCGCGTTATCCCTCTCCGCTATGTCTGCAGTCGCGGGCGAGAATAATGATGATACGAGAGAAGATAGACGCGCTAGTGAGCACCGGCATAGTCAGAATGTACAACTTGGCCCTCGCCCTTTCTTTTTGGTGAATGACATGGAGGACAGCAAGCTCAAAAGAAAACTGCAAAGCTGCGCAGACGACACCTTTAAAAAAACCAATTTCTCTATCGGTCATCGGGGTGCTGCAATGCAGTTTCCGGAACATACTAAGGAATCCTACGAAGCTGCTGCTCGCATGGGCGCAGGGATTGTGGAATGCGACGTGACGTTCACCAAAGACAAAGCGCTGGTTTGCCGCCATTCGCAGTGTGATTTGCACACCACCACCAATATTTTGGCTACCCCCTTGGCCGCCAAATGTAGCAAGCCCTTTGCTCCCGCGCAATTTGATGCGTCAGGGAAAATGGTTCAGGCCGCCTCAGCGCAATGTTGCACCAGCGACATCACCGTAAGCGAATTTAAAAGCTTGAAAGGCAAAATGGATGCTTCCAATCCCGCGGCTAAAACCGTTGCCCAATATATGGGCGGTACACCCAACTGGCGTACTGACTTGTACTCTGGCCCCACTAGCGGCACCGTGATGACCCACAAAGAAAGCATCGCGCTGTTCAAGAAACTGGGCGTACAAATGACGCCCGAGCTTAAGAGCGCAAGTGTAGCGATGCCTTTTGATAGCGACGGCGACGGAACCGGCGACTACACCCAAGCTGACTACGCACAACAGATGATCGACGAGTACAAAGAAGCCAACGTCAGCCCGCGCAAAGTCTGGCCGCAGTCTTTTGACATCGCTGACATCCGTTACTGGATCGCAAAAGAGCCACGTTTCGGCAAACAAGCGGTGTATCTGGACGATGCGGAAACGGTTGCAGACCTGCCCAACCAAACCGAACTGGATAGCTACAAAGCCGAAGGCATTAACATCGTCGCGCCGCCCTTGTTCGCGCTGCTGGATGCCCAAGGTGGCAACATCGTGCCGTCGCAGTACGCAAAAAACGCCAAATCAGCCAGGCTCGACATCATCACCTGGACGCTGGAGCGCTCGGGCATACTCGCTGACGGCAACAACGGCTTTTATTATCAAACCTTTGATTCCGCGATTAAACGCGAAGGCGACATGATGAAAGTTCTGGATGTACTGGCTAAAGATGTGGGAATTATCGGAATCTTTAGCGATTGGCCTGCTACGGTTTCTTACTATGCTAGCTGTATGAATTTGAAGTAAGCGAGGCAGGCAGGTGCCTGATGTCAAAGCACCTGCCTTTAAGCTTTTTAAACGAAAGATGCACTCACCCTGGGAGGGTAAGTAGCTCTCTTTCCATACGGCGGATTGCTCTGACCAGGTTCTTGAAGCTGGGTGAGCGCTCGTTGTCTGGATCTAGAAATTCCCCAATGACGCGCGACCCGCTTACTTTTTGATACTCCCCCCGGGTCAGCGTTGCCAATTCCTTGCTAGGACTACCTAGAAGATCTGGATCGCGGAATTTTGCGTAGCCTTGCTGACGAGCCAGTTTTTTTATAGACAAACCTTGCTCCACGGCTTGTAGATCCGCCAAGTAAAATGCCTCCAATTCTCTGCAGGCAATTCTCACTAAAGTTTTCCTAGCTTGTCCTGCTTGCTCACAACGTTCGGTCAGCTTCCACTTCACCGCTATACAATCGGGGGCATTGTCCAGATCACGGAGCACAATGAAGCGGGCTTGTGGATTAAGGTAGCTACGTAGGCGTTTAAGCATTTGCCGCTCTAGATCCTGCTTACCTTCAAAAGGGATGAATCGCGGGCTGATATCAGGGTGGAGGATACGGGGCAGCAAACCCTCTAACATCGCCTTGGCAGATGTCTCCTCAAGCAGAAACACAAGCTCCTTCATTCCGGATCAGCACCCTCGAAGAAGCCTTGCTTCCATAGGTACCCCATCTGATCACCTTCGGCCATATAGGCAGAAATCTGGGCGTCATCCCGGGCTCTTCGAATTTCTGTGCCGCCATTACGCTTGACCAGCCAACATACTTCATCCAAGGCTACTGAATTAAGAAAATCGGGGGAATGCGTAGAAACTAGCACCTGACCGCCACGTTGAGCATAAAGTCGGAATTCCTCCGCTAACTCCGCCATCAGCCTTGGGTATAGTTGATTCTCTGGCTCCTCCACGCACAATAAAGGGTGTGGCCTAGGATCATGCAACAGAACCAAATAGGCAAACATCTTGATCGTGCCATCGGACACATAGCGATCCAGAAAGGGCGTTTTAAACGAACCATCCTGAAAGCGTAGTGTGAGATAGCCGTCATCCATCAAAAGCGGCTCAACCGATGCGACACCAGGTACTCGTCGGGCCATAGTGTCCAGTATTCGTTGGAAGGTTTCTGGGTGTTGCTCGAACAGATATTGCGCCACGCGCGGCAAGTTGTCGCCGATCTCAGATAAATGCTCGGAATCTCCCGCCGCCTCCTTACGGCCCCGGGCAGCGCTGATGTGGAAGTCAGACACATGCCAGGACTCAATTAATTGCCGGAAGGCATTCGCGGCTTTGAAGCGTTCGAACTGGCCCAAGCCTTTGATCGCTAAAGTGTCTGGCGCGACCTTCTGGGTCTCTCGCTCCAGATCCTCATCAGTCTTGTTGAAATCCTCTTCATTGGTGATCGCATAGCCCTCACCGGCAGAAAAATCCAAAAAATGGAATGGGCTACCGTAGCGCCCGCGCTTGTAGCGCAATAATTCCCGTCGCACGATCGGTGAACCGTCTTGCTCCCCAATTTCCAGTGAATAGGTAACCAGTCGCTCCACCCCCGTAATTAACATACGGTACTGGATTTCAATCAGAATCTTGTCTGTGTCTGCATCCCGGCTCAACACCTCGCGAAACCGCCCGCGTTTGTCCAATGCTTGGCGTACAGTACCTTTTAGACAATCATGCAGAAAACCAAATACATCGAAAAGCGTTGATTTACCCGAGCCGTTGGCACCCACCACGACAAGAAAAGACGGTATGTCCTTCAAATACACATCGCGAAACACCTTGTAGTTTTTTAAACGCATGGATTCAATTTTCATAGTTGGGTCCTGTTTTGTACGAAGCTAAATAAAAGTTCATACCATTCCGCCTGCATAACACAGCGGCGATCATACATCGCTGAGTCCGGAGGCCCGGAAAACAGGGGTGAAAATGCTAGAACACTAACCTCGCGGGTGTGCAGGTTTGAGTTAGATGCCGCACAAAATGAATGTCAGCAATATTAGAAAACCACCCATCTCCCGTCCTGTGGGTGCTTTAATCCTGCCAAATGACGGAAACCACAAGCCTACTTTCATTATTTATCAGCAGCCTTCTGGCGGCGACGTTGTTACCGGGCGGATCAGAGGCAGTGCTGTTTGGCGTGCTCAAGGCCTACCCGAAAACACTGTGGCTCGCGCTCGGCTTCGCCACGGTGGGTAATACCTTGGGTGGGTTGGTTAGCTTTGGTATCGGCCGACTGGTGCCGCAAACGCACTCGCTGAAATATGTAGAGAAGGTTCGCCGTTACGGCGCACCGGTATTACTGCTTGCGTGGGTGCCCTTGATCGGCGATGCGCTGTGCCTAGCCGCGGGCTGGTTGCGTTTTAATCCGTGGCAGGCGGCGGTGTTTATGGCGATAGGCAAATTCGCGCGTTATGCGGTGATTGCTTACGCCATGTATCCAGTGGGCTAGCTCGCAGCCTTAATGCTCGTGGGTTGCATGCCCCGGCGCAGCAGTCGCCTGCTTTAGCCACGCCATGGATTCTTTGGTTTCCATGTCGCCCAGATCGGCAAAATCAACCAGTGCATAGTTGGCTAGGTCGCTGTCTGTCGTCGCCGCTACCGTATCCTGCGGGGTTAAAAACGATTGGAGTTCGGTCGTCACCTGGCGATCAGCGTACGTATTCATGACTTTGGCCGCCAGTTGCAACTCCGGCACCCATACCACTTCGACCGTGCGTTTATCGATTTTTCCGCTGTAACGTTGCGCCTTGTAACCCAGCACTTCCGTTGTGCCGACCAGGCTGAGTTTTTTAAGCTCATCCGGTGAGACGATGCTGGCTAGCTGCTCCCAGGGCCGGGTGTGGTTGATGATGCGCAAATCGCTTGTGTTGTATTCGATGCCGCGTTTGTGCGTGGGCTCGACATACACAAAACTCAGCCGCGCTTTGCCATCGCGCCGCCATATTTCTCCTACGTCGTTTGAGCCGTCGCGAATTTCAACCCGGTTGTCACTTCGCCAGAAATACCAGCCACTCTGCTCCGGTTTCACGCATGGGATCGCACAGGAGATGGTGGCAAAACGCGCGGCTACATTTTCGTAGGGGGCGGACTGAATCGGGGCAGACAGCGCAAGCGCAGAGAATGCAAACAACCAGGCTGCGCTGGAATTGAAACGATGCTTCATAAAATCTCCTTCAAAATAAAAATGGAGAGACCGGAGTCTCTCCATAAATAACGCGTTTGCGTCGTTACAGGCCTAATGCATCTTTCATCACATGAAAGATGTAGTTCTGTTCCTGAACACCGTGAAACAAGTGCGCCTTGGGGCCGCTCGCGAAGATTGCGACATCTTCACCCGCGTGAGTTTCAGACGACAAGGGCACGAGCGCTTCCTGATGAAAGCCTTCATCCGTCGTATCCACATTCGTCATGTCATTTCCCCGCCCAGCCTTGATAGGTTGGCTATAGACCGTGTCGCCGCCCAGCGGTAAAACATGATAACCAGGGCCATTGGCATACGACAGCGTGGTGTAAGGCAAGCCATCTTTTGCCAGCGCGAGCGTGGTCTTGCCGGGTTCGATCACTTTACCCAGGATAGGATTACCGCGCTTGGGGTACCCCGCAATTGTGAACACATGGCTGTGGTCGGCGGTGACGACAATCAACGTATCTTTCGTGTCGGTCTTTTCCAGCGCTTTTTTGACCGCATCAGACATCGCAATGGTATCGGTAAGCGCGCGGTAGGCATTGCCGGCATGGTGCCCGTGGTCGATACGGCCGCCTTCCACCATCAGAAAAAAGCCTTTGTCGTTTTTCTTCAGAATATCGATTGCCTTGTCGGTCATTTCAGCGAGGGAGGGTTCGCCCGCGCCATCCAGACTCTCGCGATCTGTTTCGTACTGTAAATGCGAGGGCTCAAATAATGCCAGCAGGCTCTTGGTAGTAGTAGGGTCAATCGCCGCAAACTGAGCCTTATTCCAGACGTAATTGCCGCCAAACTTGGTTTGCCACTCAGCGGTCAAGTCCCGCCCATCTTTACGACGGCCTTTAACGGTGGGGTACTCGGGATCGAAAGCTGTGTTAGGCATAAAGTACGTACGGCCACCTCCCATCAATACTTCCATGCCGTTGTTAGCAGCAAAATTGTCAACGGACTGGGCCGCGATATCTTTTACGGTTGCACCAGCAGCCAGGTTGCTGTCGGCCTCCCAGTCGCGCTCAGCAGTGTGCGCATACGTCGCGGCGGGCGTGGCGTGCGTGACGCGCGTCGTGGTCACTACGCCCGTCGCCATCCCGCTGGCTTTGGCCAATTCAAGAATGGTGGTGAGTTTATGTGCCTGAATAACCGTATTATCTTTCTCGTCGCGAGCGACTTCCTGATCGATGCTCAACACGCCGTCGCTGGTTTTCACACCCGTGACCATCGCGGTCATGGTCGGTGCCGAGTCAGGCGTTTGCTGATTGGCGGAATAAGTTTTTGAAAGTGCGAGATAAGGCAGTTTTTCAAAGGCCAGTGAATTCTTTTCACCATCTTTACCTTGCATTTGACCTTCCATAATGCGGGATGCGGTCACGGTCGAGATCCCCATGCCGTCGCCGATGAACAGAATAACGTTCTTTGCGCGACGCACATTGGGATACAAACGTTTGGCTTCTTTCAGCGCCTCCTGACCGGCGTTGTACCAGGTGGCGGCGTTTTCGACTTCAACGGTAACGGCGTAAGCACTGTGCGCATATATAGCAATGGCTGTCGCGGCCACCAGCGGTTTCAATTCAAATTTCATTTTCAAACTCCCTGATTGTTGTGGTTACTTCAATGTTCAATTAACGAAACGCAGTTTTAGCCAATTACCGGCGACGTACCGCGAACCCGATCAATCCTAGGCCCGCCACCATCAACGCATAAGTTTTTGGCTCCGGCACCGGTGTTATCGTCAGGCTGACGTTATCGATGCCTTGTAATAGGTAGTCCTGGTTATTCACTTGAGCGAAGCGCAACTGGTAACTACCCCCGGCCGCAAGCAAACCTGTGACGTCAATTTGATTATGCGAATAGTTTAAATCCCCCTTCGGGCTATTGATCCCGAGGTAATACGTGCCAAGCACTCCGCTACCTGTATCAAAAGCATTAGCGGTACCGGAGAGGATATCCACCCGCACATGCTGATTGGGCTCGTAGCTGCCACCCGATGTTTGATCCAGACCCGTTGCGTGCACCGCACTAACTGCCCCGCTGTTGACGAACATATCGAAGCCCAACGACGCACTACTCACTGCACCTAGGCTAAAGCGCTGCACGAGCGATGTTGCGCCAAAAGGGCCATCCGCCAGGGCATAAAAACCCCCTGTGTTAGGCCCAATCGTGGGATAAGCAGTAGCTGGACTTACGAATCCCGACTCCACAAACAATGCTGATCCGCCTTTTTCATTGACCTCCCAACCGGTGAAATTGCCCGTCTCAAAGCCACCATTCACGATGATTTCAGTACTAGCTTGCGCAAACGGAACCGAGAGGGCCGCCCCCATTACCAATAACAACTTAAAATTTAAGACATTCATAAAACTTCCCTTTTAAAATCTGAGTAGCAAGATCGAAGTACTGCCATAGCGTTCGAGTGAATACGCTTCTTGTGAGTATTTTTAACGATCACGGCAGATATATGTGAGGAGGGTGGACAGTTGCACCCCTACACGAATTAACTCGGTTAATTTAACTGACCGAATTGTCAGAAGTGTGAATTGAGATCCAGTGAAAATAGGCCGAACGACTCATAGTCGTAGGCGACTAAATAAACATTTGCCCGCGATTTGAAATGAATTATTTGCGTTTATCCGATGCACTAAAACTTATAGTGTCTGGAATTCTGGAACTCTTTGACTCGGAATCAAATGGTCGTGTAGATAGCCGACACCTTATAAGGTGCTCGTTCACTGAGTCGATTATGAATCGCGTGCGCAATTTGCGGTAGCTGTGCGCGGGATAACTCCCCCGTTAATGCGTAGCCCCAGTTGCCTTCCACCCAATAATAAGGTGCCCACTGCGCCCTGCTCCGAAAAACGAAATGCGGTCTCCGGCGTGGCTTCGGCCAGGCTACGCAGGTACACGGTGATGCGCTGACTTTGTCGATCTTCATACATGAATTGTGCTGCGGGCCTATTTGTTTCGGCCGGTAACAGGCGGCCGCCCATCGACGAAAAACCTAAACGTGAAAGATCAGGCGCTTGCAGGGTGCGCTACAAATGTTTGGACAGCCAAGTATTCAACCCTTTCTCATCAATCGAACCTACTTCGACCGGATGCCTTACCTCGGGGGCAAAAACCGCGTGAGTTAATGCAGCCTGATGGGCAAAACGCGGCAAGTCAGGCACCACCTCAAGTTGCGCGAGAGAAGTATTTGCGAGATTGCTGCGGGACAGGTATTGCCGACTGCTCAGGCTGCCGACGGTAACGCCAATAGCGATTCACCCCATCGCTGCTGCCACGCGCTTTAGCAAAAAATGTGAGGGTGCCGGGATGAGCCAATGTGTAGGGATAGGCTCGTCGAGTACAGGGTCAAGGCTCGCATGCAATGCGCGATGCTTGGCGGGCAAGGTCGCAATCGTGGCGGCAAGTTCGTGATCGTGCTGCGCAAGTTGTTCGATTTGGCCGGCGCGATCCCGATCAAGCACGCCATCGATTAGTAGCTCGCACTGAGACGCGACGGAAACGGGTGAGGCAGCTGACTATTATAGTAGTCAGCTTGGCAGCATCGCCAGCAGCCCATTCAAGCGCCGCACAAAGCTCGCCGGGTCTTCCAGCTGTCCGCCTTCGGCCAATAGCGCTTGCTCGAACAGCAAATTCGCCCAGTCGGCGAAACGCGCTTCGTCTGACTCGCCATTCAGCCGTGCAACCAGTGCATGCTCGGGGTTGATTTCCAGCGTCGGCTTCACGGTCGGTGCGGATTGACCGGCGGCTTTCAGCAGGCGCTCGAGATTCGCGCTCATGTCACCCTCGCCGGTCACCAGACACGCCGGCGAATCGGTCAGCCGATGCGTGACGCGCACGTCCTTCACGCGTTCGCCCAGCGTCGCTTTGACGCGCTCGACCAAGGGCTTCATCGCATCTTCGGCTTCCTTCTGCGCGGTCTTCTCGGCTTCGTCTTCCAACGCGCCGAGATCGAGCCCGCCCTTGGCCACCGAGCGCAGCGACTTGCCGTCAAATTCATTCAGATTACCGGTCAACCATTCGTCAACACGGTCAGACAGCAGCAGCACCTCGATGCCCTTCTTGCGGAAGATCTCCAGATGCGGGCTGTGCTTCGCCGCCGAGAAACTATCGGCGGTGATGTAGTAAATTGCGGTCTGGCCTTCTTTCATCCGGCTCACATAATCCTTCAGCGAAACGATCTGCGCTTCGCTGTCGGTATGCGTCGACGCAAAGCGCAGCAGCGCGGCGATTCGCTCCTTGTTCGCAAAGTCTTCGCCCGGACCTTCTTTCATTACGCGGCCGAATTCTTTCCAGAACCCGGCGTATTTTTCGGGCTCGTTTTCGGCCAGGCCTTCGAGCAGACCCAGCACCTTCTTCACCGAACCGGCGCGAATGCTGTCGATGTCGCGGCTGTGCTGCAGGATTTCGCGCGAGACGTTTAACGGCAGATCGGACGAATCGATCACGCCGCGCACGAAGCGCAGGTATTGCGGCATCAGCTGTTCGGCGTCGTCCATGATGAACACGCGCCGCACATAGAGCTTGATGCCGTGGCGAT
>JAYWDZ010000106.1:0-2083 GCA_043779595.1 Nitrosomonadales bacterium
ATGCGGCTGAAACAGCGTGGGATCGACCGGATAATGGCCGAGGATGCCTTCCGCGGCGAGTATCGGTTGCCCCGCCGCAACGCGCCCAACCAGTGGCAGACCCAGTTGCTCCACCAGACGAATGCCGCGCGCAGTCCCGGGAACCATCACCAGCGCGCCTTTACGCGCCAGTGCATGCAAGTGTTTCTCGGCCGCATTCACATTCATCGCGAATGCGTGCGCAAGCTCTGCGCGGGTCGGCGCTGAGCCTTCGGCCTTCATCCAATCACGGATAAAATCAAGGATTTCCTGTTGACGTACGGTAAGTGAGTCCATAGGTGTATAAATATACACCTAATGATTTATGCTTGGCAAGCCCTGCTAAATACATTCTGAAAACCCTATGATTTCAGGTTTCAATCCAGATTTAATGCAATTTATTTTTGCGGACTGACGCCAACTTGGACGCGCTACTCGCACAGGCCTTTTCTAAATATTGATCTTGCCTTGCAACTTGTATAACCTGAAAAAGGTGGAATGATTACAGGCGAGCATAGGAAGTGACGAAAATTAATGGAGAAAAATGATGGGGGCTGAAAGCCTGACCGATGAGAAGATATCGGCCTTGTTGGCTATGCCAAAACGGGTGACGAATCCATCCACAAAACGACGCGAAAAGGCCGGCCATACAGAAAGAAATTTCATAGTTCAAAGCGCGGATGGAAGCCAACATTTCACACTCTATGAGCGGCAGAACCGTGAACTGGAAAATGATTTCTCCTGTGGATTGGGTTGGCTGGCGCCCAGCGGGGAAACCATCACATTGGCAAGATACAACGGCAGCAGCCATTCCCACCCGAACCATATTGAAAAAGAAAAGCTTGGATTTGTTTGCCATGTTCACAAAGCAACGGAACGGTATATGCTTGCTGGGAAGAAGATCGAAGGATATGCAGAAGCGTCAGGAAATTACACCAGTTGCAAAGGCGCGCTGGCTTGTCTTGTCAATGATTGTGCAATAACAGGTATTTTGACGGAGCCCGATCACCCGGATTTATTTAAAAAATGAACATATCCACCGAAAACTTCAAAGAACTACTGTGCAAAGCATTCTGCACCGAGGTGACCCTTTACGAGAAAGGTGAAAATCTGCTTTTTGTCGAGACCCCCTTTATGTTTGGCGATGGTGACACGTATTCAATTTATCTCAAACAATTGTCGAGCGGAGGGGTCCGAATTACCGATTGCGGTCATACCATGATGCATCTAAGTTATGAGAACGATATCGACAAGTTCCGCGAAGGAACCAGAGGTAAGATTTTCGAGCAAATTCTCAATGAGATGGAATTAAAAGAAGAAAACGGCGCATTCTATATGGACACGCCGACCGAACAAATTGGCGGCGCCATTTTCAGGTTTGGCCAAGCTGTGACCAAAATACATGACCTCACGTTTCTGAACCGATTCAGGGCGGAAGCCACATTTTATGATGATCTCAAGGAATCCCTCCTCGGCATTGTCCCCAGTGAAAAACTTGTCGCAAATTATGTGTATGAAACCATGCCGAATGCGCGCGATTACCCCATTGATTTTCTGATCGAAGGGAAATATGCGCCGTTGTTTGTTTTTGGCATTCCTGGCAGAGATAAGGCACGTTTGGCGACCATTATTCTTGAGCACCTGTTAAGGGAAAAAGCGGAGTTCGATTCGATACTAATTTTCGCAGATCAAGGCGTTATTCCTCGTAGTGATTTGGCGCGCCTCTCCAATGTAGGAGGAGAAATGGTTGCTTCGCTGGACGCGCAAGACGATATGCAACGCAAGATACTCAAGCGCATTGCTGCGTAAGTTAAATTGCCACAATTCCTGTGCTTGAATCCAGCACAGCGGATCGACTCAATTGAATAGCGATGAGTAGAGCATACTAGTAACCAGTGCCTTTCAAGAACGCATCGATCACATCCACTGCCTCGTCGGCGAAGAGATCGCGGAAAAAGTGACCCGCACCATCGATCACTTTTATCTGCACGCGTTTGCCATCAGCGAGTGGCGTAAACTTTTTGCTATTGACGAGAATTTCGTCTTCGCCGGCGAGTACCAAGAG
>JAYWDZ010000107.1:0-5232 GCA_043779595.1 Nitrosomonadales bacterium
CAATCGTAAAGCCGACCCGGAGCAGGCCGAACAGGTCTCCGAAGGCAATATGACCTGGCGTTCCCTGAAAGCGTCGGGGATCAATCTGGTATTGAACAATCAGGAAAGCCTGGAATGGATCATGTCCGCGAGCGGCACCCTGGTGATCCGTCGCGACCCGGCCAATGCGCAAGATTGGCAGGTGAAGTGGTATGAACCCAGGATTTCTGTCAGCACGCTCATGGGCGCGACGAATGCGACGACGGTCTATGCCTGCGAGTCAAGCGCCCCCGCTGGGGGCTGTCTGGCTCCCAACGAAGTTCGCGCGCCTGCGGTTCAATCCTTACGGGTGATCGTCAAACAGTACGTCGATAGCATCAAGTCAAAAATGCTGTCGCGTACCGCGCTCACAAGCTCAGAGCTGGCCTTTATCGGTACCGCGCCTACCCCCATCTACAAAATTATCAGCATCGCCGCGAGTCCGGGCGGCTCGGTGGCCGACTTGCTGACGGACAACAATATCGACGTGATCGCACTGGCTTATGCGCAGAACATTCTGGGCATGGCTTTGAAGGATGTGTCGAGCGGACTCGCCGCTCGCGAAGTCAAAGCGGCTGGGCTTGAAGCGGGAGAAATAGACAAGGCAAAACGGCAAATCGACACGCTGCGCACCCAAATTTATCAGGAGTCGCAGACGATGAAGGCGGATCTGAATGCGATTTACACCATGACCCAGCAGGCGCAGGCCGTGGAGAAGATGATGTGGGGCGGCATGTCGGACAAGGTCGTGTCGAACATTCGCTTCGGCGTGCGCTAGGAGATAGTCCGTGGACGTTTTTGCATACTGGAACCTGCAGCAGCTCTGGACCGTCTTCAACGCTGCGGCGGCGATGACGGGTAACAATGCTTACGCGACCTTGATGTTCGCGTTGGTGTTAATGGGCTTTCTGGTCATCATGGGCGTCGCACTCGCGCATTTCCGTGCCGAGAAGCCGTTTGTCTGGATTGTCTTCCTAGTCCTGTTCCACGGCATTCTGTTCGTGCCTAAAATCAACGTCAATATCATCGACCGCACCGGTATGGCCGCACCCATGGTGGTGCCGAATGTACCGCTGGGGCTCGCGTTTTTTGCGAGCACGACGAGTCATATCGGCGACTGATTGACGCGCTCTTATGAGTCGCTGATGAGTATTCCGGGGCCGGTACGATTCGGCGGTAATGGCATGATGTTCGGCGACCGCGTGCTGCAGGCCGCCACGCAATCCGTCGTGCTTGAGCCCCAGTACAACACGTCATTGATGGATTATGTCCGTAACTGCGTGATGCCCGATCTATTGGACGGCAGCAAGGATATCAATACGCTCTTGTCGACGGAGCAGATTTGGTCGTACATGGGCGGCACGAATCCAGCGCGCGCGACGACGGTCAATTTCACTACGATGACCTGCCCTGATGCCTATCAGGCTCTCAATATGGCAATGAGCGCCCAGGTCAATCGCGCGCACGAACATCTTGCGCGTCGTCTGAACCCCGAGGCGGCCCGGGGTTCCGCCACGGCCGCGACGATGAATGCGCTGGCCGCTTCGCAGTTGCCGATCGCAGCCGATTTAATCATGGGCGTCACGACAGCCAATTCGTATGACATGGTTCGCCAGGCGATGATGATCAATCTATGGTCGCGCGTGCCTGGCTCGATTTCGCAGGCGGTGGGCGATCCGGTGGCCGGACAGTTGGCCATAGCCGATGCGCAAGCCGCGGCATCAACGGAATCATCCTATCGCAGTATGGCGAATATCGCCGAGGGCACCTTGCCTAAAATCCGCAATTCCATCCAGGTGCTAGGGATTGCGATTTTTCCGATCATATTGCTGTGGATTCTGATGGCGGGTCAGAACGGTGGCACGATCCTAAAAACCTATGTCGGCGCGCTGATGTGGATCGAACTGTGGCCGCCCTTGTACGCGGTGGTGAACTTCGTGATGCAGTCATCCTCGCGCGACCACATCAGCGCTGGTCTGCAGGGCTACTTCACCACTCCGATCAGCGCGAGCGGCCTGAACATGCAGAACATGGGTCAATTAGCGCACTCAGTCCTTTCCGACCAGGCCATCGGCGGTATGTTGACGTTGATCGTGCCGATGATCGCTCTAGTGCTTGTCACAGGAACAATCTATGCCCTCTCGGGCGCAGTCGGCCAGATGATGGCGCCGGCGTCGGCGGCCGCGCAGCGCTTTGGCGGCGAATCCGGTGTAGGCAATCTGAATATGGGCAACGTGCGCTACGACACCTTCGCGGCACGCACCCATAACGGCAATGCGTACCAGTCCTCCGGCAGCGTCGATGCCGGCGGGATGAGCGTGGTCGCGCCGACCAATAAGCATACGAGTGCGTATGGCTCGGCCGAGCAAGCCGCCGGGCAACCAGGCGCTACTGTTGTGGCCAAAGCCAATGTGGCCAACCTGGGCGCGGGGCTGACCGAGAGCGCCAGCACGTCGGCTTCACATTCAATGAGCTCTGGCACTTCGACCATGGCCGGCACCACCGATAGCGCGACCAATGCATCAACCGGATCGTCATCCTTCTCGCAGCGGGACACAGCGGATTATGCGCGACGGTTCAGCCAGGCTGTTGGTGAGGGCATTCGCGTCAACACCGGTCATAGTCTCGACTGGCAGAGCGGAACGGATCGGTCGGCGAGCCGCGAAACGAATACTGCGGATCAGCAAACCCTTAGGGAAGCTGGGAAATATGAGTCTTCATTGAATGTGGGTGACCGGGCATCAACTGATACAGCAAACAGCCAGTCGGTAAGTCGAGACGGTTTTGGTGGAAAGCCGGGTCTCGAACCATTAAGTGGGAGAGCGGGGGCGGCCGCCGTATCTCCAAAAACAACCCAGGCTCGTGAATCGATGGGTATTGGTATTGACGGAAAAACGGGCACGTCATCAAGCGCCACCGACGAGCTTTCGTATACCGCACGCACCGGTGCCAGCAACAAATACGGCATCAATCAGCAGCAGTCCGCCAAGATTCTTCAGGAAGCCGGTAAAACGGCTGACGCGGGGTCGCGCGATGAAGGCTCGCGGGCGGCCGGACGTTCTTTCGTGGCTGATCTGGCGAAAGGCTACACAACAAGTCAGATACTTTCCGGTTCGGTCACACAAAGCAGTCAGGCAAGCGATCAGACCGCATCGGGCCGTGCCAATAGCATTGGCACGGGCATTCAGTCGGATCAGCGAGTTCTGGATTATTTCACCCAGAAGAGCGATCTGCCGCCTATGGAAGCAGCAAGCGCTCTGAACGCGCTGCGCAGCGCATCGCCCGCAACGTTCGCCAGTCTCGTCAATGAGGCGCGCGAAACGTACACAGCCTCTCCGCAAGGCCAGGGGGCGCTTACGCAAGGCGGCGTCACTTCACCCGAGACGCAGCAGACTGTTGCGCATGCCGGGTGGTCGAACCTTGCGGGCATCGTTAAGGCTGGTGAGGTCGTCCGGACTGAGAATGCAGCGATGAACACTGCCAATGTCAAACATCATCAACATGTCTCACCTGGATCGATGCCAAATGCCACGCATGTGCAGAATGAGCATGCGGCAATAGCGGGGAAGGCTACCGAGACGCACCAGGCTCTGGTCGCGCATGGCGACGGTCAGCGAGGCGCCGGGATGCTAGTCCAACAAGCGATAAAGGACGAGCATGGAGTAATGACGCCTGTGCAGATCGCGTTTGCTGGTTGGACGGTTAAAAGTCCGGGTGAAATTGAGGGGCGGATCAATTATGTGATGCAAAACGATCCTGCGGTGGCGGCGCAGATAGCACACCTGGGTACCTTGCCCTCCCCCACCGAAAATCAGTTAAAGGGCACCGCCGAAATGGTTTCGGCGAGCTATGACCGATTGACTAAGTGATGGGTTATGGGTGGTGCCTGTCACTAGCATCAATCCCGTACACCCCGATGGATGTACCCATCTCATACCCTGGAAGCCCGTTATCTTGATACTCCCACATGTCGTATTCATCAAAGCCAGCGTCTGCGGTAAATCCCTTGAGCGGTTTCATTAGTGGATGTTCGCTGAACCAGCAACGGTACACCAAGTAGCCTATCGGGATAGCCGCGATCAAAATCATGCCGCCCGCCTCGATGAGCGCGGATAGCACATCCTCGCCGCGCCGGAACACGAGGACATGGGTATGCATTGCACCAATGCCGAGTAGCGCAAGCGCAACCAACGCCGCCACCTTCCAGCGCATGGGATCTCGCCGCTTGTTGGCAGCGCGTTCCAGGTGATTTTTGTGTACATTCATGCCTATCTCCTTCCATATTTTTTGCCGGATGGGTTAGTTCACCACAGACAAATCGCTACCCGTTGCTGATTCGAGAGGTTATTTGGCGATCCCCCAGAATACGGCCAAGCAACGCTCAATTCCGTTAGGCCCAGACTTCTTTCTGGTGACGCACTGCCAAGATGGTCACGGCATCGGGCTCAACACGATAGCGCACCATATATCCGCTGTCGCCAAAGTCGACTTGCCATTCCCGGTACGCTTCCGGCATGTCCTCAATGGGGCGGCCAATCTGCGGCTGATGCCCGAGAACCTTCACCCCTTGTTGTACAGCTTGAACGGCACGCTTTGCGGCACCAGGATTTTTGCCCGCCAGGAAGCGATAGAGGCGTTGCACGTCGAGTAACGCGAGCGGCGACCAGATCAAACGTGGCATTCAGGTGGCTCAATGTCGTTGCCTTCTGCGAGCTGCGCCAGCCACGTGTCGGCCTCGTCAGCCGTGATATGCAGCCCAGTGGTCCGATATTCTTCCCAAGCTTTGAGCGTATCTTGCCGGAAAGCTTCTCGCTTTTCCTCGCGTTCGACATACTGCGCGACGGCCTCGCGCAACATCCAATGCGGCGTTCTACGGCGGGACTCCGCCAAGTGTTCTAGACGGTCGCGAGTGTCCGGGTCCAGCTTAACCGACATAGGGCGGGCAATGGTGGCAGTCATAGTGCTTCTCCTAGCAGTTAGTGATAGGTATTACCTTATCATACTGTGCCGCTGCAAGCCACGCTCTCGATTCCAGATGCCGGATATACCACTGCACGCAATTCCATACAGCCACAACTATTGATCAGGTTTCTTGCTTTTGGGGGAGTCCATATAGGAAGGGTTAGCGAAGTAATCGGGCCAAGGCCGCAAATCGCCCGAAAGTCGCTCATAAATAGCAATTTTAAATCAATCACTTACAGGGAGCGACTTGAG
>JAYWDZ010000108.1:0-13201 GCA_043779595.1 Nitrosomonadales bacterium
AGCCCAAATGCGAGCAAATACATCAGCCCATACCAATGCACGGCGAACGGGCCAAGCTGTAGGGCGACGGGGTTAAAGTGAGGATGAATGAGCATAGGAGCGATAGGGGCTAGGGGCTGCGGGCGGAGCGCTATAAAATAGCAGGTCGATTATAGCTTCGCAGAGAGAGACCGAGATGCCCGACTATCGTTCCTGGACTACCACCCGCGGCCGCAACATGGCGGGCGCGCGGGCATTGTGGCGCGCCACCGGCATGAAAGATGGCGATTTTTCCAAACCCATTATCGCGATTGCGAATTCATTCACGCAGTTTGTGCCGGGCCACGTGCACCTCAAAGACATGGGCCAGCTGGTCGCGCGCGAGATCGAAGCCGCGGGCGGCGTGGCGAAGGAGTTCAATACCATTGCGGTGGACGACGGCATCGCGATGGGCCACGGCGGGATGCTGTACTCGCTGCCCTCGCGCGATTTGATCGCAGACTCGGTCGAGTACATGGTCAACGCGCATTGCGCCGATGCGCTGGTGTGCATTTCCAACTGCGACAAGATCACCCCCGGTATGCTGAACGCCGCGCTGCGCCTGAATATCCCAACCGTGTTCGTGTCCGGCGGGCCGATGGAAGCGGGCAAGGTGGTGTGGGAAAACAAGATCATCAAACTCGATCTGGTCGACGCGATGGTGTCGGCGGCCGACCCGAAATTTAGCGATGCCAAGGTCGACGAGCTGGAGCGCTCGGCGTGCCCAACCTGCGGCTCGTGCTCGGGCATGTTTACCGCCAGTTCGATGAACTGCCTGACCGAGGCGCTGGGCTTGAGTCTGCCCGGCAACGGCTCGTTGCTGGCGACGCACGCCGACCGCCGGAATCTGTTTCTGGCGGCGGGACGCGTGATCGTGCGCAATGCGCGGCGCTATTACGAAGACAACGACACCAGTGTGTTGCCGCGCGCAATCGCGAGCTTCGAGGCATTTGAGAACGCAATCTCGCTCGATATCGCAATGGGCGGCTCGACAAATACTGTGCTGCATCTGCTGGCGGCCGCACACGAAGCAGGCGTGGATTTCACGATGAAAGACATCGACCGCATGTCGCACCGCGTGCCGCATCTGGCGAAGGTCGCGCCGTCGATCCAGATTTATCACATGGAAGACGTGCACCGCGCGGGCGGGGTGATGGCGCTGTTAGGCGAACTGGATCGCGGCGGGCTGATTCATCGCGAGCTGCCGACGGTGCTGTCCAAAACGATGGGCGAGCAAATCGACACCTACGACATCCGCCGCACCCGCGATCCCGATATCAAGGACTACTACCGTGCCGCGCCGGGCGGTGTGCCGACGCAAACGGCGTTTTCGCAAAATCGGCGTTTTGCCAAGCTCGATGACGACCGTGCCAATGGTTGCATCCGCGATATTCAACACGCGTATTCGCAGGACGGCGGGCTGGTGGTGTTGTACGGCAACATCGCGCAGGACGGTTGCATCCTGAAAACCGCGGGCGTTGACGCAAGCATCCATCAATTCGCCGGCCCCGCGCGGATTTTCGAGTCGCAGGATGCGGCGGTCGAAGCCATCCTCGGCGACAAGATCGTGGCGGGCGATATTGTGGTGATTCGCTACGAAGGCCCGCGCGGTGGACCGGGGATGCAGGAGATGTTGTATCCCACCTCGTATCTGAAATCCAAAGGTTTGGGCAAGGTCTGCGCGCTGGTCACCGACGGTCGGTTCTCCGGCGGAACATCAGGTTTGAGTATCGGCCACGCCAGCCCGGAAGCGGCAGAGGGCGGCAATATTGGTCTCGTCGAAGAAGGCGATCGCATCGAAATCGACATTCCGAATCGCGGCATCAATCTGATGATCAACGACGCCGAATTCGCGCGCCGCCGTACCGCGATGCAAGCCAAGGGCGCGTTAGCGTGGAAACCGGTCAAGCGCGATCGCGTGGTGTCGCCCGCGTTACGCGCATACGCCTCGATGGTCACCTCGGCCGCGTTTGGCGCGGTGCGCGATGTGTCGCTGGTCGAGCATCCGAGTGCCGCGCAAATCGAGGCCGATCCGCTCGCGCAATATGCCATCCCCGGTCACCTCAGCTTTCGCGTTGGCGCGGGTGGCTTGACGTATGCTGACATAGACAACGACGGCGGCCGCGCGACGATTTGTTTGCAAGGCGCGCATCTGGTGAGCTTCCGCCCCAAGTCGCAACAACATCCGGTAGTGTGGGTTTCCGAAGACGCGAAGTTTGCGCCCGGCAAATCCATCCGCGGCGGCGTGCCCGTGTGCTGGCCGTGGTTCGGCGCACACGCGTCGGAAGCGAGCTTTCCCGCGCACGGCTTTGCCCGCACGGTGCCGTGGGAAGTGATCCACGCGCGCCGTCGCAACGATGCCAAAACCGAAATCACGCTGCAAATGGGTGACAACGAACAAATCCGCACGCAGTGGCCGCACCCCACGCGCTTACAACTGACTATCGTAGTCGGCGAGAAACTCGAAATGCGCTTGGCGACCACCAACCTGGGCACCGAACCCGTGCAAATCGGCGAGGCTTTGCATACCTATCTACAAGTGGGCGACATCGGCGACATCCAGGTAAGCGGCCTCTCGGGGGGCGCGTATTACGACAAGGTCGAAAACTTTGCGAAGAAAAAACAGCAGGGCGATATTCGCTTCGATAGCGAGGTGGACCGCGTTTACATCAACACTCAATCCGATTGCGTGATTGCAGACCCGCAACTGCAACGCCGTATCCGCATTGCTAAAACCGGCTCGGACGCCACTGTGGTGTGGACGCCGTGGCTCGACAAAGCGAATCAAATGGGCGATATGGGTAAAGGGCGCAATGCGCAAGGCGGCTGGCGTGAAATGGTGTGCGTGGAGTCGGTTAACGCGATGGACAACCTTGTCACCATCGCGCCGGGTGCGACGCATACCCTGGCGGTGACCTATAGTGCCGAGTCATTAGTAATCATCTTAATGTAATCACTTGGAGAGGTCGCACAACATGCGCACGATACTGGTAGCCAACCCCAAGGGCGGCAGCGGCAAAACTACGCTGTCGATCAACCTCGCCGGTTACTTGGCGGCCAGTGGCAAGCGCGTGATGGTGCTCGACCTGGATCGACAAAAATCGGCTACCCAATGGCTGGCCATACGCGATGCGGGCCTGCCACAAATTGGTCTGCTCACCGAAAACCAAGGCGAAGGCTCCGGCTGGCTGGTGATCGATTCGCCTGCGGGCTTGCACGGCAAAAATCTTGAACACGCGCTCAAACTGGCACATCAAGTCATCGTGCCGATTGCGCCTTCCGTATTTGATATCCGGGCGAGTCAGGAGTTTTTGTCTGCGTTGCAAGCCGAAAAATCGGTCCGTAAAGGCCGTGCGTTTATCGGGCTGGTGGGGATGCGCGTAGACGCGCGTACACGCGCGGGCGTCACGCTCGAAGGCCTGATGGCGCAGCAAGACTTGCCTGTGCTGGCGTATCTGCGCAATGCGCAGAACTATGTGAATGCCGCATTCGAGGGCAAAAGCCTGTTTGATTTACCGCCGCATATTGCCGAGCGCGACCTTGAGCAATGGCAAGGCATTACCTCTTGGCTCGACACCGAAGTGAGCCCGACCAATCGGTAGCTTGATCGGCCCCCCGTATAATCGGGTGCTTGTTTTATCCCGTTTAAAAGATTTACGCCTTGGAAGATATCCCTCTTAAAGATCAAATTGCGGCGTTATTGGCGCAGGCGGTATCGGTGATTGCGCCGGATGCCACGCTAAGTTTCGAATTAGAGCGCCCCAAGAATGCGGCGCATGGCGATTTGTCCAGCAATGCGGCAATGCAACTTGCCAAGCCCTTGCGCCGCAGTCCGCGTGAGCTGGCGCAGGCGATACTGGATGTGTTGCCTGAATCCGATCTGATTCAAAAAGCCGAAATTGCCGGAGCGGGCTTTATTAATTTTTATCTCCACCCCGCCGCGTGGATCGGCATCGTCGCGCAGATACACGAGGCTGGTATAACTTTTGGTTGCAACACCACGGGCACCGGCAACAAGGTGCTGGTGGAGTTTGTATCCGCCAACCCCACCGGGCCGTTGCATGTGGGGCATGGCCGCCAGGCTGCACTCGGCGATGCGATTTGTAATCTGTATGCGACCCAAGGCTGGACGGTGTATCGGGAGTTCTATTACAACGACGCAGGGGTGCAGATTGAAACCCTTGCGACGAGTACGCAGTGTCGCGCGCGCGGATTGCAGCCCGGCGATGCAGGGTGGCCGGCGAACGCTTACAACGGCGACTATATTGCCGATATTGCGGCAGATTTTTTGGCGCAAAAAAAAGTTGCATCGGATGATCGCGAAGTCACCGCGTCGGGCGATATCGACGAACTCGATGCGATTCGCCAATTTGCGGTCGCGTATTTGCGGCACGAGCAGGATATTGATTTGCGCGCTTTTCACGTCCACTTCGATAACTATTATCTTGAATCGAGCTTGTATAGCAGTGGCAAAGTGGCAGCGACGGTGGCGCGTTTGCAGGCCGCAGGCAAAACCTACGAGCAAGACGGCGCATTGTGGTTGAAATCGACCGTTTACGGCGACGACAAAGACCGCGTGATGAAAAAATCTGACGGCACCTACACCTATTTTGTGCCAGATGTGGCGTATCACATTGCTAAATGGGAACGCGGCTACGGCAAGGCGATCAATGTGCAGGGCACAGACCATCACGGCACGATTGCACGCGTGCGTGCGGGCTTGCAGGCAGCCGATTGCGGCATTTCCCCCGACTACCCGGATTATTTGCTGCACACGATGATTCGCGTGATGCGCGGCGGCGAAGAAGTCAAAATCTCGAAACGCGCAGGCAGCTATGTGACCTTGCGCGATTTGATCGAATGGACCAGCAAGGACGCGGTGCGCTTCTTTTTAATCAGCCGCAAGGCCGATACTGAGTACACGTTTGATATCGATCTGGCGCTCGCTAAAAATAACGATAATCCCGTGTATTACGTGCAATACGCCCATGCCCGGGTGTGCAGTGTGTTTACGGAATGGGGCGAAGACGCAGCAAATTTAATCCACGCAGATTTGACGCGCTTGATGAGTCCCCATGAAGTCGCCGTGATGAAGCGGCTGATCGAATATCCAGACACAGTGGCATTCGCCGCCCACACTTTGTCGCCGCACCTGATGGCGTATTATTTGCAGGATTTGGCAGGGGACTTTCATTCCTGGTACAACGCCGAAAAGTTTTTGGTCGAAGATCCAGCCCTGAAATTGGCGCGCCTGGCACTGGCTGGAGCAGTCCGCCAAACTCTCGCAAATGGATTACGCTTGCTAGGTGTGTCTGCTCCGGTGAAAATGTAAATTATGGCTAAACGTATGTACCGAGGTGGCGGCGATGCCCGTCGCGGTCGCCCTGTTCTGAGTGGGCTAATGATAGGTCTGATAGTCGGCCTGGTGCTGGCGATCGCAGTGGCTTTATGGGTGAAAGCAAGCAACCCGTTCAAATCATCGGATAAGGTCCAAACGGCTACGGCTCACCCCGTACAGAGCGCACCCCCGGAGCCTGAGAAGGCACCCAATTACGATTTTTATAAAGTACTCCCGGGCGACACCCCTACCGCGCCCCCCGACCCCGTGGTTCCTCCCCCTAGTCGGACGCAATACTATTTGCAGGCCGGTTCATTTCAGAATGCGGATGAGGCCGATAACCTGAAAGCCGAGTTGGCACTATTGGGCATTGAAGCTCAAATTAAAACCAGTGACGTCGAGGGCAAAGGCGTATACCACCGCGTGCGCATTGGGCCTTATAAGGCGATGGATGCAGTCAATTCCACCCGCGCGCTGCTCGCACAGAACAATATTGAAGCTACGCTGGTCAAAGTGCCGTCCACCCCTTAGGAGATTGATTAAATGTTGAATCGTGTGTTTGCCTTATTTGCCGCCGCAACTTTTTCGTTTGCGGTTCACGCCGCTACCGTGCCGCCCAGCTATCTCACGCTTGAAGCGCCCCAACCTGTCAGCACCGGCAAAAAAATAGAACTAACGGAGTTTTTCTGGTATCGCTGCCCGCATTGTTACGCGATGGAGCCCGCTCTCAACACCTGGCTGCAAAAGCTGCCAAAGGATGTTCAGTTACGCCGTGTGCCCGCAGTGTTTCGGGATGACTGGCTACCCGCTGCCAAGCTTTATTTTGCATTGCAGGATATGGGGGCCGAAAAACTGCATGACGAAGTTTTTGATGCGTACCACCTGGATAACCTAAACCTCGACAATGAGCAGGTCTTAATGGATTGGATTACTAAAAAGGGCGTGGACCGCGCAAAATTTGAAGCTTCGTACAAATCATTTTCCACGCAGTCCAAAGCGACTCAGGGCGGGATGCTGGCACGCGCTTACGATATAAAAGGCGTGCCGACCTTTGCAGTGGACGGTAAATATGTCACGGCCGAATCGATGACGGGTTCCAGGCCCGCGCTCTTTGCCACGTTGGATCAACTCATCATTAAAGCGCGTAAAGACCGAGCGAGCGGGAAAGTAGCCAAGGTCAGCAAAGCGCGTCACGTCCATTGAATTTTGCCCTGGGCAAGATTTAACTTGGCTAACCCCAGCCGGGTATTTATTACCGGCGCGAGTTCCGGGCTGGGTGCCGCGCTGGCCCGGCATTATGGACAAGCAGGCGCGCAACTGGGCCTATCCGGTCGCCGCATGGATGCGTTGCGCTCTACCGCTCAGGGCCTAAACGCCTGTTGCTATGTAGCTGATGTACGCGACTTGCCTGCGATGCAGGCTGCGGCTGAAGCTTTTCTAACCGAGTTTGGCCCCCCCGACATTGTCATCGCCGCAGCCGGCATCAGCATAGGCACACTCACGGAAGAGGCGGAAGATGCGGCGACATTCCGCGCCGTGATGGACGTTAATGTATTAGGACTGGTGCACACCTTTCAGCCTTTTATTGGAGCGATGCATGCCCGGGGCGGCGGCGTGCTGTGTGGTATTTCCAGCGTTTCGGGCGTGCGGGGCCTGCCCGGGGGCAGCGCGTATTCGGCCTCGAAGGCTGCGGCGAGTATTTATCTTGAGAGTTTACGCATCGAAATGCGGGCTTACGGATTGGCCGTCGTGACGGTAGCACCGGGGTTTATCGACACACCAATGACCCGGATTAATCCTTACGCTATGCCCTTCAAAATGACAGCAAACCATGCCGCAACGAAAGTCGCGCGCTGCATCGCGCAACAGCGAAGTTACAGTGTGATCCCCTGGCAAATGGCCTGGGTGGCGCGACTCCTTAAGTACTTGCCCAATGCAGTCTATGATGCCGCAGTTGAAAAAGCACCACGTAAACCTCGCCACTTACCCACTTGAAATCAGGCCGTGGCGATATCTTCGTCATGGCTGAAACCGCGGAAAGGCTCTGCCAGCATTAACGTGGCGTCGTGACTGGAAACCGGCGGACTGTAGTAATAGCCTTGCATTTCATGGCAATTTAGTTGGTGTAACTGATCGAGCTGCGCCTGGGTTTCGACCCCCTCCGCCACCACATTTAAATTCATGCCGCGGCCCATATTCACCATCGCATTAACGATGGAGATATTCTCTTCGCGATCCAGCTCTTGAATAAACGACTGATCTATCTTTAACGTGTGGATTGGGAAACGCGACAGATATTTGAAGGAACTATAGCCAGTGCCAAAGTCATCAATCGCAATGCGTATGCCCGTGGCCGAAAGGCGTCCGAGTTTGATGGCATTGGCCTCAAGGTCGCGCATCAGCAAACTTTCGGTGATCTCCAACTCCATTTGATGGCCATTCAACGCGTATACCTGCACCGCGCGCATCACGCTATCAACGAAACTGGGGTTTTCCAACTGACGCGCCGAAATGTTTACCGAGAGCCTCACCTGGGGCAAACCGGCCTTGCTCCATTCCGCCATTTGCGCGCTGGCGTGACGCAGTACCCAGTCGCCAATTGGCACGATAACGCCCGACTCTTCGGCAATCGAAATAAAATCTTTGGGCAGCAACAATCCGCGTTGTGGATGCCACCAGCGCAGCAAGGCTTCGAAACCCGTAATCTCGCCGGTGGCGATATTAACCTGCGGCTGATAAAACAACACAAATTCATTGCGCGCCAAGGCGCGGCGCAAGTCGGCTTCAGTTTGCATGCGTTCGGAATAGGGCGCTTGCATGCCGCTTTCCCAATATTGCAGACGACTACGGCCTTGGGTTTTGGCATGGTACATCGCTATTTCAGCTTGCCGGATCAGGCTGTCGACCGTATCACTATCGGCAGGCGCCACGCAGGCGCCGATACTCGCCGATACATAAACCTCATGACCTTTGATGTAGACGGGCTCGCTCAAAACATGAATGATCTTTCGTCCGATAGGATCGATTTCACGAGGTTCGGAAAGCGCAGGCAACAGGATGGCAAACTCGTCGCCGCCCAGACGCGCCAAGGTATCGCCTTCACGTAGGCATTGGCGCAGCCTAGTGGCAATAGAGAGTAATAGCTCATCGCCCAGACTGTGCCCTAAGGAGTCGTTGATAATTTTGAAGTGATCGAGATCCAGGCTTAATACGGTCAGCGATTGCCTGTTGCGCTTGCCGTGCGCCAGTAGCAGGCCCAGGTGATTCCGAAACATCGCACGATTCGGTAGTCCCGTAAGCAGATCGTGGTAGGTCTGATAATGAACGGTTTCTTCGGCCTGCTTGCGTTCGGAAATATCCTTGACCACTCCATAGCTGCCGATAAAGCGCCGCTCAAACGGATTTTTGTCGTTTTCATACATGCCGGTCGCGGTCAACTCAACTGATTTATTACGGCACTGCATTAAACGCGGGCGGCGCAAGCCAGGCTTACATTTCAGGCGCAATTCGGTATTGCGTGTACTGCGGTCTCCGGCACGGCGTTCATTAAACACATTTTCAGCGCGAGAAATATCGTCTTCTTCGATCAGCATGCTGTAATGCTGGCCCATCAATTCGTTGCGCAAAAACCCCGTAAGGCTTTCCAGGCGGTCGTTTACAAAGGTAAAGTGGCCGTCCTGATCAAGGGTGTAAATGAAATCAGGCGAATTGTTCACCAGAAAACGGTGCCATTTTTCAGACTGTTGCAGACGCTGCAAGATGTGATTGTGCTCTTTTTCGAGGCGGCTACGCGTCAAGGTGTTATCGATGCGTCGCAGTAACTCTTCGGCTTCGTAGGGTTTACGTACAAAATCACTGGCGCCGGCGCGCAGCGCATGAATGGCCGCATCGATGGAACTCTCGCCCGACACCACAATAACCGGCGTTGCTACGCCCCGGTCCGCAATAAAACGCAGTACTTCGCTGCCATTCAAGTCGGGCATACCCAGATCGAGCAGCACGATATCGAACTGCTGTTTGCCAATCGCGATCAACGCATCGCATCCGCTACGGGCGGGAATCACTTCATAATCACGCGCAACCAGCAGCCGGGTAAGGCCTTCCAGAATTAAGGGCTCATCATCCACCACTAAAATGCGGGATCGAATCGGGAGGGTGCCGATGGGTGTAGGCAGACTGGGATGCATATCTTCAGTCATGTAATCTCCGCTAGGGCAGGTCATTTAGACGCATTACGCATTGCGAGCTGATGGGCTTGCACTGTGGGCAACCGTACCATAAAGCGCGTGCCCGTACCGCTGGTTATAAAGTCTATGCTACCGCCCATTTGGGTAATCAGCTTATGGCAAATTCCCAGCCCCAAGCCGGCGTGATCGCCGCCTTTTTGCGAGTTATTCGCTTCGAACAAATTAGCGCGCATGTGTTCGGGCAAGCCCGGCCCGGTATCGGCGACTTCGATTTCGACCTGACTTATCCCGTGTAGATTAATTAGCCGTGTGGTCAGGGTGAGATGTCCGCCTTGTCCCATCGCCTCGACCGCATTTTTAGCCAGATTAAATAGCACTTGCTTCAGCTGGTCTTTCTGTAATGGCATGGGTTGCACTTCAGGATTCAGATCAATTTGCACGCTGATTTTGTTGGGCGCCAACAGGGTGCCTATAGTCATACGTACGAGTTCTGACACCAAAGTATTAACTGAAACCAACTCCATAGTTGGCGAAGCAGCGGGCGCCTCCTCAACATTGGTAATGTCACGCACGATGCGCGCTACACGCTCAATTTCATCGCCGATAATGCTGAGATCGCGTTGCACTGCCGCATCGGTGCCGGGTCGTGCTGATAGCAGCGTGACGTAGTTGCGCATATTGGTGAGCGGGTTGGCGATTTCGTGTATCGCACGTCGCACCCGGTCGCGGGAAATCACGTCCGAGCCCATATTAAAGTTGAAGGCTGGAGGCGTTTCGATCCGAATATGCGCGTGCGCCCATTCGAGAATGAAACTTTTCCATAGCGGCGCAATGTGTTGATCCATCTCACCACAAAGCAATAACGCATGTTGACCTTTGCCTATCATCACGGGTTGGCACAAATAGCTGGACACTCCTAGCACACGTGCGATTTGCGCATCGACTACCGAAAAATCCGGCTCATCAAGCGCAAAACGTACCGGCTGCATTTTGACCATCGCCAGCGACAGAATCGAATGGTGGTCATCCTGAGCCACTGCCAAACCTGATAACGCGACGGGCGGATCAAATACCGGGGACACTCGCAACATGCCATCTGTTTGGGGCACAAACAGGCACACCTTCTCAATCCCGAACAACGTGCGTAAGCCCGCGTGTAACGCTTGTTGCAACGGCACCAATTGGTCCGCACTGCGTAAGTACGCGTGAATAGCAGACTGGGCGGCCTGATTGGCATAGGCTCGAGCCAAATGACCATACCCCGGCGCATAGCTGAGCTGCGCATCTCCCAAGCCATAACGCTGCGCCAACTGCTGAACATGCGCCTCAGCATCGACCAACAGACTGGCGCCATCACCTGGGCTAATTCCAAAAGCGCTTAGACCTGTACGTACGTCTACGCTATCGATAGCCTGCGGGCGTGTGACCAATAGATAGGCCAACTGCAAAATTTTAATTAGTGGATGGGCGGTCTTGGTGCGCGTTAAAGGCAGTGTGTGATAGCGCACCGCGTCGGCCAGCCAGCCTTCCGGGTCGAGCCCACTGACCCATGCCGCCGATATGGCGGACAAGGCGGTTTCGTCTAGCACCTCTCCCTCCATGTCGGGCAATAATTGGGCGTAATCAGCAAGATTGTGGGTCAAGCCCGCCAGCCACGCTGTTTCGAGTGGGACCAATTCGGAACGCTTGGCCAATGCTCGAGTCAAACTGGCGACTTTTAACGAGCGATGCCAACGCTCGATGTACCGCGGAATTTGGGCGCCTTCTGCGATAGGGGCTGATAACAGCAGCGCGCGTAACAACGGTGAGGGATCAGCGAGTGTGGCGGAGGCGTCGGCCGCCGCCTGAAAGTAGCGCAAACAGACTGTTAGCACCGGATCAAATAATGTACGAGCGTCTAATTGCAAATCAGCTTGAGCAACGCTGGAAAGCTGCTCCAATACAATAGCCACAATGCCGGGAGTGCAGGGGCATTGCATCAACGCTGACTTTTTTAGTAAAGTATTCAGAATCGCTCCCATATCACTGCTATATATAATGAATTAAGTTTCAGCGTCAATTGGTTTATCTGAGTTGGCGTATATTATTCATACCATAGGGTTGCAAAAAACTGAATTTTAAAGTTTGGGTTAAGTTTGCCGTATTCATTTTCTTACTTCTGTTGAAAAGCCGACACCATGAAATATTTGATTATTAGCCTCTCCTTGCTCTGGACCTCTCCATTATGGGCGGCGGATAGTCAAATCGATTTGCAATGGAGCGACCGTATGAATGACGGCGCGGTGCAAAGGACTATTGAGCAACGCACGGTTACGGCACTGGCTCAGCCGCAATCTCACTATATAGATACTCCTATCCCGTTACACTCGCAATCAGTATTAGTATTTGATCAGGAAACCGGCACACAGCTTTTGGCCAAAAATGCACAGTTACAAACCCCGATTGCATCCATTACTAAATTAATGACCGCCGTGCTAGTGCTGGATGCGGGGCTGAGTATGGATGATCGCATCACGCTCACTGAACAGGATCGCGATACGCTTAAAGGCACCGGATCGCGTTTAGCCATCGGTTCGACCTACACCCGGGGTCAGTTATTGCATCTGGCGTTAATTGCTTCCGACAACCGGGCCGCCCACGCGTTGGGACGCACCTACCCGGGCGGCGTTGAGCGTTTTGTCGAGAAGATGAATCGCAAAGCGCGCCAATTGGGGATGAGTAATACCGTGTATGTGGAACCGACCGGGCTTAATCAGGCCAATCGTTCCACCGCAACCGATCTGGCGCGACTGGCCAATCACGCTTACCAGAATTATCCCGAAATTCGCGATATCACTTCTAGCGGAACCTATACCTTGGGCACTCAACGCGTAGTGCTCAAACAGCGGCATCATAAAACCCAGGTTTTGTACCGCAACGTGGCGTTTAACAATACCAATCGGCTGACACGTGAGCACGGTTGGCAGATCGGTCTATCCAAAACCGGCTTCATTAATGAAGCTGGACACTGCCTGGTGATGCAAGCGCGCGTGGCGCAGAAGAACGTGATTATTGTGCTGCTCGATGCGGTGGGCACTATTAACCGTATTGGTGATGCCTCGCGTATCAAACACTGGCTGGAGTCGCGTCCTACACCCAATGTCATCGAGACTGGATTAACCGCCTCTAAAACCTGATTGGCCTTACCCAACGACTCTCGTGAGGTATCAAAAAGGCGGAATATTCCGCCTTTTTTTCGTAAAAATAATCCTCTGTAATCGATCCTTCCGCTAGTCAAGCTAGGCAGGATTGCTTACTCTACTCTTTTGGCATTTAGCCACTCCCCTCAGAGTTTCCCAAGTTTTAATGATTCTGATGACCTAAGGACACGCTGATTTATTTGCAGCCGGACTGCTCGAAGTGATTGATGAGCTGCGAGAATCGGCGTGGTGGAAGTTGAATGGAACTTGACGATGCAAACGAGCTTTTCCGACCTTGAATATGGAGCCAAGAAGAAGGTGACGCGGCGCGACCGCTTTCTTGGAGAGATCAACACGGTGACGCCGTGGTCGGCACTGGTGGCCGAGATCAAGCCGTTCTACCCCAAGGGCGAAGGCCGGGGTCGCCCGCCGATTGGTCTGGAACGCATGCTGCGCATGTACATCGCCCAGCAATGCTT
>JAYWDZ010000109.1:0-2075 GCA_043779595.1 Nitrosomonadales bacterium
AAGCCGCGCATTATACGGATATGAGAAATAATAGCCAGCGAAAGTTTGATCCACTGTTATAAAAAGTGCATATGCAATGTCCGGTTCTGTAACACGTTATATGGCCGGTTTAGGCAAGCGCAAGGGGAACACCTCTTACGCAGCGCCGACCCACGCTACCAGCATAGTGGCGTATGTGACGGGCGATTATTCTTGTCGGCAACTCGCTGATTGTTTTGGTGTACACTTTAACGACGGTTGGAAGAGTCGTGCGCGGGATTGAACAAATTGTATGCCACATTACTTGCCCCCTGGATTTGCGCGAAAGGAGATAGCAATGTCAGTAGAATCAAGCGTGGATAGGATGATAACTCCGTTACCTAAGAACGAACTGTTGAGACTTAAAGCACTGCGGGAATACGCAGTCATGGATAGTGCCGCTGAACAGGCTTATGACGATATCGTCCGGCTAGTCGCCTTTATCTGCAAGACTCCCATCGCATTTGTGTCCTTTATAGATAGCGATCGCCAATGGTTCAAGGCAAAAGTCGGACTTGAAGTGCCGCAGATACCCCGTGAAGCTACCTTCTGTACTCACGCAATTCTGAAACCTTTTGAGGTAATGGTGATTCCCGATGCCCTCCTGGATGAGCGGTTTGCTACCCATCCAGGGGTCACGGGTGACCCGGGCGTCCGTTTTTATGTGGGCGTGCCGTTGGTAACGCCAACCGGAGAAGCCCTGGGAACACTTTGTGTCGTTGATTTTACACCGCGCCGATTGGAATCTGAACAGATCGATATCTTGCGCATCTTGGCGCGACAGGTAATCGCTCAATTGGAGTTGAGGCGCAGCATCGCAGTGCTGGAATCGGGCATTACCGAGCGGGAGCAGTACGTCGAACAACTCTTGCAGCAGCAACGAACACTCGAAGTTGCGCAGGTGCAATTGGAGATTCAGAGCACGACCGACAGCCTGACAGGGCTGAAGAACCGGCGGGTTTTCCAGAGCCGCCTCGATGAAGAGTTCGCGCTCGCCCAGCGTTTAGATTCCCTGTTGTCGCTGGTGTTACTGGATGTGGATTGGTTCAAACAGTTTAACGACAACTTCGGCCATCCGGCTGGTGACGAAGCGTTGCGCGCGGTCGCTCAAATCCTGCAGAAGATCGGTCGCCCCTACGATATCGTGGCTCGATACGGCGGCGAGGAATTTGCGCTTATTCTGCCTGCCACTGGCCGGGAAGGAGCCTTGGTAATTGCTGAAAGGTGCAGACGTGCCATCCAGAGTGCGGTCTGGCCCCATCGGGCAGTGACGGCAAGTTTGGGTGCCGCGACCCTATCCACTGATATGGTTTCCAGCTTGGACTTGCTAACCAAAGCTGACGAAGCCTTGTATCAATCGAAGCAGGGCGGACGCAATCGTATTTCATGTGTATAGCCGATAGCAACCGATGTATGCGCAATATTCACATGCCGGGGTCGAATTCTTTTTTGCATTACGACATTCCCATCGCTATTTTTTCCTCGGAAGATGCGAACAAGCTTGCTGCAAGCAGTCTTAAGCCAAAGGGTCTTGATTTGCTCTCGATCCTGGCCATCAAGCCATTTCAGAATCCAGCGCCTTTCGAGAGGTTGGTTAGTGATCTTACCGGCGCATATTTTAAGGAGAGTACGGTTCGAGTGCTGCGCATATGGACACATTATGAGTGAATTGTGTCACCCGAAAAATCATAAGCGTCAGCCTCGATAATACTGCGCCTCAGGAAATTCTATTCAGTTAGGGCGGCCAAGATGTAGAAACATAACTGGGTTTGAGGTGGCATTGTGCTAGAATGCGCCCCCTTTTCATCAAGCAAGGCTGTATCCATGTCCCGCCAACTCCGTAACATCGCCATTATCGCCCACGTTGACCACGGTAAGACCACGCTGGTGGACAAGCTGCTGAGCCAAGCCGGCTCCTTTTCCGCCCATCAACATGTCGCTGAACGTGTCATGGATAACAACGATCTGGAAAAGGAACGTGGCATCACCATTCTGGCGAAAAATTGCGCGGTGTTTTATGAAGGTGTGCACATCAATATCGTGGACACACCTGGTCA